>JACMOT010000105.1 GCA_014377915.1 Tardiphaga sp.
AGCGTATCAGGCGACCGCGTTTCTGGCGGTCCCGGCTCTGGGGCGCATGGCGCCTCCTCCGGAGGCGCATTGCCCCGCGTCCGGGACAAGTGCCCTTTCTTCCTAGGAGCGCCTGCGACGAAGCAATCCAGTCTTCTTGCTTGTGGCATGCTGGATTGCCGCGTCGCTTCGCCAAGGGGAAAGCCAATGGGCTTTCCCTGACCCCGCAATCAAGGGGCAGAAGTTGCGAACCAGATTAAACGCTTCCGGCTCTAGGCCGCCCGTACCGACCGCAGAAATTTTCCGACTTCGGCCTTCAGGCGGCCGCTGTCGGATGACAGCGACTGCGCGGCGGAGAACACCTGCGACGACGCCGAGCCGGTCTCGCTGGCGCCGCGCTGCACGTCGGTGATGTTCGACGATACCTGCATGGTGCCCTGCGCGGCGAGCTGCACGTTGCGGGAGATTTCCTGCGTGGCGGCGCCCTGCTCATGCACCGCCGAGGCGATGGTCGAGGCGATCTCCGACATCCGGCCGATCGTATCGCCGGTCTCCCGGATCGCGCCGACAGAATCCTGCGTCGCCGCCTGGATGCCCGAGATTTGGGTCGAGTTTCCACCGGTCGCCTTGGCCGTCTGCTCGGCCAGCGCCTTTACTTCCGACGCCACGACCGCGAAGCCGCGACCGGCCTCGCCGGCGCGCGCCGCCTCGATCGTGGCGTTCAAGGCCAGCAGATTGGTCTGGCCGGCGATGGTGTTGATCAATTCGACCACGTCGCCGATCCGCGCCGCGGCTTTCGCCAATTCAGCCACACGATCATTGGTCTTGCGCGCCTGATCAACCGCCTGACCAGCGATAATCGAGGATTCCCGCACCTGACGGCTGATCTCGTTCACCGAAGAGGCCATTTCCTCGGTGGCCGAGGCGACCGACTGAACATTGGTCGAGGCGGCCTCGGAAGCCGCGGCGACCATCGTTGTGAGTTGCTGCGCGCGCTCGGCTGTCGCCGTCAGCGTGCCGGCCGAAGCCTCCAGCTCGGTCGAGGCGGACGACACGGTATTGACGATATCGCCAATCGTCGCCTCGAAATCACGGGTGATGCCATCGACGCGGCGGCCACGCTCGATCTTGGCACTGGCATCGACCATGGCGGTTTCATCCGCCGCCTTCTTGTCGATCAGCGCCTGCTTGAAGATTTGCAGCGCGTCGCCCATCGCGCCGATTTCGGTGTTGACGCCCTGGTGCGGCACCACCGCGGTGAGATCGCCGGCGCCCAGCGCCTGCATCGGCCGGATGATGGAATTGATCCCGCTCGACACGTCGCGCACAAGATAGACGGCAAGGCCGATGCCCAGCACGGCCGAAAGACCCAGCAGCGTCGTCAGCATCATCAACGCCGACTCATACTCCGCCGCGGCCGCCGCGCCGGCGGTGTCGGCGCCCTTGTTGTTGAGGTCGATATCCTTGTCGAGCAGACGGTCCGACAACTGACCCATCGGAATAACCTTGGTCTCGTTCAGATCCTGGGCGTCCTGCGGAAACCGGCCGACGCTCTGGTTGGACAATGCCAGAATTTCCAGTGACGCTATCTTGTAGACGTCCCATCGCCGCGCCCATTCATCGTAAATCGATCGTTCCTCCGGCGACGAAATCAGTTTTTCATAGCGCGTGCGAAAGTTCGTCAAATTGGCGACGAAGGTCGCCAGCCGTCGTTCCGCGTCCGCCTTGGCCTCGGCGCTGGGCGACAACAGGTGACCGCAAATGACGTTGCGGTAGGAAGCAACGCTGCCACGCATCTCCCCCAATATGCGGACGCTCGGTAACCAGCTGGCCTGGATTTCAGCCGCATGCGCATTGATCGCATGCAGGTTGCGAATGGCCAGAAAACCCATGACCGACATCGCGAGCAGCAGGAAAGAAACGACACTGATAATCTTGGTTCGGATCGAAAGGCTGGCAAGCATCATTCAAAAATCCCCCGGTCATGACCGTCGGCGAGTAGCTCAGCTAATTGACTTCTTGATTGTCAGCCCGGGCATCGACACGACCATCCGGTAGAGGGAAGGAGCCGGTACGATGCACCGGCTCCTGTACTAGCCGCCATCTTACGCCGCGCGCACCTGACCAAGGAACCGCCCGAGTTCCACCTTCAGCCGGTTGCTGTCCGACGACAGCGACTGCGCCGCCGACAGCACCTGCGACGAGGCCGAGCCGGTCTCGGAAGCCCCGCGTTGCACGTCGGTGATGTTCGACGACACCTGCAGCGTGCCCTGCGCGGCCTGCTGCACATTGCGGGAAATCTCCTGCGTGGCGGCGCCCTGCTCCTCCACCGCCGAGGCGATGGTCGAGGCGATCTCCGACATCCGGCCGATGGTGTCGCTGATCTCGAGGATCGCGCCGACAGAATCCTGCGTCGCCGCCTGGATGCCGGAAACCTGCGCCGAAATTTCGCCGGTCGCCTTGGCGGTCTGCTCGGCCAGCGCCTTCACTTCGGAGGCGACCACCGCGAAACCGCGACCGGCCTCGCCGGCCCGCGCCGCCTCGATCGTGGCGTTCAACGCCAGCAGATTGGTCTGCCCGGCGATAGTATTGATCAGTTCGACGACATCGCCGATCCGCGACGCCGCC
>JACMOT010000106.1 GCA_014377915.1 Tardiphaga sp.
ACGCCGCGTGCTGGCCAGCGCGATGCGCTCCCACCACGAGGACCGCCTCATTCACAACGGCAAGAAGACCGTGGTGTTCATGAACTGAGGTGGTCTTGCGGGGCGGGCGCGGCGCCAGCTCCGACATGGCGAAAACGCCGGCTACCTGCTCCGCGCGGCCTCCACCGCCATCATCCCGAGCAGCCGCCGCACCGCGGCGGGGATTGGCGCGATGATCGGCTCGCGGAACAACAACGACAGGGCCAAAGCGGCCTGGCCGAGCGGGCCGCCACCAATGATCACGACGTCGGCGCCGTCTCTCTGCAGGCAGGCGCGCGCCGCCTCGGCGAGTGCCGCCCGCAGCCGGTCCGGATCCCTGGCCAATTCAACGGGATCACCGGGCGTGAGGCGGACGCCGCAAAGCAGATGGCTGAGGTTCAGTTCGCGCGCGGCCTGCTCGATCGATTCCACCAGCTCGGGGGGCACGGTGGCGACGCCGAAGCGCCGGCCGGCGCCTCGCGCATCGAGGCCTCGCAGATCCCGACCACCGGGATCGCGACGCGGTCCTGCAGCGCCTTCAGGCCGGGGTCGCCATAGGCGCTGACAATGATGCCGGCGCAGCCGGCGCCGTCGCGCAGGCCGACTTCCACCACTTCGTCGGCACTGGCCGCCAGCGCGGCGGCTGTCGTGATCATCATCGGGCCTTTGCGCGCGGTGGCGCCAATGATTTGCACGTCACCCGGCACGCCAGCGGCGGCGATGCCGACCATCATCGCGGTGGTGTTCTCGGAGCTGTTGGGATTGATCAGCAGGATGTTCGGCATGCTCGTTCAGGCCACCTCCGGCAACGCCGCCACAGTCAGCTCGTCCATCAATTTTGCGCGCTGCTGGTGCCGATGGCATTGAGCGCGCCCTTGAGTTCGTGGGGTGTCGCCTGACGATGTCGCAACCGTTCCCGTCGCCATCCAGTATCTCCCTGAAACCCGCGTAAGCAGGATGCGGTCCATGCGACCGATGTTGCACATCTCATGCCGTGAGATTGACCGCTGCTGTCATTCCGGGGCGGGAACGGTCCAGCTCAGGTTCTGGAGATGTTCAAAACAATTCAGGATTCCGGGTCTGTATCTCAGCCGGCTTCGCCGTCTGTGCGATCAATGCACCGCTTGTGCGGAGGGCGAGTTTGCCGGATCGGGTCCGCTCAGCGTCGCCGGCGACGGCTTGCTTTCGCGCTGCTTCATGTATTCGTCATATTGCGGCGTGCCCGGCCGCGGTGGGGCGTCGGGCGGCAATCCGCCGGCCCAGGCCGGGATCAGGTCGGCCATGCCGCCGGCCAGGAATGCGCTGATGGAGCCACAACCGCCGAGGCCGGGGGCCATCAGCAGGAGCACGATCAGAGCTGGAACACGACGAGATATAAGCATGGCGCGAGGTCGTCTGTTGCACTGCGGTCAATCATAACAGAATTAATATTGGTGGCGACCGGCAAATTCGCGATCGCTTCGCGGTGTTAACGGGCCTGACCGGCGAGTCAGCTCTTACGGCGTCGCGGTTTCCTTGCCGCGGGGGCGGCGGTCCGGGTCGGGACGGCATTGACGGCCGCCGTCTGCGCCAGCAATCGGCGCAGCAGGCCGATCAGCACATCGACCTCGTGCGGCTCGAGACATTCCAGCAGCACGCGCTCGCGGTCGAGCGCGAGGTCGATGATGCGGTCGTGCAAAGCGCGGCCGGTGCGGGTCAGCGTGATCACGCGCTTGCTCTCGCCGGACGGTTCGGTAACCGTGACGCTGCCATTGTCGACCAGCGATCGGGTGGTGCGGCTGACCAGCCCCTTGTCGAGGTCGAAGAACTGGCAGATCTGTTGTGCGGTGCAGGAATTCTCGACCGCCAGCAGCGACAGGATGCGCCACTCGGTCACGCCCACCCCGAATTCGCGGCGATAGGCACTCGACGCGCCGCCCGCTAGCTTGTTGCCGAGGAAATTGATCAGCGCGGGGACGTAACGTCCATGATTAATGACGGGCTTCGACATCGGGAAGGTCCGCCGGAAAAAGCGACATTGCTATCATTCAAAACAAAAGCCGGTTGGCGGCCCGCGGCAGGCATGCCACGCTGACCTGTGCAGAGGCAGTTAGCATCGCAGGTTGTGTTGTCAACCTGTCGTTGACAGCCCCGCCGGGCTTCGTTATCGCGGGTGACATTGTATCGAGCCATGATCTGCGGCCGCTAAGAGCCGACGGGACGACCACAGGAGGACTACCATGCTGAAGAAATTTGTTTTCGCCACGGTCGCTGCCGCGGGAGTTCTTTCGTTGTGCGCGGTCGCGCAGGCGCAGGAAAGCGTGAAGATTGGCCTGATCGTGCCAATGACCGGTGGCCAGGCCTCGACCGGCCAGCAGAACAATAACGCCATCAAGCCCTACATGCAGAAGAACGGCGACAGCGTCGCCGGCAAGAAGATCGAGATCATCCTAAAGGATGATGCCGCGCTGCCCGACAATACCAAGCGCCTGGCGCAGGAATTGATCGTCAATGAGAAGGTCAGCGTCATTGCCGGATTCGGCGTGACCCCCGCCGCTCTCGCCGCCGCGCCGCTCGCCACCCAGGCCAAGATCCCGGAAGTCGTGATGGCCGCGGGAACCTCGATCATTACCGAGCGCTCGCCCTATATCGTGCGCACCTCGTTCACGCTGGCGCAGTCCTCCACCATCATCGGCGACTGGGCTGCCAAGAACGGCATCAAGAAGGTCGCGACCCTGACCTCGGACTACGCGCCCGGCAACGACGCGCTGCAGTTCTTTAAGGAGCGTTTCGTCGCCGGCGGCGGCGAGGTGGTCGAGGAGGTCAAGGTGCCGCTGGCCAATCCGGACTTCGCGCCGTTCCTGCAGCGCATGAAGGATTCCAAGCCCGACGCGGTGTTCGTGTTCGTGCCGGCCGGGCAGGGCGGAAATTTCATGAAGCAATATGCCGAGCGCGGCCTCGACAAGTCCGGCATCAAGGTGATCGGACCGGGCGACGTAATGGACGATGACCTGCTCAACAACATGGGCGACGCGGCGCTGGGCGCCGTCACCGCGCATCTCTATTCGGCGGCGCACCCCTCCGCCATGAACAAGGCCTTCGTCGCCGACTACAAGAAGGCTTTTGGCAGCCGCCCGGGTTTCATGGCGGTGTCGGGCTATGACGGCATCCATCTGATCTACGAGGCGATCAAGAAGACTGGCGGCAAGGTCGACGGCGACTCGCTGATTGCCGCCATGAAGGGCATGGCCTGGGAGAGCCCGCGCGGCCCGATCTCGATCGATCCGGAAACCCGCGACATCATCCAGAACATCTATATTCGCGAGGTCAAGAAGGTCGACGGCGAGCTCTACAATATCGAATTCGCTACCTTCGAAAACGTCAAGGATCCCGGCAAGACGAAGAAGTAAGAGCAACGGATGATGGCCTGCTTCCCCCCGCACTTTCGGGGGGAGGCCGGGTTGGGGCGCGTCCGACGCGCCATTCTCATCGCTGTACTACCCCCACCCGACCGGCCTGTCGGCCGGCCACCCTCCCCACCGCGAAGACGCGGGCGGAGGGACAAGAAAGCAACTGCGCTTGATGACCCTTCTCACCATCCTGTTCGACGGCGTCGCCTATGGCATGTTGCTGTTCGTGCTGGCGTGCGGGCTGGCGGTGACGCTGGGGCTGATGAATTTCGTCAACCTCGCCCACGGCGCGTTCGCGATGGCCGGCGGCTATGTCTGTGCCGTGCTGGTCAATCGCTCCGGCCTGCCGTTCTTCGCCGCCCTGCCGATCGCCTTCCTGGTCAGCGCCGCGGTCGGTGCGCTGCTGGAGCGCACGCTGTACCGCCATCTCTACACCCGCAGCCATCTCGACCAGGTGCTGTTCACCATCGGTCTGGTGTTCATGTCGGTCACCGCCTGCGACTATTTCATGGGATCGTCGCAGACCTTTATTCATCTGCCGGCCTACCTGCAGGGCCAGATCGACATCTTTGGCCTCGGCGTCGGCCGCTACCGGCTGATGATTATCGTGATTTGCGGGCTGCTGACCATCGCCCTGCAATTGATCCTGTCGAAAACCCGCTTCGGCAGCCGGCTGCGCGCGGCGGTTGACGACCCGCGCGCCGCCTCCGGTCTCGGCATCAACGTGCCGCAGGTGTTCGCATTGACCTTCGCGTTCGGCTGCGGCCTGGCCGGCATGGGTGGCGCGCTTGGTGCCGAAATCCTCGGCCTCGATCCGTATTTCCCGCTGAAATTCATGATTTACTTTCTGATCGTGGTCACCGTCGGCGGCTCCTCCAGTATTACCGGTCCGTTCCTCGCATCCTTGCTGCTGGGCATCGGTGACGTCGCGGGAAAATACTACGTGCCAAAACTTGGCGCCTTCGTGATCTACACCATGATGATCGTGATCCTGATCTGGCGCCCGAACGGCCTGTTCGGCCGTACCGCGGCGCGGTGAGGGCCTGATGTCCGTCTCCGAAACGCTTCGCTCCCAGGTCGGCGCTTTTGCTGTCGCGCGCGGCCGCTGGCGCTGGCCGGAACTCGTGTTCTGGCTGCTCGCCGCCAGCGCCGTCCTGCTGTTTCCGAACCGCTACCTGATCCTCACCGAGATCGCCTGGCTGGCGCTGTTCGCGCTGTCGCTCGATTTGATCCTTGGCTATGCCGGCATCCTGTCGCTCGGCCACGCCGCTTTTTTTGGCTTCGGCGGCTATGCCGCGGGCCTGCTGGCGCTGCACCATATCGTCGACGAGCCGGTACTGGCGCTGCTGGTCGCGGGCCTTGCCGCGATGCTGCTGGGCTTCGTTACCAGTTTTCTGGTGATGCGCGGCTCGGACCTGACCCGTCTGATGGTGACGCTTGGCATTGCCCTGTTGCTGCGCGAACTCGCGAACCGCTTCTCCAACATTACGGGCGGCTCCGATGGCTTGCAGGGCATCGAGATGGCTCCGATCCTCGGCCAATTCTCGTTCGACATCTTTGGCAAGGTTGGCTTCCTCTATTGTCTCGCGGTGCTGTTCCTCCTGTTCCTGCTGGCGCGGCGCATCGTGCATTCACCGTTCGGCCTGTCGCTGCGCGCCATCCGCAACAACCCGCTGCGCGCCTCGGCGATTGGCATTCCCGTCAATCGCCGGCTGATCGCGATCTATACCATTGCCGCCTTTTACGCCGGGGTCGCCGGCGCGCTGTCGACCCAGACCACGGCGCTGGCCTCGCTCGACGGCTTCGCCTTTGACCGCTCCGCCGATTTGATGCTGGTGCTGATCATTGGCGGCACCGGCTATCTCTATGGCGGGCTGATCGGCGCGGTCATCTTCAAGCTGCTGCAGGAATTGTTCTCGACGCTGACGCCGCAATACTGGCAGTTCTGGATCGGCCTGGTGCTGGTCATCATCGTGCTGATCGGCCGCGAGCGCATGAACCGCTGGGCGCTATATCTGCCGCGGTTGCTGCTGCGCAAATTCGGAACGAAAGCGCCGGTCGCGCTGCCGGAAGGGGAAGCGCCATGAGTTTCGCGCTACAAACCGTCAACCTCGAAAAGAAATTTGGCGGCCTGGCTGTCACCCGCGATCTCAGCCTGAATATCGCGACCGGGGCGCGCCACGCGCTGATCGGTCCGAACGGTGCCGGCAAGACCACGGTAATCAATCTGCTGACCGGCGTGCTGGCGCCGAACTCCGGCCGAATTCTGCTTGAGGGCAACGACATCACCGATCTGCCGGTCCATAAGCGCGTGCTGCGCGGGCTGTCACGCACCTTCCAGATCAACCAACTCTACGCCGATCTGACACCGCTGGAGACCATCGGCCTGGCCGCCTCCGAACATCTCGGCCATGGCGGCGACTGGTGGCGCCGCATGGGCACGCGCCCCGCCGTCAATGATGAGATCGCGGAAAACCTGACCCGCTTCCATCTGCTTGACGTCATGAACGAGCCGACCGCGACGCTGCCCTATGGCAAGCAACGGCTGCTGGAGATCGCGGTGGCGCTGGCGACCAAGCCGCGCGTGCTGCTGCTCGACGAGCCCGCCGCCGGCGTGCCGGAAAGCGAGCGGCATGATATTCTGTCGGCGGTGGCCAGCCTGCCGCGCGACGTCACCGTGCTGCTGATCGAGCATGACATGGACCTGGTGTTTTCGTCCGCCGACCGCATCTCGGTGCTGGTCGCAGGATCGATGCTGGTGGAGGGCCCACCCGACGAAGTCGCGCGTGATCCACGCGTCAAGGCGGTATATCTGGGCGAGGGCGCTGATGTCTGAGCTCCTGCGTATCGACGCGCTACGCGCCGGCTACGGCCAGGCGGTGGTGATCCCGAACATGACCTTGCGGCTCGGCGAGGGCCAGGTGCTGGCGTTGTTGGGACGTAACGGCACCGGCAAGACCACGCTGATCAATTCCATTGTCGGCGTCACCAAGCGATTCAGCGGCGCGCTGTCGCTCGGTGGGCGCGACCTTACGTCGATGCGCGCCGACCAGCGCGCCCGCGCGGGCATCGGCTGGGTGCCGCAGGAGCGCAACATCTTTCGCTCGCTCACGGTGGAAGAAAACATGACCGCGGTGGCGCAGCCCGGCGAATGGACCGTGCGCAAGGTCTATGAAATGTTTCCGCGGCTGGAAGAGCGCAAGGCGAATTTCGGCAACCAGCTGTCCGGCGGTGAACAGCAGATGCTGGCGGTCGGCCGCGCGCTGGTGCTCAATCCGAAAGTGTTGCTGCTCGACGAGCCGACCGAGGGTCTGGCGCCAATCATCGTCGAGGAATTATTGGCCGCGCTCGGCAAGATCACCCGGGCCGGTCGTATCTGTTCCATTATCGTCGAGCAGAATGCGCAAAAGATTCTCGGTCTCGCTGACCGCGTCGTGATACTGGAACGTGGCGGTATCGTCCATGACGCGGCCAGTGCAGCGCTGAAGGCCGATCCCGCGGTATTGGAACGCTTTCTCGGCGTTGCCGGCGGGACGCATTAGTTGGTTCAACTCGCCGGCATCGTTCCCCGGACGCGAAGCAACACGCGGCAAGTGCCGCGCAGCGCACCGCGTCCGGGGATCGGATTGCAATAGATTCGATACAATCACTCAGGAGTACAAAACCATGCAACGAACCAAAGCCCCGTTCCGCGCCGACGAAGTCGGCAGCCTGCTGCGCCCGCAGAAGATCAAGGACGCTCGCGCCAGGCTCGAAAAGGGCGAAATCACGGCTGAGGATCTGCGCAAGATCGAGGATTCCGAGATCGAGAAGGTCGTGCACAAGCAGGCCGCGATCGGCCTCCAGCTGGCCACCGATGGCGAATTCCGCCGTTCCTGGTGGCACTTCGACTTTCTGGCCAAGCTGACCGGTTGTGAATTGTATCATCCGGATCACGGCATCCAGTTCGCCGGCGTGCAGACCCGCCAGGACGCCGTACGCGTGATCGGCAAGCTCGACTTCCCGGCTGACCATCCGATGCTCGAGCACTTCAAGTTCCTGAAGCGCCACGCCGACATCGCCGGCGTCACCGCCAAGATGACCATCCCGTCGCCGGCCGTGCTGCATTTCCGTGGTGGCCGCAAGGCGATCTCGATGGACGCCTATCCGGACATGGATCTGTTCTTCGAGGATCTGGCGAAGACCTACCGCAAGGCTGTGAAGGCATTCTATGACGCCGGCTGCCGCTATCTGCAGCTCGACGACACCGTCTGGGCCTATCTCTGCTCGGAGGATGAACTCGCCAAGCTGCGTGCCCGCGGCGAGGATGCCGACGGCCTGCAGCAGATCTATGCTCGCATCATCAATTACGCGATCGCGGAGCGTCCCGCCGACATGGTGATCACTACCCATGTCTGTCGCGGCAATTTCCGCTCCACCTGGATCTCGTCGGGCGGCTATGAGCCGGTCGCCGAGACGCTACTGGCCGGAACCAATTATGACGGCTACTTCCTGGAATATGATTCCGACCGCGCCGGTGGCTTCGAGCCGCTGCGCTTCCTGCCGAAGGGCAACAAGGTCGTGGTGGTCGGCGTCATCACCTCGAAATTCGGCGAGATCGAAAAGAAGGAAGATATCAAGGCGCGCCTGATGGAAGCAGCCAAGTTTGCTCCCCTGGAGCAACTCGCCGTTTCCCCGCAATGCGGCTTCGCCTCGACGGAAGAAGGCAATATCCTCAGCGAGGAAGAGCAGTGGGCCAAGCTGACCCTCGCCGTCGACGTCGCGAAAGACCTCTGGGGCAAGTAGACAAAGCACCGGCTTCACCTCTCCCCATTGGGGAGAGGTGAAGCTCGCACCAGCCTGATTGCTTTACCAATTCATCCCGCTAAATCGCTGCGATCGCCGCGTTTCGATCCTGGGTCAATTCTTCATTGCGTATCCCGGATACGCATAATAGATTGACTTTAAAGGGGAATCCTATGACCGCGCGGGATCGGATCAAGAAGTATCGGCGCTGCGGCGGGGCTGCCGATCTGGTGCGTGTGGAAGTTCTGGTTCCGTCTCTGGCGCGGGACGAAGTGCTGCGCTTGGCCGAACGCCTGCGTGACGAGCATCGCAGCGACAGGGAACTCGAGGTTCTGTGCGCTCAGGCGCTGTCGCAGTACAGCGTGCGTATTCTGGACAATGTCGACCTCGACCGGCTGCCCGATCTTCGTGCCCGGGCGGTTGTGATTGCCAAGGCAATGATGGAGCGGGGCGACGCGCAGGCGTTCGTTCTGGGACGCGAGCTGCTGTCGCGCGCGGAGCGTGTCTGATGGCACTTACCGATCTTCAGAAGCGGATCATGCGGCTGCTATCGCAAAACCGTTCGCCATCCAGCTAAATGGCCGGAGGCCTCATCCTCAACCGCGATTGGCCACGCCGCTCCGACGATATCGATATTTTCCACGACACCGACGAAGAAGTCTCTGAAGCTACGGACAAAGATATCGCCGATCTCGAAAAGCAAGACCTTGTCGTCGCGGTCGATGTCCGCACCTATGGAACCTATGAGGCTACGGTTTCCGATGGCCTGTCATCGACCGTCATCCAGTGGATGAGCGACAGCCGCATTCGTTTCTTCCCGCTGGTGAGGGACGAACAATGGGGGCTTCGGCTTCATCAGGCCGATCTGGCGATCAACAAGGTGCTGGCGGCCGCAAGCCGCCGGAAAGCGCGGGACTTTGCCGACATCGTCGCGATCTCCGCCAACATGTGCCAGCTCGGGCCGCTGGTGATGGCCGCGGCGGCGAATATCCCGCGGTGAAAGGCCTGCCCGCCGATTGGACCCCGCATTTCATCCGAGCCGAAGTGAGCAGGCTGACGGATCTGGTGGAAGCCTATGTCGGGCGGGCGCCGGTGGAAGTCGTCGGTGTGCTCTCCGTGGATGCCGATGGCACGCCTGTCGAAGTCACGCACGATACCATCGGCGCCGTCATTCTGCGAAAGGCCACCGCTGAACCAGATATCATGCCGGTGCCGACGGAGTTCAGCACCGTCCCGTGGAGCCGTCGAAGATGAGTGCAATCGGAGTAGGTGATATTGCGCGCGTCGCCGGTCAGCGGCTGCTGATGACGATCGACATTTCGCCGGTGCGCAGGGTCAGTCCCGCAGACATCTGCGCGGCGATCATAAACATGGCCATCCCCGCGGGGATTAGAACCAGTCGGAAGAGTTGGATGAGCGTTCCCATGGCGGTTTCCCGGTGTGAGCCCCG
>JACMOT010000008.1 GCA_014377915.1 Tardiphaga sp.
CGGCGTATCCGGAAAGCTGCCGGTGGCGGCGTCATAGGCCGCGCGCGTGTAGGAGGCCAGATAGCCGGTCTCCAGCTTGACGCCTTCGCCGGCATCGTAGCCGATCCGCGCCGAGCGGCCGAGCCGGTCGTAGCCGTCGTTTTGCAGATTTGGAAACCGGGCTTCGAGCGCCGGGATGCGATAGCCGTAGCGGGAAAAACCGTTGCTGTGCTGGCCGCCGCCGGTGAAGGCGTAGGACCACGGGCCGTTCGAGCCGGTCATCGATCCGTTGGTCGAGGCGGTGCCGTAGCTGCCGGCTTCGCTGCGCAGGCTGAACTGCGTTGGGCCCGTGCCCTTCTTCGAGATGATGTTGACGACGCCGCCCATCGCGTCGGAGCCGTACAGCGCGCTCTGCGGTCCCTTCAGTACTTCGATGCGCTCGATCACCGACGGCGCGAACATTGCGAAATCATAGTCGCCGGATGCCGCGGTGGGATCGTTGACGCGGATGCCGTCGATCATCACCAGCGTCTGGCCGATATTGCCGCCGCGCAGCCGGATACTGGTGGTGCCGCCGGGGCCGCCGTTTTCGGTGATGTCGAGGCCGGGCACGGTGGGGAAGGCATCGACCAGCGAGCCCGGATTGCCGGTGGCGATGGTCTCGCTGTTGATGACGCTGATGGCGCTTCCGGTCCGGCTGAGCGGGGCGGCGACCCGGTCCGCGGTCACCACCAGATCGGGTAACCGTTCAGGTGAGGACTGCGCGCGCGCGGCGCCATTGCAACAGGACAATGCCAACAAGGCTGCCGTGCCGGCAGCCCAATTCCGGATAGCCATAGGACCCCTTCCGTCGACCCACCGTCGAACGAGTTGATAAGAGTCATTGGCCGGTCTCCTGGCTAACGGTCGTCTCCCGATCCGCCTTCCCAGAGCTGCATGGCAGGTCCAGTGGCTGTGTGGATCGGAAATGGCCGCATACAGTTGCGGGGGCAGCCGCGGAATTGGGGAGATCCCCTTACCGCATTCCCGTTTCACCTCCTCGCGGAGGCACCGATGACAATCCACAGGAAGCACGGCGCGCCGCGCCACGCAACCGGGATTGCCACGTTCTAGCCGCGCAAGGCGGCCAGCACCTCGTCGGGCTTTTCCACCATCATCATGTGGCCCGCGCCAGACAGCACGACGGTACGGGCATTCGGCAAGGCCGCGGCGAGCGCCTTGCCGGCCCTGGCGGGAGTCATCAAGTCGCGCTCGCCGAGAATCAGCGTCACGGGAATAGCCAGCTGCGCGGCCGCGGCGAGTGCGCCTTGGTAATCATTGCAGGCGGTGAGGTCGGTGAACAGCACGCCGGGCCTGGTCGCCTCCAGCACGCGTTGCGCGCCGCCATGCATCCACTGCCCTGGCGCGAGGCTGCCGCCGAGCCCGGCCTGAAAGCCCAACCCCCAGATCGACACCATGTCGATGGCGCCGTGCTCATTGGCCCGCGCCGCGTCCAGCAGATCCGGGCCGACGCTCATCGTCGCCGCGGTGCCCATCAGATCGAGCCGCGTGATTTTTTCCGGATGCCTCGCCGCGGTTTCCAGCGCGATCAGCGAGCCCATCGAATGGCCGATCAGACGCGCGGAGGACGCCCCTGCTGCATCGATCAGCGCAGCGGTCCAGTCGGCGAGATCGGCAATGGTCGTCAGCGCCTCGCCCTTCGAGCGGCCATGGCCTGGCAGGTCCGGCGCCAGCACTGCAAAACCGTGATGCGCGAACCAGCGGCTGTGCAGCGCCCAGGTCGAGTGATCGAAGCCGGCGCCGTGAATCATCACCACGGCGGGCAGCGATGAATCGAAGGCGCGGCCGCCGGTGGCGACGAAGGTATCGAGGCCGTTGACATTGATCTGCATGGTTCAGGCCTTTTGCGACAGGCGGAGCGCCTGGCCGAGGTCGTCGATGATGTCCTGCGACGCCTCGATGCCGACCGACAGCCGGATCAGTTCCTCGCCGATACCGGCGGCCTTGAGTTGCGCGGTATCCATTTGTTGATGCGTGGTGCTGGCGGGATGAATGACCAGCGTCTTGGCGTCGCCGACATTGGCGAGATGGCTGACCAGCCGCAGCGATTCGATGAATTTGCGGCCGGCGGCACGACCACCCTTGATGCCGAACGAGATGATCGAGCCGGCGCCGCGCGGCAGCAGCCGTTTGGCCAATTCGTGGTCCGGGTGATGCTCCAGCGAGGGATGCAGTACCCAGTCGATCGCCTTGCTGGCTGCGAGGAAGGCCAGCACCGTATGGGTATTGGCGACGTGGCGCTCCATCCGGATGCCAAGGGTCTCGACGCCCTGCAGCAGCTGGAAGGCGTTGGTCGGCGACAGGCAGGCGCCGAAGTCGCGAAGGCCTTCGGTGCGCGCGCGCATGATGAAGGCCGCATTACCGAATTGTTCGTCGAACACGATGCCGTGGTAGCCGGCATAGGGTTCGGTGAGCACCGGGAATTTGCCGGATTCATGCCAGTCAAAACGACCGCCGTCGACGATGACGCCGCCGATCGCGATGCCGTGGCCGCCGATCCATTTGGTGGCTGAGTTCATCACCAGGTCGGCGCCTTGTTCGATCGGCCGGCTGAGAAACGGCGTGGCGAAGGTATTGTCGATCAGCAGCGGGATCCTTGCCTCGTGCGCGATCGCCGCGACGGCCGGGATGTCGAGGACTTCAAGGCCGGGATTGCCGATGGTCTCGCTGATCACCAGCCTCGTATTGGGCTGGATCGCGCGGCGGAACGCGTCATGGTCGCGCGGCGGCACGAAAGTGGTCGTGATGCCGAAGCGCGGCAGCGTATGCGCCAGCAGGTTGATGGTGCCGCCATAAAGCGACGACGAAGCGACGATGTGATCGCCGGCGCCGAGCAAAGTGGCGATCGCCAGATGCAGCGCGGCCATGCCCGAGGCGGTGCAGACCGCGCCGACGCCGCCCTCCAGTGCCGCGAGACGCTCCTCGAGCACGGCGGTCGTCGGGTTGGAAATGCGCGTGTAGATGTGGCCGGCACGCTCGAGGTTGAACAGCGCCGCGGCGTGATCGGAATCCTGGAACACATAGGAGGTGGTCTGATAGATCGGCACCGCGCGGGCGCCGGTCGCGGCATCGGGCCGCTGCCCTGCATGCAGGCTCAGCGTTTCAAAGGCAGGAGTTTTTGGCGCGGCCATGTCTGTAATCCATCGGCGAAGGGCGTCCTGTATGCCATGGATTTCACGCCGGCGTGAATCCTGGAACTTTTCCCGCAGCCGTGGCTTGTCCGGCATCAACCAAACGGGAAACCGCCATGAAGAATTTGATGTTGTGCACCGCGGTTGCGGCCCTGGTGTTGTCGTCCGCCGCGGCCGAGGCCAAGGGGTGCATCAAGGGC
This sequence comes from Tardiphaga sp., assembly GCA_014377915.1. Next base: position 3,371 of record JACMOT010000008.1, read on the forward strand.
GCCATCATCGGTGGCATTGCCGGCCATTATGCCGGTCATGGGAAGGTCGGGGTGGTGGCCGGTTGCGTGATCGGACGCCATGAAGCCAACAAGGCCGATGCCGAGCGCAACGCGCAGAGGGCGCAGCGGCCTTCCAATCAGGATGGTCGGATCTGAACCGGAGAACCGGTCAATGATGACCATCATTTTCTGAGACGGTATTTAGTCTGTTGATGCAATTGAGCCTCGCTCTCTTCGGGCGGGGTTGTTTTTGTAGTTCGATTTGCAAAAAATGGAGGAACGAACATGGTTCTGCATCGCCATGTTTTTTGGCTGGGTCGGCAATGGGCCGTCACCGGCTATGGAGTCCAGGCGGTCAGCCAATCGCACAAGATGCGCTTCGATGTCGCCGCCGAACATATCTGGGACGACGGAATCGACGCGCCGATGCGCACCGAAGTGTGGTTCGATGCTGACGATTTCGCTCAGGCCCTCGAGGTGGCGCGTCGCCGGTCCCGCGAAGATCCCCGCACCTTCCAGTCGCCCATGAGTGATGAACGTTAGCGCGTGTGGTTCATCTGGATTGGGACGCCGCGGCGGATAAGTTGCCGGATACCGGTGGATTGACGCTGGAATGGTCCTTGCTTTGTCCAATCCGGGCTGCAATCTGCCTTCTCGCCACCTTCCTTCACGCCAATCCATGAGATCATTCCGATGAGCCAACTTATCGTTCACGTCGGCGAGTTCAGCTTCAACGCCAAATTCGAGGAGGAAGCGGCGCCGCGGACGGTGGCGGCCTTCAAGAAGGCGATGCCGTTTGTGAGCCAGGCCATCCATGTGCGCTGGAGCGGCGAGGGCGTCTGGATGCCGCTCGGCGATCTCGATTTCGGCGTGCCCTACGAGAATCACACCAGCTTCCCCGCGCCCGGCCATATCATCCTGTATCCGGGCGGTATCAGCGAGACCGAGATCCTGCTCGCCTATAGCGGCGTCTCCTTTGCCAGCAAGATGGGCCAGCTCGCCGGCAACCATTTCATCACGCTGACCTCCAACCTCGATAATCTCAAGGAAATGGGCAAGACAGTTCTCTGGAAGGGCGCGCAGGCGGTCCGCTTCGAGCTGGTGGGATGACCTCCGATTACCCCCGCGATCTGCGCGGCTACGGTCGCACGCCGCCCGATCCGCAATGGCCGGGCGGCGCCCGCATCGCGGTGCAGTTCGTCGTCAATTTCGAGGAGGGCGGCGAGAACAACATCTTGCACGGCGACCGCGCCTCGGAAGCTTTCCTGTCCGACGTACTGGGCGCCCAGCCCTGGCCGGGACAACGCCATGCCAATATCGAATCGATGTTCGAATATGGCTCGCGCGCCGGCTTCTGGCGGCTGTGGCGGATGTTCAGCGAGCGCCAGTTGCCGACCACGGTGTTCGGCGTCGCTACCGCGTTGATGCGCAATCCCGAGATCGTCGCGGCGATGCAGGAAGCGAAGTGGGATATTGCCAGCCACAGCCTGAAATGGGTCGACCACAAGGACATGTCGGAGGTCGAGGAGCGCCAAGAGATCGCGGATGCCATCCGCGTCCATACCGAAGCCACCGGCGTCCGTCCGCTCGGCTGGTACACCGGCCGCAGCTCGATCAACACCAACCGGCTGCTGATGGAAGCTGGTGGCCTGATGTATCTGTGCGACAGCTATGCCGACGATCTGCCGTACTGGCTCAACGGACCGAATGGACCGCATCTGGTCATTCCCTACAGCCTCGACGCCAATGACATGCGCTTCGTCAATCCGCAGGGCTTTGGCGGCGGCGACGAATTTTACACCTATCTCAAGGATTCCTTCGACGTGCTGTATGCCGAAGGCGCGACCTCGCCGAAGATGATGTCGGTCGGGCTGCATTGTCGCGTCGTCGGCCGGCCCGGCCGGGCCGCCGCGCTGGCCCGCTTTCTTGATTATATAGTGAGCCATGACAGGGTCTGGGTGCCGACGCGGCTGCAGATCGCCGAGCACTGGCACGCTCATTTGAAACATCTTGCGGCGGATGCCCGCGCCATCGGATAATTGTCATGACCGAAAAAACGCTCGCTGAGTTGAACGCCTGCGGCAAGGAGGATTTCGTCGCGGCGCTCGGGAATATCTTCGAGTATTCGCCATGGATCGCCGAGGAGGCCGCTGCATCCAGGCCGTTTTCGGGCATCCGGCAGTTGTTCGCGGCGATGTGCAAGGTGGTGGAAGACGCCGCGCCCGGCCGCCGGCTGGCGCTGATCAAGGTCCATCCCGACCTTGCCGACAAGACCAAGCGCGGCGATCTGTTGACGGCGGAATCCAATGCCGAGCAGAACAGCGTCGGTCTCGATCGGCTATCGGAGGCCGAATATGCCGCGTTCGATCGCGTCAACACGGCGTATAAAGAGAAGTTCGGCTTCCCCTATATCGTCTGCGCGCGCCGCCAGACCCGGGATTCGATCCTGCGCGATTTCGAGCGGCGGTTGCCGAGCGATCCGACCACTGAGGTTGCCAACTCAATCGCCGAAATCTTGCGGATCGCCGCGCTTCGTGTCGACCTGCTGGTCGATGGCGATGATCGCCTGCGGGTCCACGGCCGGCTCTCGACCCATGTGCTCGACACCCACAGCGGCCGGCCGGCGGCTGGAATCGCGGTCGAACTGACCGAATTGTCCGATCTCGGCGCCAGCCGGGTCATCGCCCGCGCGATCACCAATCAGGACGGCCGTACCGACGTGCCGCTGATCGGTGGCCGACCGGTGCCGATCGGTCGCTACGAGCTGACATTCAGCACAGCAAGCTATTTCGCGGCGAAAAGCGTGCCGCTATCCGATCCACCGTTCCTCGACGTGATCCCGCTGCGCTTTTCGGTGAGTGACCCCGAAGGCCATCTGCATGTGCCGCTGCTGGTGACGCCATGGAGCTACGCCACCTATCGCGGTAGCTAAAGCGTTTCGTCGTCTTGCCGAGCACGCGGCGCGTTGTGGCCTTCCCGGTATTCCTGGTCTAATCTGCGACTGATCGCCGCAGTGGCGACGCATCGACGTCCGATCGTGACGCGATCAAAAAATCGGGAGGACGCCATGCGTCGCATTCACGCGCTGCTCGTCGCAGCAGCCACCTTCATCTCCGCGCAGGGCGCGTCCGCCGCCGAGGTCCATGTGATGATCTCCGGCGGCTTTTCCGCGGCCTACCAGCAATTGGTGCCGCAATTCGAGAAGGCGACCGGTAATACCGTGGTCACGGCCTACGGTCCGTCGATGGGCGAGACGCCGCAGGCGATCCCGATGCGGCTGTCGCGCGGCGAACCCGCCGATGTGCTGATCATGGTCGGCTATGCGCTGGGCGATCTGATCGACAAGGGCAGGGTGGCCGCCGACAGCCGGGTCGATCTGGCGGACTCGCCGATTGGCATCGCGGTCAAGGCGGGGGCGTCGCGGCCTGATATCTCGACGCCGGAATCGCTGAAGGCGGCGCTGCTTTCGGCGAAGACGGTGGCCTATTCCGACAGCGCCAGCGGCGTCTATGTCAGCACCGAAATGTTTGGCAAGCTCGGCATTACCGAGGCGATGCGCGACAAGGCGCGCAAAATTCCCGCTACCCCGGTCGGCGAGATCGTAGCGAGCGGTGACGCCGAGATCGGCTTCCAGCAGATCAGTGAAATGAAGCCGGTCAAGGGCATCGACATCGTTGGCCCGCTTCCGCCCGAGCTGCAGAAGATCACGGTGTTCTCGGCGGGCCTTTCCAGCGCTGCGCCGCAGCCCGACGCCGGCCGCGCGCTGATCGCGTTTATCTCTTCCGCGCAGGCCGCGCCGGTGATGATCGCGACCGGCCTCGACCCGAAGGTGAAGTAGGGCGCTTCACGTTCCCCGGATGCTGCGCAACGCGTCGGCTTGCCGACGTGGTGTGCTGCTGATCCGGGGGCCCGGTTGTCGCGAAGAAACCGGGATCCCGGATCTGCGGAGCAGCGTTGCACGCTGCGCCGCGTCCGGGACACGTTTGCTAATGCGTCGCGGCGGCAGCCACGCCCGCGGCATGCGTTTTCGCTTCCTCGGCGCTGCCGATGCCGTTGAAGAAGGCGTTGAGGATCACCGCCACCAACGCGCATAGCAGGATGCCGGATTCCAGCAGTGGCTGCAGATCGTGCGGCAGGTTCTTGAAGAAGTTCGGTGCCACCAGCGGGATCAGGCCGAAGCCGACCGAGATCGCCACCACGAACAGATTGCGCTGGTTGGTCTTGAAATCGACCGCGGTGAGGATGCGCGCGCCGGTCGCCGCGACCATGCCGAACATCACCAGGCCGGCGCCGCCCAGAACCACCAGAGGCACCGATTCCACCAGCGCGGCCATTTTCGGCAGCAGGCCGAGCACCAGCATGATGGCGCCGCCGGCGATGGTCACCCAGCGCGAACGCACTCCGGTAATGCCGACGAGGCCGACATTCTGCGAGAACGAGGTGTAGGGAAAGGTGTTGAAGATGCCGCCCAGCACAGTGCCGACGCCGTCGGCGCGTAGGCCGCGGGTCAGCGCGTCGCGGTCGATGGTCTTGCCGGTGATCTCGCCCAGCGCCAGGAACATGCCGAGCGATTCAATCATCACCACGATCATCACGATGCACATGGTGATGATCGGGACCAGATGGAATTGCGGCACGCCAAAATGGAACGGCAGCACGATGTCCGCCCACGGCGCGGTGGCGACCTTGTCGAAATGCATCACGCCGAGCACGGTGGCGAGGATCGCGCCGGCGATGATGCCGAGCAGCACCGAGACGTTGGCGAGGAAGCCGGTGCCCCATTTGATCAGCGCGAGAATGACGCACAGCACGAATAGCGCAATGCCCAAGCCCTGTAGCTGCGCGTAGCCGGGATTTGGAAACTGCCCGGCTACGCCATCGACCACTTTGGTCAACGTCGGTAATCCGCCACCGGCCCAGTTGATGCCAACGCGCATCAGCGAAATCCCGATCACCATGATGATGGTGCCGGTCACGACTGGCGGGAACAGCGGCAGCAGCCGGCTGATGAAAGGCGCGACAAGGATGCCGAAAATTCCGGCAGCGATGACCGATCCATAAATGCCGAGCAGGCCGATTTCCGGCGATGCCGCCATCGACAGCATCGGGCCGACCGAAGCGAAGGTGACGCCCATCATCACCGGCAGACGGATGCCGACGCCGCGAAAGCCGATGCACTGGACGAGGGTGGCAAGGCCGCAGGCGAACAGGTCAGCCGAGATCAGGAAGGCGACCTCCTGCGGCGACAGTTTCAGCGCCCGGCCGATGATCAGCGGCACCGCGACCGCGCCGGCATACATCACCAGCACATGCTGCAGTCCCAGCGCCAGCAGGCGCGGGGTTGGCAGCACCTCATCGACCGGATGCACTGTCGTCGTCATGGTTATGTCCCCTGTTGGTGATGAAATCGCATGTCATTATGACCGAAAGATTCAAGCTCCGTGCCAGAATGAATGCGCCGCGGTGGCTTGACCGATGGCATGAAGGTTGCTCGTTAGGGATCGCGGCGAACGGATAGTCCCGGTCGCCGGTTCAAGCCGGAGGTTTACCGCGTGCCGCTCATCAAGAACCGATATGGAAAAGGCCGGGTCCGCATCATGCGGGTCCATCGCGACGGCGACCGGCACGAGGTCAGCCAGCTCTCGGTGAAGGCGATGCTGGAGGGCGATTTCGGCCGCGCCTATACCGACGCCGATAACTCCACCTCGACTTCCACCGATACCATCAAGAACATCGTCAATGTGGTGGCGCGGGAAAATACCGGATTGTCGACCGAGGAATTCGGCCAGGTGCTGGCGAAACGCTTTCTCGATCTGTATCCGCAGGTTGCGTCGGTGAGCATCACCGCGCACGAGACCAAATGGAGCCGGCTCAGCATCGACGGCACACCGCATCCGCACAGTTTTGTGCTCGACAGCAATGGCAAGCCGTTCGTCGAGATCAATGCGACGCGCGAGGGACTGTCGATGAGCTCGGGTCTCGACGGCTTCACCTTCATGAAGTCGACGCAGTCCGGCTGGGAGAATTATTTCACCGATCAATATTCGACCATCCAGCCGACCGGTGACCGCATCTGCGCCACCAGCATGGTGGCATCGTGGAAGTGGTCCGGCACGCCGGCGAGCTATGCGGTGGCCAATGCGAAAATCCTCGAGACCCTGCTCAAGGTATTTTCCACCAATTACAGTCCGAGCGTGCAGAACAGCCTGTACCATATGGGCGAGGCCGCGCTGGCGGCAGTGCCGGAAATTTCCGAGATCAGCATGGCATGCCCGAACATCCACTACATCCTGATGAACCTCTCCGCATTCGGGCTCGACAACAACAACGACGTGTTCCTGCCGACCGACGAGCCGCACGGCCAGATCGAGTGTACGGTGGGGCGGTAGCCGCAGCGCGCTTTCTAACCTCTCCTCGCTCTTTGCGGGGAGAGGTTAAGAGCCGCCGGCCGCTCGCTACTTTCCGTACTTTTCCTGCAGCGCCGGAAAGATCCGGTCCGGCTTGAACGGCACCTGGGTGAATCGGATGCCGGTGGCGTCGAACAGCGCGTTGCCCATCGCCGCTGCGACCGGATTATATGGGCTCTCGCTCATCGACTTGGCGCCCATCGGGCCCAGTGTGTCGTAAGTGTCGGCGAAGTATACTTCGGTGCGGGGCAGATCGGCGAAAGAGGGCAAATGATAATCGCGGAATTTCGGATTGGTGACGTGACCATCGCCATTGATGACCATCTCCTCATACAGCGTCGCGCCGAGCGACTGCGCCACGCCGCCCTCGATCTGGCCGCGCAGCTGCATCGGATTGGCGACGGCGCCGGCGTCGGCCGCCTGCACGCTTTTTAAGATCCTGATCTCGCCGGTGGCCTTGTTCACGGCGATGCGAAATCCCTGCACGTTGAAGGCGACCGAGCGCGGCGTGCCGCCCGAGGTGCCGGTGGCATCGAGCACGTGGCCGGCGCTCCGAGCGGCGCCGGCGAGTTCCGCGAAGCCGAGACGCCGCGCGCCGCAGACCACGGCGTTATCCTCGATCACGCAGTCCTCCGGATCGGCGTACCACGTCGTCGCGGCGAGCATCCGCAGCTCACGGGCGAGATTGTCCGCGGCGACCTTGGTCGCCAGCCCGGCCACGAAGGTGCCGGCGCTGCCATAGGCGCCGGTGTCGTGGCCGCCATGCGCGGTGTCGGATTGCAGCAGCTGGATCTGGTCGACCGTCGTCGCCAGCGCGGTGGCTGCGATCTGGCGATGCACAGTGCTGGTGCCATTGCCGAATTCGGCGGTGCCGACCACCAGCTCGAAGCCGCCATCGCCGCGCAGCGCGATGCGGGCGTCGGCGATATGGCCGCCCGGCGGCACGGTGTCGATCATGGTCTGGGCAATGCCTTCGCCGATCAGCCAGTCGTCGGACAGGTCGTGTTTCGCAGCTGGCTCACGCATCGCGTGCTCGACCAGGTCGAGGCACTGGTCGAGGCCGTAGCTGCCATAGAGCACGTCGGGATGCGGATCGCCGACCGGCGACAGCATCGGATCGCCTGGGCGCACCATGTTGCGGCGGCGAAAATCATACGGGCTGATGCCGAGTTGCGCGGCGAGGTCGTCGATCGCCGCTTCCACCGCAAACAGCGTCTGCGGCAGGCCATAGCCACGGAAGGCACCGGCCGGCACGGTGTTGGTATAGGCCGCCACCGCGTCGACCCTCTTGTTGTCGCAGACATACATGCCGATGCATTCGCTGCAGGCGTGAAACAGCACTGGGCCGGCATGGTTGCCATAGGCGCCGGTGTTGCTGAGCACGCCGATCTGCAGCGCGGTCAGTTTACCCTTGGCGTCGGCGCCGGCCGTTACCCGGACGCGCATCGGATGCCGCGTCGAGGTTGCCATGAACTGCTCCTCGCGCGTCAGTTCGAGCTTTACCGGCCGACCGGTCTTCAGCGCCGCCAGGGCGAGAATGTCCTCGACGAACATCTCCTGCTTGCCGCCAAAACCGCCGCCGACGCGTTCGCAGAACACCCGCACCTTGTCGGGCTGCAGCTGGAACAGGTCGGCCAGTGCGCGGCGCGTGAGAAATGGCGTCTGCGTACTGGAGCGGACGTTGAGCGTTCCGGACGGATCGACCCAGGCGATGCCGCCATGGGTCTCGAGATGGCCGTGCTGCACGCGCTGTGTCGTGAATGTGGCTTCGAAGGTGACGGCGGCGGATGCCAGCGCGGCGGCGACGTCGCCATATTCGCCGTGGCTCTCCGCCACGATGTTGCGCGCGGCGTTGTGCACCCGATGCGTCGGCGTCTTGTCGGGATGGATGAGCGGCGCGCCCGCCGCGATCGCGTCGGCAGCGTCGAACACCGCCGGCAGCAGGTCGTAGACGATCTTGCTCCGGCGGCAGCCTTCCTCCGCGGCGGCTTCGGGATCGGCCACCACCGCGGGGGCCTTCTGGCCGATGGAGCGGACCACCTGGTCGAGCTCCCTTGTGTCCACCCG
>JACMOT010000107.1 GCA_014377915.1 Tardiphaga sp.
GTCGCGGACGCCCTCGCCATCCTGGTTGTCGACGGTGCCGGATTTTAGAATCGTATCAAAAGTCTGGGTCATGGCGTCTCGTTTCGCTGCGGGAGCCCGCGCGGAACGGCGGCGGGCCTTGTTGTCCGCATCCTAGCGGCTTAGCTTTGGCTGGGATATCCAGCTCCAGCGTTTCCGCAAAACTTCCAGCCCAATCATCGAGAATTCCCCATGAATGCAGCCTTTCTCTCGGACCGGGGCGTCATCAAGCTGAGCGGCGACGACGCCCGTGGTTTTCTCAACAATCTCGTCACCTCCGAGATCGAGGTGGTAACGCCGGGCAGCGCAAGGTTCGGCGCTCTGCTGACGCCGCAGGGCAAGATTATCGCGGATTTCCTGGTCACCGAGGCACCCGCCGGCCATGGCGGCGGGCTGCTGCTCGACGTGCCCCGCGAGTTGGCGGCGCCATTGGCCACCAAGCTCGGCTTCTACAAATTGCGCGCCAAGGTCGTGGTGGACAATCTTACCGATTCGCTCGGCGTTCTCGCGGCGTGGGATGGCGAACCAGGCATCAAGCCGGATCTTACTTTTCCCGATCCGCGCGACGCCGCGCTCGGCTTTCGCATTCTCGTGCCGGCCGAGCTGGCCGCGAAGACCGCGAAGCTGATCGGCGCCGAACTGCTCGACGAGGACGCCTATGAGGCGCATCGCATCGCGACCGGCGTGCCGCGCGGCGGCATCGATTTCGCCTATGGCGACGCGTTTCCGCACGAGAGCAACATGGACCGCCTCAAGGGCGTTGATTTCGACAAGGGCTGTTATGTCGGCCAGGAAGTGGTGTCGCGGATGCAGCATCGTGGCACCGCGCGCACCCGCATCGTTGGCGTGGCGCTGGACGGAGGCATTCCCGAGCCGGGCAGCGAGATTCGTGCCGCCGACAGACCGATCGGAACCATGGGCTCCTCCGCCAATGGTCAGGGCCTGGCGCTGATCCGCACCGACCGCGCGACCGACGCGCTCGATGCCGGGGCTCCGTTCCTTGCCGGCGACCAGCCGATCCATTTTTCAGATGTCGACGCGGTGCGCGCCTTCGCGCCGAAGAAAACGCTCGCATGACCAAGCCGGCCATTCTGCATGCCGACGGCAAGACGCGTTGCCCCTGGCCGGGTGAAGACCCGTTTTACGTCGCCTATCACGACACCGAATGGGGCGTGCCCGAATATGACGACCGCGCCCTCTATGAAAAACTGATCCTCGACGGCTTTCAGGCCGGATTGTCCTGGATCACCATCCTGCGCAAGCGCGACAATTTTCGCGCCGCGTTCGATGACTTCCAGCCCGACAAGATCGCGCGTTACGACGACGCCAAAGTGCATGCGCTGATGAACGACGCCGGCATTGTGCGCAACCGCGCCAAGATTGTCGGTGCCATCAACAGCGCCAAAGGCTATCTCAAAATCATGGAAGAAGGCGCCGGCTTCTCGAAATTCCTGTGGGATTTTGTCGACGGCCGGCCGATCGTCAACAAGTTCAAGACCCATGGCAACGTGCCGCCTTCGACCCCCCTGTCTGCTAAAATTTCCAAGGAGCTGCTGGCGCGCGGCTTCAAATTCGTCGGTCCGACCATCGTCTATGCCTTCATGGAAGCCACTGGCATGGTCAACGACCATCTCGTCTCCTGCTACTGTCACGAGCTCTGCGTCGACCAGAAGCGCGCACCGAGACTCAAAGTATCAAAGCTCAAAGCAAGATAATGGCCAAATCAAAATTCTCTACCGACGTCGAAACGCGGGCGTGGCAGCGGATGCTGTCCGGACGCCGGCTCGATCTGCTCGATCCATCGCCGCTCGACATCGAGGTCGCCGACATTGCCCATGGCCTCGCCCGCGTCGCGCGCTGGAACGGACAGACCCATGGCGCCAATATCTTCTCGGTGGCACAGCACACGCTGCTGGTGGAGGCCGTACTGCGCCAGCAGGTGTCGCGTGTCGATAACCGCGTGCGGCTGGCAGCGCTGCTGCACGACGCGCCGGAATATGTCATCGGTGACATGATCTCGCCGTTCAAGGCGGTGATCGGGGGCGCCTACAAGATCGTCGAGAACCGGCTGCTCGGCGCCATCCATACCCGCTTCGGCCTGCCGCCGGTGCTGGCGGCCGAGGTGACAAAGCAGATCAAGACCGCCGACATGGGCGCCGCCTATCTGGAGGCAACGAGGCTGGCAGGTTTCAAGGAAACCGAGGCCAAACGGCTGTTCGGCAAGGATCCCAGCCTGTCGGCGACCGCGGAAGAGGATTTCCTGACGCCGTGGTCGGCGGGCAAAGCCGAGAAGCGTTTTCTCGAACGTTTTACGGCGGTTGCAACGCCGTAGCGGACGGTATCAAGGCGGTTGCGAAGCTCGGCATTCGCGATAGGCTACTCCCATAAAAATAATATCATGGGAGGTTCCGACGCATGAATCGACGCGAGATTCTGCAGGCTGCCGCGGCCGTGCCGCTGGCCAATTTGTTCACACCATTCATCAGCCCCGCTTGCGCGCAATCAGCCTGGCCATCGCGCAACATCACCATGATCGTGCCGTTTCCGGCTGGCGGCCAGGCCGACCTGGCGGCGCGGCCGGTGGCAATGGCGCTCGAGCGGATTCTCGGCAAGCCCGTCATCGTCGACAACCGCGCCGGAGGGGCCGGCGGCTCGGTCGGCAATGCGCAGGCGGCGCGCGCCGAGCCCGATGGCCATACGCTGCTGATGACACTGTCGTCGCTGGCGGTGCTGCCCGAGGCTGACCGTCTGTTCGATCGGCCGGTGTCTTACGAAGTATCGCAGTTCGCGCCGATCGCGCGCGTGCTCGCCGACCCGACGCTGCTCGCAGTGCCCGCCGCGGCACCTTGGAAGACGTTGCGGGACTTTGTCGACGATGCCCGGAAACGCCCTGGCGAAATTCCCTATGGCTCGTCCGGTCCCTACGGCACGCTGCATGTGGCGATGGAGATGTTCGCCGCCAGCGCCGGCATCAAGCTGTTGCACGTGCCGTTCCGCGGCGCTGGCCCTGCGCTCACCGCGCTGCTGTCCAATACGGTGCAGGCGGTGGCCTCCGCGCCGGGCACGCTGCGGCAGCAGGTCGATGACGGCAAAATGCGCGTGCTGGCCAATTGGGGCGCCGCGCGGGTGCCGAGTTTCCCGGAGGTGCCGACCTTTCAGGAACTGGGATACAAGGATGTCGAGTTCTATATCTGGGCCGGGCTTTTCGCGCAGAGTACGCTGCCGGCGCCAATCATGACGCGACTGCGCGAGGCAATGGCGCAAGCGGTCACGGCGCCGGAAGTAACAAAGACGTTTGCCGCTGCCGGCAGCCCGGTTGCCTATCTGGACGCGCCGGAATTTGCGAAGTTCGTCGAGACCGACAGCGCGCGCCTGATCGCGGCGGTGAAGAAGATCGGCAAGGTCGAGTAGAATTCGTGCTCGGCTTGTCCCGGGCGCGGTGCGGCATTCTTCCTACCGCTCCGCGGAACCGGGACCGCCACGAACGCCGGCGATCGGTACGGCTGCGGCTCCGCGAAGCAATACTACGTATTGCATCGCATCCGGGGCACACAAACAAGACAGCGCGAAACTGCCGTTCCACCGATCAACCGCGACACGTTCGTTCCGAGGTCGAACACATCTTCGGTCAGCCATTTCGTTGACGGCCCGACTTTCCCGCGTAGCTTTGCTGCACCTTATCGCATCAGAGAAAACAACATGGTCAAGCCCCTTTCATCCGCGCTGCTCGCCGCGATCATCGGCGCAGCGCTCGCCACCTCGGCCTTCGCGGCCGACCCCGTCACCTTGAGAATCGGCGACCAGAAGGGCGGCAACCGCTCGCTGCTGGAGGCGACAGGCCTGACGAAGGACCTGCCCTACAAGATTGTCTGGTCGGAATTCCCGGCCGCCGCGCCGATCCTCGAGGCGCTCAATGCCGGTGCGCTCGATGTCGGCCACACTGGCGATCTTGCTTTCCTGTCGATCTATGCGGCGGGCTCGCCAATCAAGGCGATTGGCGGCGTTCGCGCCAATGCCAATACGCAAGCGATCCTGGTGCGCAACGACTCGCCGATCAGGACCGCCGCGGACCTCAAGGGCAAGCGCCTCGCCGGCACCCGCGGCGGCTGGGGCCAGTTCCTGATTAACGCCACGCTGGAGAAAGCCGGTTACAAGACCACCGACGCCACTTTTGCCGCGCTCGGACCGGTCGATGCCAAGATCGCACTGATCGCCGGCTCGATCGATGGCTGGGCGGTGTGGGAGCCCTACATCTCCTATGCGGTACTGAAGGACAATGCCCGCATCGTCGCCGACGGTGAAGGCCTGACCCCGACGCTGACATTCATCGTCGCGTCCGACCAGGCCATTGCCACCAAGCGCGAGGCAATCGCTGATTTCCTGCAGCGCCTCAACAAGGCACGCACCTGGTCGCGCGAGCATGTCGAGGAATATGCCAGAAACACCGCCGAACTGACCAAGTTGCCGGAAGACGTGCTGGCACGGGCCTACCGCGCGCAGGACAACCGGCCGATCACCATCGACGACGCGGTGATCAGGGAATTCCAGGAAGCCAGTGATCGCGCCACCCGCTACGGGATTCTGGCGAAGGCGGTGGATGTCAGCCAGGCGGTCGACCGCGGTTTCACACAGGCCGCGCCGGCATCGAACTGAACACCTTGGTCGTCATTGCGAGGAGTGCTTGCGAGGAAGCAATGCAGTTCCTTCCTCGCGGATGGCTTCCGGATTGCCGCGTCGCGGAGCTATCATCGGGCCGTCGAAGCCGGACCCGTTGGCGCCTCGCACTGACAGAAGAGAACAATCAAAACAGCTTCGCAACGCTGGTGCCGTCCTTCGGCAGGATCTCCACCGTCGCCGTGCGGCCAGCGACCAGCGTCGCGCCGGCCGGAATATTATCGAGCGCGATGCGCACCGGCACGCGCTGCGCCAGCCGCACCCAGCTGAAGGTTGGCGTCACATTGGCGAGCAGGTTACTACCCTCGCCACGGTCACGGTCCTCAATGCCGGCAGCCATGCTTTCGACATGACCGGTGATGCGTTCGGAATCGCCCATCAAATGGATCGAGACGGGATCGCCGACTTGGATCCGCGGCAGCTTGGTTTCCTCGAAGTAACCATCGACATGCAGCGTGTCGGTATCGACCAGCGCCATCACGCCCTTGCCGGCCGACACATAGGTGCCCGGTCGCAGCTCCATGTTGGAGATCGTACCATTGACCGGCGCGCGCACCTCGCTGCGGTCCAGATTGAGCTGCGCCACTGCCTGGTCAGCGATACCCTGATCGAGCGAAGCCCTGGCCAATAATTGCGTCGCTGTCACCTGCTCCTGCTTTTGCTGCGACACGGCGGCCGTGGTGAGATCGCGGTAGCGTTTCAGATCGGCCCCGGCCTGATCGAGCGTCGCCTGGCGGCCGGCGACCACCGCCTCCGCCTGTCGCAGCGCCAGCGCGTAACGCACGCGGTCGATCCGCATGATGACGTCGCCGCGCTTCACCTTCTGATTGTCCTTGACCAGGATCTCGGTGACGAAGCCGGAGACGTCGGGCGCCAAGGTGACGACGTCGGGGCGGACCCGGCCATCGCGGGTCCACGGCGCATCCATGTAATAGACCCACAGATAGCGGCCGACCGCGAGCGCGGCGACCACCATCAGCGTGGTGGCGGCGAAACGACGTATCAGGGCAACAGGATTTTTCATGACAGCAATCCGGACGAGAGATAGACCACGCCGCCGAGCAGGCAGACGAAGAGAGCGAGATCGAACAGCGCGCGGTGCCAGACGAAGCGGTACAGGCCAGAGCGCTCCAGCAGCGGCCGCAACTGCGCGCCGATCACATAGGTGATCACCAGCCAGAGCAGCAGCGCCGGCACGAGGATACCGAACAGATCGACTTCATATCTCATGCCGCAGCACTCCCTGCGAGGCGGTTCAGCGCTTCCGGCCGGTAGTCCGGCGCCTGCGGAAACAGGCCGCGGCGAATACCCACCAGCCCGATCAGCGCGTCGCCGCGCACGGCGTCGCTCGACTCCGCCATCGCCGCCAGCAACGCCTGATCGATCCGCACCAGCAGCGCCCGCGGCATTGCACCACCGTCATAACTTCGGAAATCGGCGGCGAGTTCGTCCAGCATCGCGTCCATGGTCAGCAGCGTTCGCGGTGACATGCCGTGCCGGGCGCGACGCAGATCGACAATGTTCAGGCCGACGCGCAGTTCCCTGAGGTTATCGACATCGCGCAGCGCGCTGTCCGGCATCGCCGCCAGCCGCGGCGCCAGCAGACCGATGCGGTTGAGCATCAGCCCGGCAAAGGCGGCGCGATCGCGATTGCCGCGGCTGGCAGCCGCCCAGGCCAGCGCGATCCAGCCCCTGCGCATCAGCCGGCGCACGCTCCACTCCGCGCCCACCGACCGCGCCAGCAGAATGGTCAGCGCCGAGATTTCGACGCCGACGAAGAAGGCGATGCCACCATTGGCAAAGGCTGCAAAATCCGCGCTGTAGGTCGACTGTAACGCCATCAGGCTGGCGGTGTTGGCGGCGAGCAGCATGCCGATGAAGAAGGTCGCCGGGCGTGCGATCAGATAGCCGAACAGCAGAAAGGCCGGCGCCAAAACCGCGATCAGCATCTCGATGTTGGAGATCGCGGGCAGGATCGCGAACAGATAGACGGCGACAACGACCATGGCGACCAGCGTCCATTTGGCGAAGCCACGCAGGCCGACCGAGGGATCGTCGGTATTGGCAAAGAACGAGCAGCCGACCGCCGCCATCATCGGCGCCGACGCGCCATCGACCCAGCCGGTGGAAATCCAGAACGCACAGCTCAGCAGGATGGCGAGGATGGCGCCACCGGCCGACCACAGTGCCATGCCGTGATCGACATGCCGGATGGGTGCTACGCCCGCTTCGGCACGAAACGCCAGTTTCGCGCCTGGCGGTCGACCGCCTTCGGCGATTGCCTGGTTGAGCACGCGACAGTCGGCAGACACATCGACCAGCTCGCGCATGCGCGTCAGCAGGCAGGCCATCATGATCTCGTTCCACGACGAGCCGGCATCGAGCTTCGGCGATTGCGCCGCGATCGCCGTACACAGCCGGTCGGCGGGTTCGCGCGCAACATCGTCATCGGTGATCCAGCGCGACAGATCGGCGACCAGCGCCATCAGCCGCGGCGTGCGCACGTCGTCGCCCAGCGCGTCGAGGCGATCGCCGATCGAGGACAATAGCGGCAGCAGCATCAGCATGCGCAGCCGCAGCGCGCGCAGCCAGCGCGGCGTATCGCGGCTGACCTCGCGGTCATAGGCCAGATGATCCGACAGCGTATCGATCTCGACGGCGTCGGCGGCGAGCCGCAGCCGTTGCTCGCGCGAGGACATGTCGGCACCGTGCCCGGCCAGTACACGCTCACTGAGGCCGCGCGCGCCGGCAAGCCAGGTGTCGACCCGCGCCGCGACCGCGGGGCCGACGCTGCGCGGCAGCACGATGGTGGAAACAATACTGGCGCAGAGAATGCCGAGAATGATCCCCTCGCTGCGCGCCAGCGCGACGTCGAAGATCGCCGCCGGCTCCGACACCGAGGGAAAGCCGATCAGTGCCGCCGTATAGCCCGCCAGCATGAACATGTAGCTGCGCGGCGTGCGGTCCAGCAACGAGACATAGAGGCAGAGCCCAACCCACAGCGCGAGGCCGAGGCTGAGCAGTTCCGGCGAATTCACCAGGTTCGGCACCAGCGCGACGCTGGCGGCGGCGCCGATCAGCGTCCCGGCCACGCGGAAGAATGCCTTCGAGCGGGTCGCGCCGGCCAACGGCTGCGAGGCGATGTAGACCGTCGCCAGCGCCCAGTATGGCCGCGGCAGATCCATCGCCAACGCAATCAGCAGCGCCATCACCGCGGCGAGAAATGTTTTCAGCGAGAAGATAATGTCGGCATGGCGAACCAGAAACGGAGAACGGGGCATCACAGGGGGCCCGCCTCCCCGGCGGCTTGCAGCGATCGGTTGGCCGAGACTTCGATCCGGCGCAGCACCTCGAACGTAACGGCCAGTTCGTCGGCGGAAACGCCGTCCATCAGATCGGTGCGGACGCGGCGCATCACGCGCGTGATCTCCTCCGCCTTGGCCTCGCCGAGCGCGGTCAGATGCACGATTCTGGCGCGGCGATCGGTGGGATCCTCGCGACGCTCCACCAGGCCCTCAGCCGCCAGAAGGTCGATCAGCCGCACCACCGAGGGGCCCTCGAGACCCATCTCGTCGGCCAGGACGCCCTGACGCACACATCTGCCTCCCCGCGCCAGGATCAGCAACGGATGCGCGGTGGCCTCCGAAAGGCCATGCGCCGACAGCGCCTGATCGGCCCGACGCCGCCAGACCCGCGCCAGGCGCGCGACCAGCAAGCCGAGTTCCGCCTGAATCTGGGGAGGAGTGAGTGCCATCCGAGGTAGATAGGATGCTATCGATTAGGCTACAATCGATATACTCACCCAGCCGGTTCACGCTGTGGTGACGAAGCGACGCCAAAGAAACGGCCGGGAAATACCCGGCCGCGATACTCGGTCGACTGCCGACGCCCGCGCTATTCCGTGGACCGGCGCAGTTCCGAGGTCCCCTCAACCTTGGCCGATTCCGACTTTGCCGCCTCGACCCGAGCGGGCTCGGGCTTGCTGATCTCGGACTTGCCGATTTCAGGTTTGGCCGGCTCGGATTTCAAAGGGTCGATCTTGATCGAGCCGGTACTGACCGATTCAATCTTGCCAATTTCCACCCGCGGCGTCGCCACGCGCGCCACCGTCTCGGTGGGAGACGCATCCGCCGCGCGCAACGATTGCGGCTGCGCCAGCGAACGCGCCATCAGCATCTGACCGCGGCCCTGGTGACGGAAATCGCAATAAGCGAAGCCCATGCCGGAGACAGCGCCACGGAAGCTACGTTCATCGTTCTTGACGAGATTGAAGCACGGCTCGAACGGCAGGCCCTTGATCGAGGCGCAGATCGACTGGCCGCGAACCTGCAGCGTATTGCCGGGCAGACGCATGTTGCGCGCCGGGCCGGAACCGGAGAACTGCACCGCGCCCGCCGCGCCGCCATCATCGAACACGCGGCCAGCGCCGCGGGTACCATCGAAGCAGGTGAAAGCGAACACCTTGCCGGCGACGAACTTGCGGGCTTCGTCAGCCGTCATCGAACCCGCCATCGCAGGCATCGCCAGCGAGGCGGCGAAAGCGGCTCCCAACACAAAACGCGCAACCATAGGATACTCCGACCAACTGAGCGCGGACGACCGCCAACTGCCTTGACCGCTGCTTACCATACCAACCGTGGCAACATTGGAGCAGGGAAGTTGGCAAAGTCTGAACAAGTTAGACAATCTTTACCACGATTCGACCGCGGACTTCGCCTGCCAATACCCGAGCGCCCGCCTCGACGACCCCGTCCAGGCTTATTTCCTGAGTGATATCAGCTAGTTTCCCAGCATCCAGATCAGTCGCCAGACGTGTCCAAGCCTGCCTTCGCAGCGCAATTGGACACATCACCGAATCGATTCCAAGCAAAGAAATTCCGCGCAGAATGAACGGCGCCACCGACGAGGGCAGATCCATACCACCAGCTAGACCACAGGCGGCGATGGCGCCGCGCGGCCTGGTCATCGACAGCAGATTGGCCAGCGTAGTGGAACCGACGCTGTCGATACCGCCCGCCCAGCGCTCCTTGGCCAGCGGCTTGGCCGCACCGGACAGTTCCGCGCGATCGATGATCTCCGCCGCGCCGAGTCCCTTCAGATAGTCCTGCTCCGAGATGCGGCCGGTCGATGCGATGACGTGATAGCCGAGTTTCGACAGTAGCGCGATCGCCACCGAGCCGACGCCACCGGCGGCGCCGGTAACTACTACGGGACCGTCGCCTGGCGTCAGGCCATGCTTTTCCAGTGCCAGCACCGACAGCATCGCCGTGTAGCCGGCGGTGCCGATCGCCATCGCATCGCGCGTCGTCAGGCCCTCGGGAAGCCGCACCAGCCACTCGCCCTTGACCCGCGCCTTCTCGGCATAGGCGCCGAGATGGGTCTCGCCCATGCCCCAGCCGTTACAGATCACCTTGTCGCCCGGCTTCCATTCCGGATGCGAGGAGGTCTCCACGGTGCCGGCGAGATCGATGCCGGCAATCATCGGAAACCGCCGCACCACCGGCGCCTTGCCGGTGAGCGCCAGGCCGTCCTTGTAGTTCACCGTCGACCATTCGACCCGTATGGTGACGTCGCCGTCCATCAGTTCGGCCTCGTCGAACTGGGTGATGGCGACCGTGGTGCCCTTTTCCGCCTTGTCGATGCGAACAGCCTTGAACATTCCCAACACGCCACTCCCTGAATTTGTTGTTTGTAATTGCACTAATGCGCTTATGCCGGCTGCGCCAGCGGCCGCGCCACCGGCGCCTCGACGATCGGCAGGTTGATCAACGCCGACAGCACGCCGAACAAGACCGACAGCCACCACACCGGCGTGTAGGAGCCGAATTTCTCATAAACGATACCGCCAAGCAGCGCGCCGAGAAAGCCACCGACCTGATGGCTGAAGAACGCAAAGCCATACAGCGTGGCGAGCCAGCGCGTGCCGAACATGATCGAGACCAGGCTCGAGGTCGGCGGCACCGTGGACAGCCAGGTCAGGCCGCTGATGACGCCGAAGGCGATCGCCGAAAACGTTGTCATCGGCAGCAGGATGAAAGCTATCGTCGCCAGCGCGCGGGTGAAATAGATGAAGGACAGGATGTAGCGCTTCGGAAATCGGCTCTGCGCGTAGCCGACGCTGAGTGAGCCCACGATATTGAACAGGCCGATGACCGCGATCACCCAACCGCCGGTGGAGGCCGGCATGCCCCTGTCGACCAGATAGGCCGGCAGATGCATGGTGATGAAGGCAAGCTGGAAACCGCAGGTGAAGAAGCCCAGCACCAGCAGCACATAGGAGCGATGTCCGAAGGCTTCCGCCAGCGCCTGCCGGAACGACTGCCGCTGCGCCACCGGCACATCGGCCGCGGCGGCGGGCGGCGTTGCCAGCGCCAGCGACAGCGGAATCACCAGCAGCATCAGCATCGCGAACACCATCAGGGTGGACTGCCAGCCGGCGCTGTCGATCATGGCTACCGTGAACGGCGCGAACACGAACTGGCCGAACGAACCCGCCGCGGTGCCGGCACCAAGCGCGATGCCGCGCCATTCCGGCGGCATCAGCTTGCCGAACGCGGACAAGACCAGGTTGAAAGAGCAGCCGGACAGGCCAAAGCCGATCAGCAGGCCAGCCCCGAGATTGAGTTCCAGCGGTGTCGAGGAATAGCGCATCGCCAACAAGCCAAGCGCATAGAGCAGCGCACCGACGCAGATCACCCGCACCGCGCCGAACTTGTCGGCGATGGCGCCAGCGAAAGGCTGGCCGATACCCCACAGCAGGTTCTGCACGGCAAAGGCCAGCGCGAACACGTCGCGGCCCCAGGTGAACTGCTGGCTCATCGGCTGCATGAAGAAGCCGACGCTGGACCGCGGCCCGAAGGTCAGCATGCCGATCAATGATCCGCAGATCACGATCACCAGAGGCGTCCGCCAGCCCAGCCCCGGCCGCGAGATACTCTCGATTGCCGCCATGTCGCTTCCCCGCCGAAATTCATGAATGATCGGGACGCCACATCAGGCAATTCGCCCGCCGTCAGACCCAACTGCAGATTAATGCATTCGCATGGAAATCATAGGGGCGCCGGCGAAGAATTTCTCTTTCAAGGCAGGGATGCGAGATTGTCGTCGTCCCGGGGTGGGGGCGGCGGTAGCCGCACGCGAACCCGGGATCTCGATATATTTTGCAAAACCGAAGCTTGAGCTGCCCCAAAACAATTCGAGGTTCCGGGTTCGATCGCAGCTATCGCTGCTCCCGCCCCGAAACGACGAGCGTGCTATGGCTTGATCTCGGAGAGCGAGGCCGAAATCTCGGCGGTCTTGGCGGCGGTGCCCCAGCTCGGCGCGTCGCTGCCGTCGCCCCAGTTGCGCGGCCGATAAAAGGAATGCACGCCGGTGCGATACATCTTCTTCATTTCGCGCACCCAGGACGGATGCACCCAATAGGCATGGTAGTGGGTCGACTTCGCCACTTCCGGCAGCCAGAGCTGGCCGTCCAGCGTGGCTTTCGCGATCTTGCGCGCGCGGTCCCACATGTCGGGCTCCTTCACCACATCCGGAATGCCATCGCAGGCAAAGGTGAACTGACACGCCAGATGGCGATTCTTGTTCTGATAGACGACGCCGCAAACCGTGGTCGGGTAGAAGCCGGAGAACACCCGGTTCATCACCACCTGCGCCACTGCCATCTGGCCACGCACTGCTTCACCGCGGGCTTCGAAATAGACGGCGTCAGCCAGACATTTTTCCTGCTTGTCGCGGGTTTTATGGTCGAACAGGCCAAGACGTTCGGCCGGGGTCTTGATGCGCTGGTTGGTGCTGTTGACCTCACCCTTGCCGGCGATGCTCTCGCCGCCCTCGACCGGGCTGGCGATCGCGGGCAGCGTCGTTGTCACTTTCAGATCGGGATCGGCGCGCGTGTTCGGCACGATGATGGTCGGCTCTTCGCCGGGCTGCCAGCGCTCCATGGTCTCGCTCGAAGCACCCAGCGAGGAGCTGCCGAAAAACAGGCTGGCGGTCTTGACCGAAAAGCCATCGCGCGGCGGCGCCGGCTCAACAGCGATCACCGCGGTCTCGGATTCCGGCTTGATGTCGTCGAGCGGCTGCACCGGTTGTGACGCATCGTACTGGGCCAGCGGTGGCGCCTGCAGCGCGGCGGCAAGTTCGGGATCGAGCGGCGCGTGCTCACCGCCCGGCAGAGCTTCGGTGGTCTTGGCGCCCCTCACCGAGGCGTTGCTATCGAATGAGTCTTCTTTTGCAGGCGGGGGGCCATCGCGCAGCGCAGGTTCCGGCGGGCGCAGCGCCAGGCGGTCGCCCTTCAGCGTTCGATCGACGCTGGGGAAGTCGGACGCTTCGAAACGGCGCGGCGGCTGCGCCAGCGGATTGCGCGTCAGCGCGCCGGTGATATCACTGGCGGAAGTATCGAAGCTCGCGAGCTGAAAGGTAGGATTGCGCGACGAGGTGCCGATCGGCCGGCCGAAACTGAAGGTGGCGACCTGGATCGACGTGACCGCCGAGGCGACCACGCGCTTCTGCCAGCGCTCAGTCACGCCCGGCTGGCGGGCCAGCAACGAAGCGATGTCCTGATAGCCAACCTCTGTCGGGATCAATGCGAAGAAGCAAAGACCGAGGCCGAAAGACGCGCTGCGCGCGCCCTTCGGCCGGTTACGCATTACTAACATGATACGCCTACGCAACGCTTACAAAAACCCGACCGTCCTGCCCGTTTCCGTACATTTCGATCTGTCTTGTTGGTACGGAATTAAAGTTGCCGCGAAGTTAATCCGCCGTGCGTACGCGACACACGCAAGCACCGTTTGCGTGTGCGAAGACCAATCGAAAGCCTTGGTAAATAGCCGCTTGACCGAAGTGATGAACAAGACGTCAACGAAACCGCGGAAGATAAATTTTGGCGAGGCAATGCGCGACAGAATGAATGGGCGTGTTTCAGTCGCTCGCACGGCCCCCTCCTCGTCATGGCGAGGAGCCAACGGGTCCGGCTCCGCCGGCCCGTTGATAAGCTCCGCGACGCGGCAATCCAAGAGCTACAAGCAAAGACTGGATTGCTTCGTCGCAAGGGCTCCTCGCAATGACGGTCGAGAGGAAAAAAATAAAATGGCCAGGAAAAATTCCCGGCCATTTTCTAACTACACTTTAAGCAATGGAACTCAGCTTGCTTACGCCTGGCTGGAGATTTCCTTGCCGAGCGCCGCTTGCGCCGCGGCGAGACGGGCGATCGGCACGCGGTAGGGCGAGCACGACACGTAGTCGAGGCCGATCTCGTGGCAAAAGGCTACCGACGCCGGATCGCCGCCATGTTCGCCGCAGATGCCGACCTTGATATTCGGGCGGGTCTTGCGACCGCGCTCGACGCCGATCTTCACCAACTCGCCGACGCCGCCGCGGTCGACCGAGATGAACGGATCGATCGGCAGGATGCCCTTGGCGATATAGGTGCCCAGAAAGCTCCCGGCGTCGTCACGGCTGATGCCGAAGGTGGTCTGGGTCAGGTCGTTGGTGCCGAACGAGAAGAACTCAGCGGTCTCGGCGATCTCGCCGGCCATCAGGCAGGCGCGCGGCAATTCGATCATGGTACCGACGCTGTAGGTCAGCTTGCCGCCGGTCTCCTTCAGCACAGACGCCGCGGTGGCGTCGATGCGCGCCTTGGTCAGGTCGAATTCCATCTTGGTGGCGATCAGCGGCACCATGACTTCGAGCCCGACCAACTCGCCGGTGCGCTTGCCGGCCTCGATCGCGGCTTCGAACAAGGCACGGGCCTGCATTTCGGCGATTTCCGGATAGGCGATCGCCAGCCGGCAGCCACGGAAGCCGAGCATCGGGTTGAATTCGGCCAGATCGCGGGCGCGGTCGGCGAGTTTTCGCGGATCGGTGTTCATGGCCCGCGCGACCTCCTCGACCTCGGCCTGGGTGTGCGGCAGGAATTCATGCAGCGGAGGATCGAGCAGACGGATCGTGACCGGCAGGCCCTTCATGATCTCGAACAGTTCGACGAAGTCGGCGCGCTGCATCGGCAGCAATTTGGCCAAAGCGGCGCGACGCGACTGCTCGTCTTCCGCCAGGATCATCTCGCGCACGGTGCGGATGCGGGTTTCCTCGAAGAACATGTGCTCGGTGCGGCACAGGCCGATACCCTCGGCGCCGAACTTGATGGCGGTGCGGGCATCCTGCGGGGTGTCGCCATTGACGCGCACCTTGAGCTTACGGACCTTGTCGGCCCAGCCCATCAGCGTGTTGAATTCGCCGGACAGTTCGGGCTCGATCATCGGCATGCGGCCGGCCAGCACCTGGCCGATCGAGCCGTCGATGGTGATGATGTCGCCAGCCTTGAAGCTGCGGTCACCGATCGTCATGGTGCCGCGGCCGTAATCGACGCGGATGGTGCCGCAGCCGGAGACGCAGGGCTTGCCCATGCCGCGCGCGACCACCGCCGCATGCGAGGTCATACCGCCGCGGGTGGTGAGAATGCCTTCCGCGGCATGCATGCCGTGAATGTCTTCCGGCGAGGTCTCGATCCGCACCAGGATGACGTCGCGGCCATCCGCCTGCAGCTTGGCGGCCTCTTCCGAGGAGAACACGATCTCGCCCGAGGCGGCGCCCGGCGAGGCCGGCAGGCCGGTAGCGATGATGTCGCGGTTGGCGGCGGGATCGATGGTCGGGTGCAGCAGCTGGTCCAGCGACGCCGGATCGATGCGGGTCACCGCGTCCTGCTGCGAGATCACGCCTTCATTGGCGAGCTCGACCGCGATGCGGATCGAGGCCTTGGCGGTGCGCTTGCCGTTGCGGGTCTGCAGCATCCACAACCGGCCCTGCTCGACCGTGAACTCCATGTCCTGCATGTCGCGGTAGTGCTTCTCGAGCTGGGTATAGATCCGCGTCAGCTCGGCGAATGCCTCCGGCATCGCGGCTTCCATCGACAGCCTGTCGGAGCCGGATTCCTTGCGGGCATATTCGGTGATGTCCTGCGGGGTGCGGATACCGGCGACGACATCCTCACCCTGGGCGTTGATCAGGAATTCGCCATACAGCTTGCTCTCGCCGGTCGACGGATTACGCGTGAACGCCACGCCGGTCGCCGAGGTGTCGCCCATGTTGCCGAACACCATGGCCTGCACGGACACCGCGGTGCCCCAGGATTCCGGAATGTCGTGCAGGCGGCGATAGGTGATCGCGCGCGCGTTCATCCACGACGAGAACACCGCGCCGACCGCGCCCCATAGCTGCTCATGCGGGTCCTGCGGAAATTCCTTGCCGGTCTCGCGGGCGACCGCGTCTTTGTATTTGGCAACCAGCGCCACCCAGTCGTCACCGTCGAGGTCGGTGTCGAGCGTATAGCCCTTGCTGTCCTTGTAGGTATCGAGGATGTCCTCGAAATGATGGTGCTCGAAGCCCATCACCACGTCGGAATACATGGTGATGAAGCGGCGGTAGCTGTCATAGGCGAAGCGCTTGTCGCCGGACAGTTCGGCCAGCGCTTCCACCGTGGTGTCGTTGAGTCCGAGATTGAGGACGGTGTCCATCATGCCCGGCATCGAGGCGCGGGCACCGGAGCGCACCGAGACCAGCAGCGGGTTCTTCGGATCGCCGAAGCCCTTGCCGGTGATCTTGCCGACGGCGGCCAGCGCCTTTTCGACCTGCGCCTGCAGGTCTTTCGGATAGGTCTTGTCGTTGGCGTAGTAATAGACGCAGACCGAGGTCGGAATGGTGAAGCCCGGGGGCACCGGCAGGCCGAGATTGGCCATTTCGGCGAGGTTGGCGCCCTTGCCGCCGAGCAGATCGCGCAGCCCGGCCTTGCCTTCGGCCTTGCCCCCACCGAACGAATACACCCACTTCCCAGCCTTGATGATGTCGGCGATCGGCTTGGCGGCTACCTTGCCGACGGTCTTCTTCGGCGCCAGTTTCTTCGCAACCGGCTTGGGCGTGGATTTGGCGGCCGGCTTACCCTTGGCGACCGATTTGGCAACAGATTTGCCTTTGACCACCGACTTCGCCCTGACGACTGACTTGGCTTTGGCAACCGGCTTGGCTGGCTTCTTGGCTTTTACCACCGGCTTGGCGGTCGCCTTTTTCAGCGCCTTGCGGGCGCCAGACGGCGCGGCCTTGGCGCGGGCCACCGGCTTCGCCTTGGCCGGGGTCTTCTTGGTCTTCGATGCGGTTTTAGCCATGACGTGCCATCAATCCGGCGAGAGGAGCGAAAGGGAAAAGGTGCCGCCTTACACCACGTTTTAGCGGGCTGGCGCAAGTTTACGAAGGTCTGGCGCTAGCCGATATGCAGCATTCGCAGCACGCCGAGGCCCGCCAGGCCGACGAAGATCAGGTAGATCGCGACGATCAAATTCAGCAGCCGCGGCATCAGCAGGATGAAGATGCCGGCAATGAGGGCGACGATCGGCTGGATGTGGGCTGCCGTAAGGACCATGAAAATCTCCGGGAAATTGAATGCTGCGAATCGCTTGCGCTGATTTACGCCGACGATCGGTTCCACAATAAGACGCCTGTGCGGTCAATGGGTTCCGGGTGCCCCGCTTTGCGCCGCACCAAATTCTGTCGGCTCGGGCCCGAAATTTCGGAACGATCCCCAGCGCCGCGGCATTGGCTAGGGGACTGGGGCAGCAGCCCGGCGCACGCCGGCGCTCTCGAAGGAGACGATATGCGAAACAACATCATGGCAGTGGCAATATTGGCGGGCGCCCTCGGCGCTCCTCTGGCCGCACAGGCACAAAGCGAAATGACCGTGGGCGCCGCGCGAAGCGGGCAGACGGTGATCGTCGACGACAACGACCCCGACGGCATCACGGTACAGGAGCGGCCGGCATTCCGCGAATATATCGTTCGCGAACGCGTTCCGACCTACACCGTGCCGGAGCGCGTGATCGTCGGCACCACTTTGCCCGACGCCGGAGTCACGTATTATGACGTGCCGCAAAGCGTCGCGACGACCCCATATCGTTATACGGTCGTGAATGGAGAGACCGTGCTGGTCGAGCCGCGCTCGCGCCGCATCGTCCAGGTGATCGACTAAATCGGAATTCGCAAGGGCGCCGTCATGGCGACCGAGCGAGAAAGCCCTGTCCGGACATCCCCGCCGGACGGGGCTTTTCTGTGTCGGGCAATCAAGGTGATCCGTTTCCCGGACGCGGTGCGGCATCCTTATGCCGCTCCGCGGAACCGGGATTCCGGTTTGCCAGAGCACCAGGGCCCCGGCTCTGCGAAGCAACACGGCGTGTTGCATCGCGTCCGGGGCACGTGAGAGCCCTCAGTCCTGGATCTTCGAAAAATCCGCCACCGCGCCCGTCGCGGCGCGGGTCTCGTTCTGCACCGTCAGGCGATTTTCGCGAACCAGAGCATTGTCGTCATTGACCTTTCCCTTGTCGAAGAACGCATCGACCGCCGGCCGCAGCTTGGCCATCGCGGTCATCGCGCCGGCAAAGTCTTCATTGCCGACAGCGGCGCCGGCTTCCGGCCCAACTTCGGCAATGGCGGTGGCCAGTGCCTTTTCCTCGTCGAGCGCATAGAGCGAAGCATCCGGCGCGCCGTCATAGGCGCGCTTGTCCTTCTTCTCCTCGATGCCAAGAATGTTCGACGCGCGCTTGACGCCCGCGCGGAGCGTCTTGCCGTCGTCGGTGTCGAGGAATTTTGCGAGCGCCTCGACGCGGCGAACGATCATCAGCAGATCGTCCTGACCGCCGAGCGAAAACACCGCATCGACAAGATCGTGACGCGCGCCCTGCTCGCGGAGCTGGCCTTTCAGGCGGTCGGCGAAGAAGGCAAGTAGATCAGTTGGGACCTTCTGCGAGTCTATCAAGGCAAAACGCGTGCCCGCCTCAAGCAAACCAGCGACTCCGAATTCAGCAGCTTTGACAACTGATACTCGCAGCTCATTTTCGATGATCAACCGGATCACGCCCAGCGCCGCACGCCTGAGCGCGAACGGATCCTTGCTGCCCGTCGGTTTCTCATCCACCGCCCAGAAACCGACCAGCGTATCGAGCTTGTCGGCCAAGGCCACCGCGATGCTCACGGGATCGGTCGGCACACGATCGGCCGGGCCCTGCGGCTTGTAGTGCTCTTCGCTCGCAGCGGCCACCGAGACGTCTTCGCCCTGCGCCAGCGCATAGTACTTGCCCATCAGGCCCTGCAGTTCGGGGAATTCGCCGACCGTCTCGGTCACCAGATCGGCCTTCGCCAGAAGCGCCGCGCGTTTTGTCTTCTCGACATCGGCGCCGACCAGCGGCGCGATCTCGGCGGCAAGGCGCACGATGCGCGCGATGCGCTCCGCCTGGGTGCCGAGCTTTTCGTGAAACACGATATTGTCGAATTTCGGCAGCCGGTCTTCCAGCCGCGTCTTCAAATCGCTCTCATAAAAGAATTTGGCGTCCGACAACCGTGCGCGGATCACCCGCTCATTGCCGGCGACGATCGCGAGGCCGCCGTCGCTCGCCTCGATATTGGCGGTCAGCACGAACTTGTTGGTGAGCTTTCCGGTCGCGGGGTCGCTGACCACAAAGCATTTCTGGTTGTTGCGGATGGTGGCGCGGATCACCTCGCCGGGGATGGTGAGAAAGGCCTCGTCGAACGATCCCATCAGCACCACCGGCCACTCGACCAGTCCGGACACCTCGTCGAGCAACACGGCATCCTCCACCAGCGCCAGATTCTGCGCCTCACAAAGGGTCCTGGCCTCGGCGAGGATGATGTCGCGGCGCCGCGCGGGATCGAGCACGACCTTGGCCGCGTATAATTTGGCAACGTAGTCGTCGAAGCGGCGCACCGCGATTTCCGCCGGTGCCATGAAGCGATGGCCGCGCGTGGTCTGGCCCGAGCTGATGCCGTTGAGTTCAAACGGCACCACTTCCGGTTCTTCGGTATCGATGCCGAAGGTGGCGACGATGGAATGCAGCGGCCGCACCCATTGCAGCGCGCTGGATTTCGCCGAGGCCGTGCCCCAGCGCATCGATTTCGGCCACGGAAAGGTGCGGATGATCAGCGGGAGGGTCTCCGCCCGCACATCCACCGTCGGCTTGCCCGGTTTTTCGGTCAGCGCGATATAGAAATCGCCCTTCGGATCGCGCTGGATCTTTGCTTCGTCCAGCGAGGCGAGGCCGGTGGCTTTCAGAAAGCCGGCGATCGCGGCCTCGGCGCCGCCGACCCGCGGCCCCTTGCGCTCCTGCTTGAGGTCCGACTGCCGGGCCGGAATGCCGTGCACCGTCAGCGTCAACCGCCGCGGCGTCGCAAACGCCTTGGCGCCTTCATAGACGAGGCCCTCGGCGACCAGCCGATCGGTGACCATGCGGCGCAGATCCTCCGCTGCCTTGGCCTGCATGCGCGCGGGGATTTCTTCGGAGAACAATTCGAGCAGGAGATCGGGCATTTTAAGTTTCCTCTCGGCCTCGTCGCGCCGAGGAAAGATTTGAATCGCTGTTGCTCCCCTCCCCCCGCCTTCGGCGGGGAGGGGTCGGGGGTGGGGGACTGCTATCAACACCGATACTGCCGCAAATCGATTCCAGCACGCCTTCGATGTTGCTCAGCACGTCGTTATTCCAGAAGCGAAGAACGCGATATCCACGCGACCCGAGATAGGCCGTACGACGCTCGTCGCTCAGGCTACCGGCGCGCTGGCCACCATCGACCTCAATCACAATTTTCGTTTGATGGCAGGCGAAGTCGGCGAAATACCAACCTATCGTGGCCTGCCGACGAAAGTGCGACTTGCCTGGAAAGATGTCCCTGAGATGGATCCAGAGCTTCTTTTCGGCCTCGGTCGGGTCGCGGCGAAGCGCGCGCGCGCGGCGCACACGCTTGCCGACCGGCCGTGGCGTACGATCTGGCATCGTCCCCCCACCCCCGGCTCCTCCCCGCCGAAGACGGGGGGAGGGGAGCTGGAACGTCGGCGTTTCACGTGTAGTTCGCAACAGCAACTGTATCACGAAGCGCCGCCCGCCTCGGTGTGGATCCACGCTTCGCCGCAGGCTTTGGCGAGGTCGCGGACGCGGCCGATATAGCTCTGGCGTTCGGTGACCGAGATCACGCCACGGGCGTCGAGCAGGTTGAAGACATGGCTGGCCTTGATGCACTGGTCATAGGCCGGCAGCGCCATCAAATGCGCTTCCTTCTTGCCATCGCGCCAGCCGGCATCGAGATATTTCTTGCAGGCCTGTTCCGCCATCACGAATTGCCTGAACAGCATGTCGGCGTCGGAATGTTCGAAATTATGCCGGGAATATTCCTGCTCGGCCTGCAGGAAGACGTCGCCATAGGTCACCTTGTCGGCGCCGTCGCGGCCGTTGAAGTTGAGGTCGTAGACATTGTCGACGCCCTGCACATACATCGCCAGCCGCTCGAGGCCGTAAGTGAGTTCGCCGGCCACCGGCGCGCATTCGACGCCCGCGACCTGCTGGAAATAGGTGAACTGGCTGACTTCCATACCGTCGCACCAGCACTCCCAGCCGAGCCCCCAGGCGCCCAGAGTCGGGCTCTCCCAGTCGTCCTCGACGAAGCGAACGTCGTGCAGCGCGGTGTCGATGCCGATCGCCCGCAGCGAACGCAGATAGAGATCCTGCAGGTCCGGCGGCGACGGCTTGATGATCACCTGAAACTGGTAATAATGCTGCAGCCGGTTGGGGTTCTCGCCATAGCGGCCGTCTTTCGGCCGCCGAGAGGGCTGCACATAGGCGGCCTACCAAGGTTTCGGCCCCACCGCGCGCAAGGTGGTGGCCGGATGAAAGGTTCCCGCCCCCATCTCCATGTCATAGGGCTGTAAGATCACGCAGCCTTGATCCGCCCAGAAGCGTTGCAGCGCCAGGATGAAGCCCTGGA
>JACMOT010000108.1 GCA_014377915.1 Tardiphaga sp.
CAGCGTGAAGTTAATCCTTTCGCGTTCGATGGTGCGCAGCACGGCTTCCGGATCGAACCCCTTCAGCATGTGGACGGTACCGCCGCGGATCAGCGTCGGCAGCACCTTGGTGCCGGCGACATGGCTGATCGGCGCCACCGTGAGGTAGCGCGGCGAATCCGGAATCTCGAAATCGGCCAGGATCGCACTGGCAAAGCCCGCGACCTGGCGATGATAGCGCAGTGCGCCCTTGGATTTTCCGGTTGTGCCGCCGGTGTAGTTCAGCACCGCGATATCATCGGCATTGGCGAATTCCCGCGCGGTGGCAGTGCCGCCGGCCTCGGCGGCAGCCAGCAGATCGACGCCGTAGTCCGCGCGACCAAGCGTAAAGATATGTCGCAGGCCCTGCGCGCGGGTCGCCAACTCGCCACCGCGCTGCGAGAAGCTGTCGGCGTCGATCACCAGGATCTCGGCGCCGGAATCCTCGATCTGGTCGATCTGGTCGTCGAGCGACCCCAGCGGATGCAGCCATGAAATGCCGAACCGCGACAATTGCGCGGCGACGCCGGCGCACCAGGTCTCGGCGCGGTTGGCGGTCAGCAGCGCCACGCGAGTACCGGGCTGCGCGCCGAGATTCATGAAGATCGACTGGAAGCGGCCGATCATGTCGGCGGCGCCGCGGTAGCTCAGCGATCCGCCGGGCCAGTGGAAGGCGATGCGGTCCGGATAGCGCGCCAGCGCCCGCAGCGTCTGCGCGCCGACCGTCGGAAACGTATTGAGCCAGTCGCCCATCGTTCTCTCCCATATTTTGTGATTGGCCTTCGTTCGTGCCAATCTTGGGGAACACGCTAACAACGAAACCGATGCGGGGAAACACAAACCCGCGCAGCCCCAGAGGAAACGTCCTTGAAGAACCTGGATCCGCTGGCGCGGCTGCGCGGCCGCCTGCATCTGCCGCTGATCGCCGCACCAATGTTTCTGGTCTCCGGCGTCGAACTCGTCGTCGCTGCCTGCAGCCATGGCGTGATCGGGTCGTTTCCGACTGCCAACTGCCGCAGTGCCGAGCAGCTCGATGGCTGGCTCACCGAGATCGATACCAGGCTGCGGCGCCAGGCCGACGCCGGCGGCAAGGCGGTGGCGCCGGTCTGCGCCAATCTGATCGTGCATCGCTCCAACGTCCGGCTGGCCGAAGACCTCGCGGTACTGCTCCGCCACGCCCCCGAACTGGTCATAACTTCGGTAGGCTCGCCGGCGCCGGTGCTGGCACCCTTGCATGACGCCGGCGCGCTGGTGTTCGCCGATGTTGCCAGCCTCCGTCATGCCGAGCGCGCGATCGCCGCCGGCGCCGACGGGCTGGTGCTGCTCACCGCCGGCGCCGGTGGCCAGACCGGCTGGCTCAACCCCTTCGCCTTCGTGCGCGCCGTCCGGCAGTTTTTCGACGGCCCGATCGTGCTGGCCAGCGGCATCAGCGATGGCCACGCGCTGCGCGCGGCGCAGGCGCTCGGCTGCGACCTCGCTTACATGGGCACCAAATTCATCGCCACGCAGGAGAGCATGGCCGATCCCCGCTACAAGGCGATGCTGATCGAAAGCTCCGCCGATGACATTTTGCTGACGCGTGCGTTCACCGGCCTGCAGACCAACATGTTGCGTCCCTCGATCGTCGCCGCCGGCCTCGATCCCGAGGCGTTGCCCGAACGTGGCGCGATCGACATCGCGAAAGACATCGATGTCGGGGCCCGCGCGAACCGTCCGGCGCGCTGGAAGGACATATGGAGCGCCGGCCATTCGACCTCGGGCGTCGATGCGGTGCTGTCGGTTGCGGAACTGATCGAGCGGACGGCGATTGAATTCCGCTGCTGATTGTTCCCCACCGCTGGCATCTGCTAGGGTGCGCTGCGCCTTCAGCGGCAATATTTTGGTTTTTCAGGAGATCTCGATGCGCAGATTTTTCACGGTGCTGGCGGCGCTGGCGACCCTCAGCCTGACCAATTGTGGCTACAACGCCATCCAGACCAGCGACGAGCAGGTCAAGTCCTCCTGGTCGGAAGTGGTCAACCAGTATCAGCGCCGCGCCGATCTGGTGCCGAACCTGGTGAATTCGGTGAAGGGCTTTGCGCAGCAGGAGAAGGACGTGCTGCTCGGCGTCACCAATGCCCGCGCCAAGGTTGGCAGCGTGCAGGCGACGCCGGAAGTGCTGAACGATCCCGCCGCGTTCCAGAAGTTCCAGGCAGCGCAAGGCGAGCTGAGCGGTGCGCTGTCGCGGCTGCTGGTGGTGACCGAAAATTACCCGCAGCTCAAATCCGACGCGCTGTTCAGCAATCTGATGGCGCAGCTCGAAGGTACCGAGAACCGCATCGCCGTGGCGCGCAACCGCTACATCAAGACGGTGCAGGATTATAATGTCGGCGTACGCACCTTCCCGAACAACCTCACGGCGATGATTTTCGGCTACAAGGAGAAACCGAATTTCTCGGTCGCCAATGAGAGCGAGATTTCGACGGCGCCGAAGGTCGACTTCAATCCGCCCCCCGCGCCAGCGGCCAAATAGCCCGGCGTCCGCCGGATGACCGCGCCCCGGATTGCCCGAGCCGTTCTGCTGGCGCTGCTGCTGTGCTGGGGCTTCGCCGCGCGGGCAGATGTCGCGGTGCCGGCGCTGAGCGGTCGCGTGGTCGATCAGACCATGACGCTCAGCCAGGCACAGCAAGGCGCCCTCGAGGGGACCTTGCGGGAATTCGAGGCGCGCAAGGGCAGCCAGGTCGCGGTGCTGATCGTGCCGACGACGGCGCCGGAATCGATCGAGCAGTTCTCCATTCGCGTCGCGGAAGCCTGGAAAATCGGCCGCAAGAAAATCGATGACGGCGCGATCCTGGTTGTCGCCAAGAACGACCGCAAGCTGCGCATCGAGGTCGGCTACGGCCTCGAAGGCGCGCTGACCGACGTCACCTCCAGGCGCATCATCGACGAGGTCATTACGCCGAAATTCCGCGCCGGTGATTTCGCTGGCGGCATTTCCGATGGCATCGACCGGATACTGAAAGTCATCGACGGCGAACTGCTACCGGCTGTAGCGTCGTCGCCGCCGCAGGGCGCAAATTTCCTCGACCAGATCGAACAATTCGCGCCGTTCCTGCTGTTCGGCGTGATCATTCTTGGTGGCATCTTTCGAACCCTGTTCGGTCGGCTGTTCGGATCATTGGCCACCGGCGGTCTGGTGGCGCTGGTGGCCTGGCTGCTGGTCGGCACGCTGACGATCGCCGGGCTGTTCGGTCTTGTCGGCTTCGTGTTCACGCTGATCAGCGATGCCTTCACATCCGGCGTGAGTGGCGCCCGGCGCGGCGGCGGCTATATCGGCGGCGGCGGCTCGTGGTCGTCCGGCAGCTCGTCGAGCAGTGGCGGGTTCAGCGGCGGTGGCGGCAGTTTTGGCGGCGGCGGCGCCTCGGGGAGTTGGTGATGGGTATCGCGCGTATCGGCAGGCATCTGCTCGGCAACCGCTCCCGCGTGCGAAAGGCGTTCCCGCCAAAAGTGCTGGCCGCGATCGAGCAGGCGATCAAGGCCTCCGAAGCCAGCCACGCCGGACAAATCCGCTTCGTGGTTGAAGGCGCGCTGGATGGCGAGCCGTTGTTCAAGGGGCAGTCGGCGCGCGAGCGTGCCATCGAGGTGTTTTCACAGCTGCGGATCTGGGACACCGAACATAATAATGGCGTGCTGCTCTATCTGCTGCTCGCGGACCGCGACGTCGAAATTGTGGTCGATCGCGGCATTGACGCCAGGGTCGGCCTGGATGGCTGGGACACGATCTGCAAGGCAATGGAGAGCGAATTTCGCCAGGGCCGTTTCGAGCGCGGCGTAATCGCGGGCATCGCGGCGGTGACGCGGCACCTCGCCACCCATTTTCCGCGCGATGGCGCGGATATCAATGAACTGCCGGACGCGCCGGTGGTGCTGTAGGCCACTGCCGGATCGGGCGTCATTGCTTCGTCTCAACAGCTCCTGAGAAGAAAGTAGCGGTCAGAGCACTTGTCCCGGACGCGGCGCAATGCGCCTCCGCAGGAGGCGTCATGCGCCCCGGAGCCGGGACCGCCAGAAACGCGGGCGCCTGATGCGGTCCCGGCTCTGCGGGGCGGGATAAGAATGGCGCA
>JACMOT010000109.1 GCA_014377915.1 Tardiphaga sp.
CCCGCCCGGCCCCACCGCCGGAAAACTGGCCGACGCCGCCGCCTGCCGCGGCTTGCGGGTTGGCGGCGCGCAGGTGTCGGAGATGCACTGCAATTTCCTGATCAACACCGGCGATGCCACCGCGGCCGATATCGAGACGCTCGGCGACACTGTGCGCGCCCGCGTACTGGCGCATAGCGGCATTGACCTGCACTGGGAAATCAAGCGGATTGGGGTGGGGCATGACGGAGCGAACTGAATTAATGCGGATAACCATTCTGTTCGGAGGCCTGAACAAGGAGCGGCTGGTCTCGGTGGCCACGGCGCAGGCACTGCATACGGCGCTGCCGGAGGCCGAGCTGTGGTTCTGGGACGTTGACGATCGCGTCTATCCGACCCTGCCGGAAACCCTGTTGGCTCATGCCCGGCCGTTCGAGGAGCCGTTTCAGCCTGGCAGCGCCAGCCTGGGGTTGCTTGCGGCGGCGCTCGACATGGCCAAAGCGGAGAACCGCGTGCTGCTGCTCGGGCTGCACGGCGGCACCGCGGAGAACGGCGAATTGCAGTTGTTGTGCGAGATGCGCGGCATCGCCTTCACCGGGTCCGGCTCGGCGTCGTCGAATCTCGCCTTCGACAAGATCGCCGCCAAGCGCTTCGCGGCGCTGGCCGGCGTACCCACGGCGTCCAGCATCGCGCTGGATCATCTGGAAGCGGCGCTCGCCGAGCATGGCCGGCTGATCGCCAAGCCAGCCCGCGATGGCTCGAGCTACGGCCTGATCTTCGTCAATGCCAGTCAGGATCTGGTTGCCGTTCGCCATGCCGCGAAGTCTGAGGACTATGTTGTCGAGCCATTCGTGGCCGGCGTGGAAGGCACCTGCGCGGTGCTTGAGCAGGCCGACGGTTCGCTGATCGCGCTGCCGCCGATTGAAATCATCCCGGCGGAGGGCGGCTTCGATTATGAGGCGAAATATCTCGCCAAATCGACCCAGGAAATCTGCCCGGGCCGGTTCGCGCCGGAAATCAGCCGGGCCATCATGGATTTTGCGGTTCTGGCCCATCAGGCGACGTCGTGTCGGGGGTATTCGCGATCGGATTTCATCATCTCCGCCAACGGACCGGTCTATCTCGAGACCAACACGCTGCCCGGGCTGACCAAGGCGTCGCTGTATCCGAAGGCGCTCGCCGCGCAGGGCGTCGGTTTCGTTGATTTTTTGCATGGTCAGATTGCGCTGGCCACCAAGCGCGCTGCAGGATCGTAATTGCTGTCGCTCCAGGGCGGTAGCGGCCCCGCCGCCAGCGAACCCGGAACCCCGGAATGTTCAATCCGCACCGAATTCCGGGCCTGCACCAGCCGTTTTTGACGTCAGCCGCAGCCCGGGCTGACGACGGCGGCATGTTCCGCCGCGCGTCCGGTTCCATCCAACGGATTCGCCACAGTCCGGCTAAACTGTTCTGCCGTCGCATTAAAACGCGTCCTGTCCGGACCTTCTTTACACTTTGTTTACCAGGAAGTCCGAAGGTCAAGGTTGGAGGCGCAGGTGCGCCTGGCCGCCGGGCGTGAGGCCTTACCCATCCCCGGCATGACCAGATTTCACCCGTGCCAGAGCCCGTATCGAAGGCGGGCACAACATGTGATGAGCGCGTGCAATGGATGGTGCAGGACGCCCCTCCCGGTCGGTGAGACCTTTGGGGCCCCCAGCTGACCTTAAAATGGCTGCCAAGGGAGCAGTCATACTGCTTCGCGAGCAGTTGCTGCCGCTTGTCCGTTTGCTGGCCCGGTTCCAGTTCCGCAAACCCGTCGTCCGCGAACAGAATCCGAACCGCCTGATCGCTGCCTTTGAACGTTACACCCCGCGTCGGGTCGGCATCGCGGCTACGGTCGTGATGCTGCTCGGCAGCGTCGCGCTGGGGGTGGTCAAGGGTGATCACCTCGATGAACTGGTCGAAGCCTTTAGCGATACCCGAAACGCCGCCGCCAATGCCGCCGGGTTCCGTATCGCTTCGGTCACCCTGAACGGCCGCAAGCAGCTCACCCAGGACGAAATTCTGGCGATCGGCGGCGTCAATGGCCGCTCGTCGCTGCTGTTCCTCGATGCCGCCACGGTGCGCGACAAGCTCAAGGCCAATCCGTGGATTGCCGACGCCAACGTGCTGAAGCTGTATCCCGACCGGCTGCAGATCGATGTTACCGAGCGCACCGCTTTCGCGCTTTGGCAGCAGGACGGCCGCCTCTCGGTCATCGCCGATGACGGCGCGGTGCTTGAAACCTATGTGTCGCGCCGTTTCGCTTCGTTGCCGCTGGTAGTAGGCAAAGGCGCCGATAGCCGCGCCAAGGATTTTATCGCGCTGCTCGACCGCTATCCGCAGGTCCGCACCGTTACCAAAGCTGCCATCCTGGTCGGCGAACGGCGCTGGAACCTGCGTCTCAATGACGGGCTCGACGTCCGCCTGCCGGAAAACGATGTCGGCAATGCGCTGGCCATGCTCAGCAAGCTCGACAAGGATGACCATTTGTTCTCGCGTGATATCGTCGCTATCGACATGCGTCTGCAGGACCGGCTGACGGTCCGGCTGTCCGAAGATGCCGCCAAGGCGCGCGACGACCTGTTCAAGGCCAAGGACAAGACCGACAAGAAGAAGGCTGGTGCCACATGACCAGCCTTGATCGCAACCAGGCGCCGAAGACCCGCCAGATGGCTCCCAACCGCACCGCGCTGGTGGCCTCGCTTGATGTCGGCACCAGCAAGATCGCCTGCATGATCGCGCGGCTGCGGCCTTGCCCGCCGAGCGACGCGCTGCGCGGTCGCAGCCATGCCATCGAGTTGATCGGTTACAGCCAGATCCAGTCCCGCGGCGTGAAGTCCGGGGCTGTGGTCGACATGGGCGAGGCGGAGCAGGCGGTGCGCCATGCGGTATCGCTGGCCGAGCGCATGGCCAAGGTGCGCGTCGAATCCGTGCTGCTGTCGGTTTCGGCTGGCCGGCTGCAGGGCCAGCTGATCGAGGCCTCCGCCGACATCAAGGGCGTCGCGGTCACCGCCGCCGATGTCACGCGGGTTACCTCGACCGGCATGAAGCATGCGACCCCTCAGGGCCGCACCGTTCTGCATGCATTGCCCGTGGGTTACGCGCTGGACGGCGTTAAAGGTATTCGCGACCCCAGGGGCATGGTGGCCAGCCAGTTCGGCGTTGACATGAATGTCGTTACCGCCGACGCCACCGTCGCCCGCAACCTGATGCTGGTCATCGAACGCTGCCACCTCAATGTCGAGGCGATGGCGGCGAGTCCTTATGTCGCAGGTCTCGCGGTCCTGACCGACGACGAGACCGATCTCGGTGCCGCCGTGGTCGAAATGGGCGCCGGTACCACGACCATCGCCACCTTTTCCGGCGGGCGTTTCGTACATGCGTCCGGATTCGCGGTCGGCGGGCAGCACATCACGATGGACCTTGCCCGCGGCCTCGGTTGCTGCATCGCAGATGCCGAGCGAATCAAGACGTTATATGGCACGGTGCTGACTGGCGGCTCCGATACGCGCGAAATGATGAACGTGCCGACGGCCGGCGACAATGACCGCGATTTTCCGCAGGTCGTGTCCCGCGCCACGATCGCGAACATCGTGCGGCAGCGTGCCGAGGAGATTTTTGAAATGGTCCGGGACCGGCTGGCGGATTCCCCGTTTGCGGCCGAGCCGCGGGCGAGGGTCGTGCTGTCCGGCGGTGCCTCGCAGCTGACCGGGCTTGTCGAGCTCGGCACCCGAATTCTTGGCCGCCCGGTTCGGGTCGGTCGTCCGCTCGGCTTCGGCCGGCTTCCGAATGAGGCGAAGAGCGCTTCGTTCGCTGTGCCGTCGGGCCTGCTGGTCTATCCGCAGTTTGCTCACCTCGAGCATGTGGAGCCGCGATACACGCGTCAGCTCAAGACGGGCACCGACGACGGTTATTTCGGAAAGGTCGGACGATGGCTTCGCGAGGGCTTCTGATGAAATTTCTTCGAGTGATCCTTTTTCCATCTTCAACGTTGACGGCCCAAAGTCTGATCTTGGGCCGCCGGCATGACCAGACAACGCGCGCGTAATCGAGAGGCAATCCCATGACACTCAACCTGACCCCCCCTGATATCAGCGAGCTCAAGCCCCGGATCACCGTGTTCGGTGTCGGCGGCGCCGGCGGTAACGCCGTCAACAACATGATCACGGCTGGTCTGCAGGGAGTCGATTTCGTCGTCGGCAATACCGATGCGCAGGCGCTGACCATGTCGAAGGCGCAGCGCATCGTGCAGATGGGCACCGTGGTGACCCAGGGCCTCGGCGCCGGTTCTCAGCCGGACGTCGGGGCGGCCGCCGCGCAGGAAGTGATCGACGAGATCCGTGATCACCTCTCGGGCGCCAACATGGTGTTCGTCACTTGCGGCATGGGCGGCGGCACCGGCACCGGTGCGGCCCCGGTGATCGCCAAGACGGCACGTGACATGGGTATCCTCACCGTCGGTGTTGTTACAAAACCGTTCCACTTCGAAGGCCAGCGCCGCATGCGCACCGCCGAGGCCGGCATCGCTGAGCTTCACAAGGTGGTCGATACGCTGCTGATCATCCCGAACCAGAACCTGTTCCGGGTCGCCAACGAGAAGACCACCTTTGCCGACGCCTTTGCGATGGCCGACCAGGTTCTTTACTCGGGCGTTGCCTGCATCACCGACCTGATGGTCAAGGAAGGCCTCATCAACCTCGACTTCGCCGACGTGCGCGCCGTGATGCGCGAAATGGGCAAGGCGATGATGGGTACCGGCGAAGCCTCGGGCGACAAGCGCGCGCTGACCGCCGCCGAAGCCGCGATTGCCAACCCGCTGATCGACGATTCCTCGATGAAGGGCGCGCGCGGCCTGCTGATCTCGATCACCGGCGGCAAGGACCTGACCCTGTTCGAAGTCGACGAAGCCGCCACCCGCATCCGGGAAGAAGTCGATGCCGACGCCAACATCATTGTTGGCGCCACGTTCGACGAGACCCTCGACGGCGTGATCCGCGTCTCCGTGGTCGCCACCGGCATCGAGCAGGCCATGCTGGCCCGCAATGCCGCCGCTCCCCCGGCTTCCGTTGCCAATGCCGTCGCCGCGGCCGCCGCGCCCGACAGCCGTCTTGCCGATCTGACCGCCCGGCTGCGCGCCGACAATCAGCGCGCTGTCGCCACCACGGCGCAGAAGACCGATGCGCCGCGTCCGGGTCAGGCCCCCGCCGCGCCGCGGCCGGCGGCCAGCAACCACGAACGCGCTGCGCTGGCCGCGATTGCCGCCGCGGTGGCTCCGGAAAACCAGCCGGTCGCGCAGGTGTCGAATCAGGCCGCTAATTACGGCGACGTGACCGTGCGCCCGATCGCGCAGAAGCCGTCGCTGTTCGCGGATCGTGAAGCTCCGCGCGCGGAAGAGCAAGAGCCGGCGCTGCCCGAGCAGTTCATTCCTCAGGCCGCGGAACGCGCACCTTTGCGGGCGCCGCGCATGCCGAAGTTCGAGGACCTGCCGATGCCGGCGCAGAACGAGATCCGCCAGGCCCGCGGTGAAACGGATGATGAGCCGCAGAAGGTTCGGATGTCGCTGTTGCAGCGCCTCGCCAATGTCGGTCTCGGCCGTCGCGACGAGGAATCCGAGGCGCCGGTGGCCGGCCGTTCCCACGCTCCGGCGATGGCACCGATGCCGCCGCTGCCTGAACGCAAGCCACAGCGCAGCGTTGCTCAGCAGATGGGCAATGAGGCGCCGGTGTCCGAATACGCCCGCCGTCCTGCCCCGCAAGGTCTTGATGCGCATGGCCGTCCGGCACCTGTGGCCCCCGCGCCACAGGGCGACGACCATCTGGATATCCCGGCCTTCCTGCGCCGTCAGACCAGCTGAGTTTTGTTACAATCATGACGATCAAAAAGGTCTCGACTGGCAACGGTCGGGACTTTTTATTTTTCAGGAACTCGTCACCAAGTCGTTGATCATATTTATATAATTCGAATTTCTAGAGCGGCTTTGAGGTGCGAGACTTGTTCAACCCTTGGCTCGAATGCGGCAGAGGTTGGGTAACAATCGGTAAAAAAGCGTGAGTGGCGCACTTTGTGGCAGTGGGTATGGTTGCTGCGACTCGGGGACTTCGGACAGCCGAATTGGCCGGATTGAAGTGAGTCGCAAGTGGGTGGGTTACCAATGAAACTTAGCCGTCAAACAACGCTTTGGTCGCAAGCCACCGTCACCGGTGTCGGCGTCCATTCCGGTTTGCCTGTCAGCTTGACCCTCGGACCTGCACCTGTCGATGCAGGTTTTATTTTTGTCCGGACCGGCCTTGATGGTCCCGATCGCGAAGTCCAGGCCAACGCCAAATCGGTGATTGCGACCGCCTTTGCGACGGTGATCGGCGACAGCGAAGGTCCGCTGGTTTCCACCGCCGAACACGTTCTGGCCGCCCTGCGCGGCATGGGCGTCGATAATGCCACCATCGAGGTCGATGGTCCGGAAGTGCCGATCATGGACGGCAGCGCGAGCGCCTTTGTCGCCGCCATAGACCAGGCCGGCATTGTCGAGCAGGCTGCCCGCCGTCGCTTCATCCAGGTGCTCAAGCCCATTCAGGTGGCGATCGGCGACTCCTTCGGCGAGTTGCGCCCCAACAGCAGCGGTTTCCGCGCTGAAATCGAAATCAATTTCGCCAATCCGGCCATCGGCCGTCAGAATTACATCATCGACCTCAATCCGCAGAGCTTCCGCCGCGACATCGCCCGCGCCCGCACCTTTGGCTGCATGAACGACGTGGCGCAGCTCTGGAGCGCCGGTTTCGCGCTTGGCGCATCCTTCGAAAATTCAGTGGTGTTCGACGAGACCCGCCTGCTCAACAGCGAGGGCCTGCGTTATTCCGACGAATGCGTGCGTCACAAGGCGCTCGACGCCGTTGGTGACCTGGCGCTGGCCGGTCTGCCGCTGCTCGCGACCTTCCGGTCGATCCGTGGTGGCCACAAGCTCAACCACGCGGTGCTGTCGGCGCTGATTGCTGATCGCAGCGCCTGGAAGATCGTCGAAGCCGAGCCCGTTGCGACCGCCCGGCGTCCGCGTGTTGCAGCCGAGATCGCCAGCGGCATGCTCGGCGGCATGATCGCTCCGGCCTTCGGTCCCGACGTTTCCTGAAGGCTGGCATCCCTGTCGGGCTATCCGCCGCGGTTGGCGCGCGGAAGGTCGTCATCTATGCCAATCCCAGCATGGCATCGCTGCACTCATTGATGCGGCAGTGTCGGGGCGGGGACATCCGCGGTAACCATAAGCCACTGTATTGCAACCGCGTTCGCCTTAATCCCGGCGAAATGCCTGCGTATCCGGTTTGTTAACCGACTTTATTCGGGTAAACAGGCACGCGGTCGAAGGCCAACCGCGGGCTCGTTACCGGTAGGTCCGCGATCGTGCGCGATGGACGCGCAGGCACCGCATCACAGGCGTCAGGTCTCATATATGTCGGCACAGCGTACTCCGCCCGAACTGCGCAACCTGCTCAACGGCTATGGCCGACAGCTGCGTCTGGCTTTTGGCCTGACCGCGCTGGCGATTCCATTGAGCGGCTGCGGCACCGGTGCGCTGTGGGACAAGTTCAGCACCAAGGACGACACCTTCGTCGAGGAGCCTGCCGACAAGCTGTATAATGAGGGCCTGTACCTCATGAACCAGAACAAGGATCCGAAGGCGGCCGCGAAGAAGTTCGAGGAAGTCGATCGCCAGCATCCGTATTCCGACTGGGCGCGCAAATCGCTGCTGATGTCGTCCTACGCCGCCTATGAAGCCGGCGATTACGATACCTGCATCGGTTCGGCGACGCGTTATGTCACGCTGCATCCCGGCAGCCCGGACGCGGCCTATGCGCAATATCTGATCGCCGCCTCGCATTACGACCAGATCCCGGACGTTTCCCGTGACCAGGGCCGTACCGAGAAGGCAATGGCCGCGCTCGAGGAGGTGGTCCGCAAATACCCGACCTCGGAATATGCGACTTCCGCCAAGAAGAAGCTGGAAGGCGCACGCGACCAGCTTGCCGGCAAGGAAATGGCGGTCGGCCGCTATTACATGGACAAGCGCGACTACACCGCCGCCATCAACCGCTTCAAGACCGTCGTGACCCAATACCAGACCACGCGTCACGTCGAGGAAGCGTTGGCGCGATTGACCGAGGCCTATATGGCGATCGGCATTGTTGGCGAGGCGCAGACCGCCGCCGCCGTGCTTGGCCACAACTTTCCTGACAGCAAGTGGTACAAAGACGCTTATAATCTTGTAAAGTCCGGCGGTCTCGAGCCGAGCGAGAACAAGGGTTCCTATATTTCCAGGGCCTTCAAGCGAATTGGCCTCGGTTAGGAACTAGACTCCCATGCTGGCCCGTCTTTCGATCCGTGACATCGTCCTGATCGAACGGCTCGATATCGAGTTTGCCCGCGGTCTCGCGGTGCTGACCGGCGAGACCGGCGCAGGAAAATCCATTCTTCTCGATGCTTTCGCGCTGGCGCTGGGCGGTCGCGGCGACGCCAATCTGGTGCGTCACGGCGTCGAGCAGGGCCAGGTCACGGCGGTTTTCGATCTCGCCAAGGGCCATCCGGCGCTGGTGATTCTTGCCGCCAATGGCTTCGAGGATACCGGCGAGATGATTCTCCGCCGCGTGCAGCTCGCCGATGGCCGCACCCGAGCCTTCATCAACGACCAGGCCGCCAGCGTGCAGACCCTCAAGGCGGTCGGCGCGGCGCTGGTTGAAATCCACGGCCAGCACGACGAGCGCGCGCTGGTTGACGCCGCCACCCATCGCCGGCTGCTCGATGCCTTTGCCGGGCTGGAGAAGGACGTGGTCGCGCTGGAGGGCCTTTGGGATGCCCGCAAGGCAGCCTACGCCACGCTGGATGCGCACCGTGCCAATA
Organism: Tardiphaga sp.; assembly: GCA_014377915.1. The sequence goes on from JACMOT010000109.1 coordinate 8,884, forward strand.
TGGCGCGGGCCGCCCGCGATGCCGATTATCTGCGCCACGCCGCGGACGAATTGAAGAAGCTCAATCCTAAGGACGGCGAGGAGACCCGGCTGGCCGAGCGCCGCACCGGCATGATGCAGGGCGAGAAGATCGCCGGTGACCTGCGCGAGGCGCAGGATGCGGTGTCCGGCCATCATTCGCCGATCTCGACGTTGGCCGCCGCGGTCCGCCGGTTGGAGCGCCGCGCAGGCGCCTCGCCCGAATTCATCGAGCCCGCGGTCAAGGCGATCGACACCGCGATCAACGCGCTGGAAGAGGCCGACCAGCACCTCACCGCCGCGCTGATTGCCGCCGATTTCGACCCCGGCGAGCTGGGGCGCATCGAAGAGCGGCTGTTTGCGCTGCGCGCCGCGGCGCGAAAATATTCGACGCCGGTGGATGGCCTGGCCGCTTTGGCTGCAAAATTCGTCGCCGACGTCGCCACCATCGATGCCGGCGCCGGACAGTTGAAGGGTCTCGAGACCGCCGCGGCGGAAGCCGACGGCAAATACAGCGCCGCGGCAGCCAAACTCTCGGCATCACGCATCAAGTCGGCGGACAAGCTCAACAAGGCGGTCAGCGCCGAGCTGGCGCCGCTGAAGCTGGAGCGCGCCAAATTCATGACGCAGGTCGAATCGGACGTGGCCAATCCGGGTCCGCAGGGCATCGACCGCGTCGAATTCTGGGTCCAGACCAATCCCGGCACCCGCGCCGGCCCGATGATGAAGGTGGCCTCCGGCGGCGAGTTGTCGCGCTTCCTGCTGGCGCTGAAGGTGGTGCTGTCCGACAAGGGCTCGGCACCGACTTTGGTGTTCGACGAAATCGATACCGGCGTCGGCGGCGCGGTGGCCGACGCCATCGGCGCGCGGCTGGCGCGGCTGGCCGGCAAGGTCCAGGTGATGGCCGTGACACACGCCCCGCAGGTCGCGGCCCGGGCCGACCAGCATCTGTTGATTTCCAAGGATGCCCTCGACAAGGGCAAGCGCGTCGCCACCCGCGTCAATACGCTGGCCGCCGACCCCCGCCGCGAGGAAATTGCGAGGATGCTGGCGGGCGCCGAAATCACCGCCGAGGCGCGTGCCGCGGCGGATCGCCTGCTGAAGGGCGCGGCGTAGTTTCACTCGTCATTCCGGGGCGCGAGCCCGCCAGGGCGAGCGAACCCGGAACCTCAGAATGTTTTCGCACCACTTCGCAAGCAACGGTGCTCGTCATGTCCTATTATGTCTACATGATGGCCTCGAAGAAGAATGGTGTGCTGTACATCGGCATCACCAACGATCTCGTCCGACGCATCCACGAACACAAAACGAGTTCCGCAAGAGGCTTTACCTCGCGCTACAATGTGACGCTGCTTGTTTGGTTCGAAATGTATGACGATCCACTGACGGCGATAAGCCGCGAAAAAGAGCTTAAGAAGTGGCGGCGGGAATGGAAGATCAAATTGATCGAGGCGAACAATGCCGACTGGCGCGATTTGTACGCTGCGATTGTATAAGAGCAACCAAGATGAGATTCCGGGCTCGCGTGCGCAAAGGTGCGCCCGCGCCCCGGAATGACGAGTGTTAGTATGGCCCGCACAGCAAAACCCACTTCGCCGTCCGATCTGTCCACCCTGACCAAGCCAAAGGCCAAGGTCGAGCTGATGCGGCTGTCGCTCGAGATGGAGGCGCATAACAGGCGCTACTATCAGGACGACGCGCCGACCGTC
>JACMOT010000110.1 GCA_014377915.1 Tardiphaga sp.
AGCGCGCTGGCGATCTGGTCGCACGCGCGGGGCAACTCGAGATCGCAGGGAATGACGATGGGGGCAGAACCGCCCGCCATCACGATGTCGCGGGCCAAAGCCCGCAGCCGGTCGGCGCGGCGGGCCACCAGGACGACGCGATGCGCATGCGATGCGAATTCGCGGGCCAGCTCAGCGCCGATTCCTGACGATGCCCCGGTTATCAACGTCACGCGCTCAGTCACAATGAGATGCTCTTGAAAGGAGAAGGGTCACAAGGGCGGAAACAGACACAGTCTGAATAGGCCTAATCGGGATACCCGCGATCTGCAAGCCGCAACCGCTACCTCAATACCTTAAAGAAGTTCCTTCATGGCTATACATGTCTTAACCGCGATCCTCCGCGGATGCCAATCACGCGTGACCGCACGGGACAGAACCGTTCAGATCACGGCATCGGATGTCGCCGCGCCGCCGGAAATCCGGCGCTTCAACTCGATGCGGTCCCGCGATGAGACCGCGAGCAGGTCGGCGGCGCGCCAGACCACGTTCTCCTCGAACTCCGACACCCTGCCGTCGGCATAGACCAGCTCCCACATCATCTCGACGAGACGGATGCGGCCGGCTTCATCGACGGCGCGCATGATCACGCTGGTGAAGTGGTACAGGTCGACAGCGTCGCCTTCGACCAAAGTCGCCGAGGCGATCAGCCGATCGGCCGTGCCGGAGCCAAGCCCGAAGCGGGTTTCGATCAGACTGTGCAGCTTGGTCTTCTCGATCTCCGATGGCTCGCCATCGAGCGAGATGACGTGAACCATCAAGGCCGTCGCGGCCAGCCGGTAACCATTATCATCGAAGGCCTGGCTCTCGTGTGCGCCCGGCGAGACGACGTCGGCAATGAATTCACGCAGCTTTTCGAACATCGTTTGCCCATTGCCTGATCGGCTCCGCCCGATGCGGAAACACCTCTTGTTTGTGGCCTGAAAAGGGAACGCGTGCAATGCACGCGAGTTCCCAAGCGTGGCATTAACATTCCGCCATCACGGCTTCGCGCGCTTCAAGGAATTTCGTAAACCACGACCTTGTCGGCGATGCCGCGCAACGCGGCGTGCTTCTGAATCGGCGTGATATGGGCCTGCCGCAGCATGGCCTCCACCGCATGCGCCGAAATGACCGGGCCGGTGACATGGATCGCCTGCGAGTTCGCCAGGCCCTGCACCCGCGCGGCGATGTTGACGGTCTGGCCGAAATAATCCTGCCGGTCGTTCAGCATCACGGCCAGGCACGGACCTTCGTGGATGCCGATCTTCACCACCAGGTCAGTGGTCCCGCGGGCCTCGTTGAGCCGTTCCATTGCCGTGCGCATGCGCAATCCGGCCGCCAAGGCCTGCTCCGGCCGGGTAAAGGTCGCCATCACCGCGTCGCCAATGGTCTTCACCACGGCACCGGCTTCCGACGAGATGATCTCCAGCAGCGCCTGAAAATGCGCGCGCACCAGATCGAACGCGGCAAGATCGCCGACGCGTTCGTAGAGCGCGGTGGAGCCCTTCAGGTCAGTGAACAAGAAGGTCAGCGAGGTGATCTTCAGCCGCTGGTCGATGGTGAGGTTGTCGGCCTTGAAGACGTCGCGAAACGTCTGGTTGGTCAGTATCCGCTTGGCGGTCAGGAACGGCTTGCGCTGACCGATCAGATGATGGAGCGCGTCGGCGGCGACGAATACCGAGGGCAACACGCGAAGTTCGGTCTGGTTGTCGAACGACAGATGTACCGGTCCTGGCCGCAGCGTGATGGTTTCGGTCGGCCGATGGGTGTGATCATAGACCAGCGACAAATGTTGGATTGCGATGGTCGGCTCACCCTGCACGTCGATGAATTGCGGGGCGTGGGTCACCGGCTCGAACACGATCAAAAATTGCGACGGCAATCGCAGCGTCGTGTCCAGCTTGCGAAATGGCGCGACGTCGCGCGTATCCAGCACGATCTCGTCCGACAGCGCCGCGAACGACGTCGCGTCGAAATCGACCCCCGAACTCCAGAACACCTGCCTGAAATATTCCCAGACCGGCAGCGTGTTCGGATCATGCGCCGCGATGCGACGCACCCGGGGTGAAACGGTAAAGGCCACCTCGACCTGATCATCCACCGAGGCGCGATAGCCGTTGCCGCACAGGCCGCATTGATATTCGTCGTCGCGCAGCGATTTCAGCGTGTCATGGCTGTCGAGCACGCCGCGGCAGCCCGGGCACAGCACGTTCCAGGTGAGGTCGAACAGACCGAGTCGCGCGGCCTGCAAGAATCCGGAAATCACCCGTTCTTCGTCGAGTCCGGCGCTGGCGGCGAAGTCGATCAGATTGATGCGGTTGAGTTCGTGGTCGGCGCCATCCGTGATCAGCCGGCCGATGGCGTCGACAAGGAGAGGATCGCTCGTCTTCTTCAGGGTTTCAAGCTGGTTCCGCAGGTCGCTCATTGCTCTTAGATAGGGCGCTTCCGCATCAAATCTACCGCCTGCTGATCCGAAATTGAGGCGAACGATCCGGTTGCGTGGTCACGATGCCGATCGGCATGACGGGCTCCGTCTCCGGCAATTCGACGCGAAACGCGCCAACGATCTTCGCCAGGGCGAGCGTCGCCTCGACCAGCGCGAAATGCGCGCCGATACAGACCCGCGCGCCGACACCGAACGGCAAATAGGCAAAGCGATCCGGCGGCGCCGCGCCGGGCATGAAGCGCCGCGGGATGAAGGCATTCGGCTCGCGCCAAAGTTTTTCATGCCGGTGCAGCAGCCAGGGGGCGATCAGGATCACATCGTTCTTGACCACCGCTTCGCCGCCCAGCGTATCGGGGCCGGCGGCGGCACGCGCGATCAGGAAGGCTGGCGGATACAGCCGCATGGTTTCGTCGATCACCGCGCGGGTGAATTTCAGCTGCTCGATATCGAGGGCGCCGCTGGCACCGGCGATTCTTGCTTCCGCCGCGATCTGCTCCTGCGTGTCAGGGTCGAGCGTCAGCATATAAAGCGCCCAGAACAAGGCCGTGGCGGTGGTCTCGTGGCCGGCGAGGATCATGGTCGCGACCTGGTCGCCGAGCTGCGTATCGGAGAAGGCGTCGCCGGTTTCCGGGTCGCGCGCGGCGACCATCAGGTCGAACAGGTCGCGTGGCGGCGCGCCATCGACCTTGCCGGCGGCGCGGCGCTCCGCGATCAGCATGGCGACGAAGCGGGTCCAGCGCTTGCGGAAAAAGTGTCGCGAAATGTCCTGCGGCGTCGGCCAGCCCAGCGGCAGCAGCAGATCGAAAAAATGTGGCCGCGCCAGATTGCTGCCGTATTCGAAGACGAAGTCGCGCAGCGCACGGCCGTGGCGCGCCATGCCGTAGGAGAACATCGTGCGGCCGGCGATCTCCAGCGTCATTCGCTGCATGATTTCGCGCAGGTCGACCGGCCCGTCGGTGGCGCCGTGCAACTCCAGCAGCGTGTCGTCGATCGCGGAAACCATGTGCGGCACCAGCGTGCTGACCGCGCGCGGCGTGAACGCCGGTGCCAGCGTGCGGCGCTGGTGCTTCCAGTTGCGCCCTTCGGCGAGCAACAGGCCTTCGCCGAGCATTGGCCGCAGCACGCGGATGCCCGCCGCCGTGCGGGTGTAGTTCTCGTAATTGTCCACCAGCACGTGGCGGATATCGTCCGGCGAATTCAGGATGAAACTGGCGTGACCGAAGAACCGCCCCTTGATCAGGCCTTCCTCATAAGCGCGCTGGCCCCAGGTGCCGATCGCGCTTTTGCGCATCGCCGCCAGCCGGCCGAACGGGCCCATGGTTTCGGCCGCGCGCGGCGGGCTTGGCGGCACCACAGGCGCACGCGCCGCGGGAACTGGATAGGCTTCGGCAGTGCTCACCTGAGGCCTCGTGGCTGAGAGACAAGGCATCATAGCAGGCGCAAATCCGGGCGCTATGAAGGCAGGTGCATCCCCGCTAGTCGGTCAATTCGGCCACCGCGATACGGTTTTCGGAGGCCGGCCAGCCACGCGCCACGATCCGTTCCTGGTTGAACAGCGCCACCACGGGTCGGCCGATTTCAGGGGATGGCAGCCGAAGCGTGGTGACCGCGTCGGTCGGCACACCGGCTTTTACGTCAGTCGGTTCCCGCCCGTCGAACAGCACGATGTCGCGCGGCAGCCCGAAATAGCCGCGCGGCCGCGACATCAGCAGCACCGCGCCGGCGCCGGCATCGGCGGCTCCCAGCGGGCGCGCCGCGCGCAGATGCACGACATCGGAGGAACGCGGAAACGGCGACCGGTAAAAATGCGTGATTGGCGCGCCGGGCGAATTCAGAACGATTTCCAGCGGCCAGGTCGGTTCGACCTGCGCCGGCCCCCAGCGGCCATCGGCCGCGGTTTTTGCCGTATGGATCGCCGCACCGATCCGCTCGCCGCTGTCTGGCGTCACGCGAAACACTTCCACGGTGGCGCCTTCGACCGGCCGGTTGGTCGGCACGCCGCCGGGCGTGGCGGTCACGAGCCCGTTCAGCACGACCGTGGCTTCGGGCCGCGGCGCCGTCCGCTCGGGCTCGCGCCCGGCGATGAATTTGTAGATCTCGCGGAACGCGCGCGGATGAAATCCGGTCTCGCGGTGGTCCAGCGTGCCGAGTACCAGGTTGCTGGCGCCGCGCAGCGCCGGGCCATCCGACGTAATGCCGGTCGGCGTGCCCGGCTTGCCGGCGAAGCGGCCATCCGGCTGGGCGTATTTGTCATGGCCGTCGCTGCGCAAGGTCAGGAAAGCGGTGCCATCGACAACTTCGCTTTCGCCGTCATTCAGCCCGCGCAAGAAGGGCCCGCGGCCGTTGAATTCGCCGCCAAGTCCGTCGTCCCAGGCATAGACGCCGTGGTTCGGTACGCCGCACAGCACCGCGTGGCTGACATCGGCGCCGCCGCCGTTCTTGATGTAGTTGCGCACCGAATAGCCGCCGCGCGAATTGGCGACCAGTGCGACCCGCGGCGCGCCGGTGCGGCGTTTCAGTTCGGCGATCGCGGCGCCGAGTTCGCGGCGCTGTTGTTCGGTGGAGGAGCGGTTCGGTTGCTCGACGGCGTCGTCGCTGCGCGCCAGCGGATCGGTGAAATTGATCGCCATCAGGCGGTCACGGGGAATGCCGTTGGATTCCATCCGCCAGATCTGCGTCATCCAGAGCGCCGCATGATCGCCATTGCCATGCACAAACAGGATCGGCGGAATCTCGGATGCGGTCGATGCTGAAACGGGTTGCGCCGCGGCACGGGTGACGAGGCTGGCCACCAGGGGCAACGCTGCCGCGCCCATCAACACCGTCCGTCGTGACACGCCCATAAGAACTCCTGAAACCTGTTTTTGTGATGATACCCGCGCCGCGCAGGCCCCGCTAGCTATACCGCTACTGGACAGCCGGGGAGATTCACAGGCATCACAGCAACATGACCGGCGAATGACGATAGGCCGGCGGGCTTCGCCAGAAACGGCAGGGGATGATGACGCCAGCGCCGAAACGATCATGGATCGCCGCCGACAGCATTGCGGCGCCGCTGGGCTTTCCGGTGTTCCGCCGGATCTGGCTGGCCAGCCTGCTGTCCAATCTCGGTCTGATGATCCAGAGCGTTGGCGCGGCCTGGGCGATGACGCAGCTGACGGCCTCCGCCGACAAGGTCGCGCTGGTGCAGACCGCCCTGATGCTGCCGATCATGCTGATCGCGATGCCGGCCGGCGCGGTCGCCGACATGTATGATCGCCGGCTGGTCTCGCTGGCGTCGCTGGTGGTTTCGCTGATCGGCGCCACCGCGCTGACGGTGATGGACTGGACGGGCTCGGCGACCCCGAACCTGTTGCTGGCGTTCTGTTTCATCATCGGCAGCGGCATGGCGCTGTTCGGTCCGGCCTGGCAATCCTCGGTCGGCGAGCAGGTGCCGCCGGAGGTGCTGCCCTCGGCGGTGGCGCTGAACGGCATCAGCTACAATATCGCGCGCAGTTTCGGCCCGGCGATCGGCGGCATCGTGGTGGCGACCGCCGGCGCCGTGGCCGCCTTCGCGGCCAATGCCGTGCTGTATATCCCGCTGCTGGTGGTGCTGCTGTTGTGGCGCCGCAAGACCGAGGCCTCGCGGCTGCCCCGGGAGCGGCTGAGCCGCGCGATCGTCTCCGGCGTGCGTTACATCGCCAATTCGCCATCGATCCGCATCGTGCTGGCGCGCACCCTGATCACCGGCATCTGCGGCGGCTCGGTCTCGGCGCTGATGCCGCTGGTGGCGCGCGACCTGCTGCATGGCGGCGCGCAGACCTACGGCATCATGCTCGGCGCCTTCGGCATGGGCGCGGTGATCGGCGCGCTCAATATCGGCCACGTCCGCAAATATCTCAGCGGCGAGGCGTCGATCCGCGCCTGCGCGCTGATCATGGGGGTCGCCATCGCGGTGGTCGCGGTCAGCCGCGAGCCGGTGCTGACGGCGGCGGCGCTGGTGGTCGCGGGATCGGTGTGGATGCTGGCGGTGGCGCTGTTCAATATCGGCGTGCAACTGTCGGCGCCGCGCTGGGTCGCCGGCCGCTCGCTGGCCGCGTTCCAGGCGTCGATTTCCGGCGGCATCGCGATCGGCAGCTGGGGCTGGGGCCACCTCACCGATATCGTCGGCGTCGAGCTTGCGCTGCTGGCGTCGGGCGCCGCGATGTTCGCCTCGCCGCTGATGGGGTTGTGGCTGACGATGCCGCCGATTGGTACGCGCGATGACGCCGCCGACACGCTGGCGGATCCCGAAGTGCGGCTGGCGCTCACCGGGCGCAGTGGTCCGCTGGTGGTGGAAATCGAATACCGCGTCGAGCAGGACAGCGCGCGCGCTTTCCACGGCCTGATGCAGGATGTGCAGCTCAGCCGCCAACGTAACGGCGCCTATGGCTGGTCGATTGCGCGCGACATCGCCGATCCCGAATTGTGGACCGAACGCTATCACTGCCCGACCTGGCTGGACTTCCTGCGTCAGCGCAACCGCTCGACGCAGTCCGAGCGGGCGCTGTATCAGCGGGCGGTGGCGTTTCATCTCGGCCCGGATCCGATCCGGGTGCGGCGGATGCTGGAGCGGCCATTCGGTTCGGTGCGCTGGAAAGACGATTCGCCGGACCTCGGCGCCCACGAGGTGCTGCCCGTCTCGACGCCTGCCGGCAGCAGCGGCTAGAATCTTTTCATTCGGATTTGCCGGCTGGGGTTCGTGTCCCGGACGCGGCTTGTGCCGCTCCGCGGAGCCGGGACCGCGCCAAGCGCGGTGTTTCTGGCGGTCCCGGCTCTGCGGGGCACCACGCCTCCATGCGGAGGCGCGGTGCACCGCGTCCGGGACACCATTCCATCAGGCTGACGCCGCCTCTAACCCGGCGCGGCGCCGATCACGAGATCGTCGCGATGGATCATTTCAGCGCGGCCGTTGATGCCGAGAATCCGCATGATTTCCGGCGAGGAACGGCCCTTGATCTGTTCGGCATGCTCGGCGTCATGCGCCACCAGGCCGCGGCCGATCTCATGGGTGTCGGGGCCGCGCACCACCACGGCGTCGCCGCGGGCAAACTGGCCGTCGACGCGAATCACACCGGCCGGCAGCAGGCTCTTGCCGGCGCGCAGCGCGGCCACGGCGCCGGCGTCGATGGTCAGCGTGCCCTTCGGCTCCAGCGAACCGGCGATCCAGCGTTTTCGCGCCGTGACCGGATTGGCGGGCGTCAGGAACCAGGTGCAGAGGCCGCCATCGGCGATCCGCCGCAAGGGATGTTCGACCTTGCCCGAGGCGATCACCATATGGGTGCCGGCGGTGGTGGCGATCTTCGCCGCCTCGATCTTGGTGTACATGCCGCCGCGGGACAGTTCGGATTCCGCCGCGCCGGCCATCGCCTCGATCTCGGCGGTGACGGATTCCACGACCGGAATCAGTTTGGCGTCGGGATTGGCGCCGGGCGGCGCGGTGTACAGACCGTCGATGTCGGACAGCAGCACCAGCAGGTCGGCGGAGGCCATGGTGGCGACGCGGGCGGCGAGACGGTCATTGTCGCCGTAGCGGATCTCGTTGGTGGCGACGGTGTCGTTCTCATTGATCACCGGCACCGCGCGCCATTCCAGCAGTTTTGCGATGGTCGAGCGCGCATTGAGGTAGCGGCGGCGCTCCTCGGTGTCCTGCAGCGTCACCAGGATCTGGCCGGCGCCGATGTCGTGCGCGCCGAGCACCTCCGACCAGATCCGCGCCAGCGCGATCTGGCCTACGGCGGCGGCGGCCTGGCTCTCCTCCAGCTTCAGCGCGCCGCGTGGTAGTTTCAGCCGGCTGCGGCCGAGCGCGATCGATCCCGACGATACCACCAGCACGTCGCGGCCATCGGCATGCAGCCAGGCGATATCCGCCGCCAGTGCTGTCAGCCAGGCGGATTTTACTTCGCCCTTCACGGAATCGATCAGCAGCGACGAGCCGACCTTGATGACGATGCGGCGGAAGTTTTTCAGCGACGGCGATGACATGGGGGTTCGTCAACAGCAAGTGGAGGTAAGAGTGTTGGCCTTTGACCCGTCCGCGTCATTGCGAGGAGCCGTTGCGACGAAGCAATCCAGTCTTCACTTGTGGCTTCTGGATTGCCGCGTCGCCGCGCCAAGGGGAAAGCCAACCGGCTTTCCCTGACCTCGCAATGACGGCTGATTGGCCCGCATTCATGGCATCAAATGTCAGTTGGACATCGGCGCCCATGGCGCCGAGGCGCCGGCCGCCTTGGCCTTGTCCGACACCGGGGCGTCGCCGATCTCCACGACCAGCGCGCGCAGCGCTTCCTTGACGCCTTCGCCGGTGGCGCCCGACATCAGCAGCGGCGTCTTCTTCGACGCGCGCTTCAGCCGGTCCTTCTGCTGCTTGAGCTGCTCCGGGGTCACGGCATCGATCTTGTTGAGCGCGACGATCTCGACCTTGTTGGCGAGGTCGCCTTCATAGGCATCGAGTTCGGTGCGCACGGTCTTGTAGGCCTGGCCGGCATGTTCGCAGGTGGCGTCGATCAGATGCAGCAGCACCCGGCAGCGCTCGACATGGCCGAGAAAGCGGTCGCCGAGGCCGGCGCCTCCATGGGCCCCCACGATCAGGCCGGGAATGTCCGCCAGCACGAATTCGCGGCTGTCGATGTCGACCACGCCGAGCTGCGGATGCAGCGTCG
>JACMOT010000111.1 GCA_014377915.1 Tardiphaga sp.
CCGCATGGGGGCCACGCCATTCTGCCGGGCCTCTTTGACATCCGGGCGTCCCATTGCCGGTCCCGCCCCGTGTTCCCCAACTCGGTGCCGGTGGATGCCTATCGCGGCGCCGGCCGCCCGGAGGCGGCCTATGTGGTCGAGCGGCTGGTCGATGCCTGCGCGCGAAAGACCGGGCTTTCGCCGGATGCAATCCGCCGCAAGAATTTCATCCCGCCGAAGGCGATGCCGTACAAGACCGCCACCGGCAAAGTCTATGATTCCGGCGATTTCACCGCGCACATGAATCGGGCGATGGAGGTCGCGGACTGGAAGGAATTTCCCAAGCGCGCCAAGAATGCGAAGAAGCTCGGCCTGGTGCGCGGCATCGGCATGGCCACCTATGTCGAGGTCTGCGGCACCATGGGCGACGAGACCGCCAATGTGGCGCTCGGGGCTGATGGCGACATCACCATCCTGATCGGCACCCAGTCGACCGGGCAGGGCCATCATACCGCCTATGCGCAGATCGTCGCCGAACAGTTCGGCGTCGCACCCGAGCGGGTTCACATCATCCAGGGCGACACCGACAAGGTCGCCACCGGCCTCGGCACCGGCGGCTCGGCCTCGATCCCCACCGGCGGCGTGGGCGTGCAGCGCGCCACCCGAAAACTCGGACTGGCGTTGAAGGAACTCGCCGCGGATGCGCTGGAAACCAGCGCGTCCGATCTCGAGATCGACAATGGCGTGATCCGGATCGCCGGCACCGATCGATCGATCAGCTTCGCCGATCTGGCGAAGAAGGCCGATCCGGCCAAACTCAACGCCGCCGAGACCTTCTCCAGCGCCGACGGCACCTTTCCCAACGGCACCCATTCGGTTGAGGTCGAGATCGATCCCGCCACCGGCAAGATTGCGATCGTCAATTACGTCATCGTCGATGATTTCGGCGTGACGCTGAATCCGCTGCTGCTGGCTGGCCAGGTCCATGGCGGCACCGTGCAGGGCATCGGCCAGGCGCTGATGGAGCAGGCGGTGTATGATCCGGCGGACGGCCAGCTCGTCACCGGCACCTTCATGGACTATGCGCTGCCGCGTGCCGCCGACGCCGCGCCGATCAGCTTCGAGACCCGCAACATTCCCTGCACCACCAATCCGCTGGGCGTGAAGGGGGCGGGCGAGGCCGGCGCGATCGGGTCCTGTCCCGCGGTCGTCAATGCCATCATCGAGGGCCTGAATCGCGAATACGGCATCGATCATATCGACATGCCTGCGACCCCGGAACGGGTGTGGATGGCGATCCGCGAGCAGGAGCGGCTGCATCGGCTGTAATGTCGCAGCCTCCGCCGGAATAGACCGCCGGCCGCGGGGTTACGGAAATAAGGCGTTATATCGTCGCGCCTTCGAGGTCCGGGGACAGCTGTCGCCGGCCGGGTGTTTTAATCGAAACATGGGGATGTTGGCCGATGATGATGAAGATGGTGGTTGTCGCGGGAGTGTTGATGCTCGGCTTGGGTGCCGTGGCCGCGCAGCAGGACGTCGTGAAGGAGGCCCAGAACATTATGAAGGCGAATGGCCGGAATCTCGGTGGCGTGCTCAGCGCGATGGCCAAGGGTGACAAACCCTACGACCAGGCCGCCGTCGACGCGGCGCTGACCCAGCTCGATGACACCGCCAGGAAGCTGCCGACCCTGTTCCCCGAAAGCACCAAGGGCCTGAAGCCGGAAGGTGACTATAGCTCCTCGCCGAAAATCTGGGAAGACAAGGCCGGCTTCGACGCCAAGATTGCCAGCTTCGCCAAGGTCGTCACCGACGCCAAGGCCAAGATCAAGGATCTTGACAGCCTCAAGGCCAATGTCGGCGGCATCGGCAAGGAATGCGGTAGCTGCCACGAGACGTTTCGCCTGAAAATCTGAGGCCGTTCCTCATTGCGGACCAATGGGTCCGGCTTTGTCGATCCGACAAAAGCACCGTCGATAAGGGCGAACGCGACGCGCTCGCCCCTTGATACTTCGAAAATCCGGCGGTTGATTGTTACTTCGTCACCTGACCGCGAATTTCGCCGGCCTTGTTGGCTTCGGTGTGGACGTTGACATAGTACTTGCCGGCGGCAAGGTCAGCGGCCTGCGCCTCGGTCAGGGTGGCGCCGCCCTCGCTCGGGCTGGTGGCGGGCGCGATCGGCACGGCGACACCGGCATTCTTGCCCGGCTCGGCGGGACCATGGAAATGCGCCATCGTGGCAGGGCCGGTGAGGCCGGAATAGTTCAGTTTCCAGGTCATCTTCCTGGTGGCGGGATCGAAATCGATGTCAGCAGTTCCAGTGCCGGTGGTGGTGTTGGAGGGCACTTCGCTGGCGCCGTTCAGGGTCGCCTTCATCTTGTCGGCCAGCGCGGGAGCCGAAAAGGCGACCGTGGCCAGCGCGAACGCGGCCAACATGATTTTGGAATTTGACATGGTTTTCTCCCTTGGGACGCAAAAGATCCTCTGATCTCAACGCCTTCAACGCCTATTTATTCCATCGCTAGCGGCAATGCGCATCACGATTTCGTTCGGGAAATTATCGCCGCTTGCGGCATAGTGGCCGTCAACTGCAACCCGTTATGATGGACCCGCGTGTGATCAAGCGTATTTTTGTGGTTCTGCTGCTCGTCGCCGTTGCCGGCCTTGGCGTGTTCTGGTGGCTGACTATTCCGGCGCGGGTGCTGGCCAGTGCGCTGCCGGCGCACACGCCCGATCTCTCCAATGGACAGACCGTCTTTAATGCCGGCGGCTGCGCCTCCTGCCACGCCACGCCGGCGCAGCCAGATCGCCTGAAACTCGGCGGCGGGCTGCCGATTACTTCCCCGTTCGGAACGTTTTACGTGCCGAACATCTCGCCAGACGCAACGGCCGGTATCGGTCGCTGGAGCGAAGCCGACTTTGTTACCGCGCTGCAGAAGGGCACTTCGCCATCGGGATCGCATTATTTTCCGGCGTTTCCCTACACCTCCTATCAGCACATGAAGGTCGCAGACGCGCGTGACCTGTTCGGCTTCATCAAGACGCTGCCGCAGGTCGCCACCATGTCGCCGGAACATGATGTACCGTTCCCGTTCAACCTCCGCCGTAATCTGGGCGTCTGGAAGTGGCTGTTTCTCGACGGCGCGCCGTTCGTGGCCGACGCCGGCAAATCCGGGCAATGGAATCGCGGCAGTTATCTCGTCAATGCACTCGGGCATTGTGCCGAATGTCACAGCCCCCGCAACGCGCTGGGCGGCATCATCGAGAAGCAGCGCTTCGCCGGCGGGCCCGATGCGGAAGGCGCCGGCTGGGTGCCGAACATTACCCAGAGGGGTCTCGGCGAGTGGAGCGAGAGAGATCTCTCTTATCTGCTGGAGACCGGCCAGACGCCGGAGGGCGATACCGTCGGCGGCTCGATGGCGCGGGTGATCCGCAACACATCGCAATTGTCGGCCGAAGATCGCACGGCGATGGCGGTCTATCTGAAGTCGCTGCCGGCGGTCGATGGCCCGGTCAAGCCGCCGAGGAAGTAGGCCCCGCATCGTCCCTGGATGCTTCGCACTGCGCCGCCTTCCCGCCACGTCCGCAACATGCCAGGCGGAGCCGGTGCATGGACTCCCGCCAAGCCATGCCGCAGCAGACCTGTTCGCGATCAACGCGGCGTGATTGGGTCAGCTTCGTTCCGGTCAGCGCGATTCCCCATCCTCATGAACATTTTCAAAGCCGTGTCGCTGAAGATTGCCAGCACCATGGCGTTCGCGCTGATGGGCGCGCAGGCGCGCTATCTCGGCGGCTCGCTGCCGGTCGGCGAGATCGTGTTTTCTCGCGGCCTGTTCGCATTGATCCCGATCGTGGCGTTCTTCGGCCTGCGCGGCCAGTTGCGCGGCGCGTTGCGCACCGACCGGCTGTCGGCGCATCTGGTGCGCGGCATCTTCAGCGTGATCGGCACGTTCTGCACGTTCGGGGCGCTGGCGCGGTTGCCGATCGCCGACGTCACCGCGATCGCCTTCATTGCGCCGCTGATTACTGTGGTGTTCGCCGCGCTGATCCTGAAGGAGCACGTCCACGCCTATCGCTGGTCGGCCGTCGGAATCGGCTTCTGCGGCGTCATCCTGATGCTGTCGCCCTATCTGGGCAATCATGCCGCGCTCACCACCTCGATGATGATCGGCCTGGCATTTGCATTGACCAATGCCGTGTCGTCGGGCGGTGCCACCATCCAGATCCG
Source organism: Tardiphaga sp. (assembly GCA_014377915.1). The sequence continues at coordinate 4,205 of JACMOT010000111.1, forward strand.
CCGCCTGACCGCGACCGAGACCTCGTCGTCGATCGTGATTTTCATGACGCTGATCGTGATGGCGGTGTCGCTGCTGACCGCGCCGTTCGGCTGGCGCATGCCGCATCCAGGCCTCGAACTGGCGCTGCTGGTCGGCATCGGCATCGCCGGAGGCCTCGGCCAGATGCTGTTCACCGAAAGCTACCGCTACGCGCCGGCGTCGTTCCTGGCACCGTTTGACTACACCGCGATGCTATGGGCGTTCATCCTCGGATTCTGGATGTTCGGCGAGGTGCCCACGCTTTATGTCGTCGGCGGCGCCGTGATCGTGGCAGCCGCGGGCATCTTCGTCATTCTGCGCGAGCGCCAGCTCGGGCTGAAGCGGCTGCGCGACACGCCAATGTCGCCGATCTCGACCATTGCCGATGACGAGGTCGATCCGGATGCGCCGGTGACGGGGCTCAAGCCCGCCGCTTGATCCCGCTGGCGGCGCGCCCGGTCAGAATGCCTTGAAGGTGATGATGGTGTGGGTGTCCTGGATGCCTTCGATCATCTGCACCTTTTCATTGACGAAATGGCCGATATCGGTGGCGTTATCGACGTAGAATTTCACCAGCAAATCGTAATGGCCGGCGGTGGAATAGATTTCCGAGGCAATTTCTGCTTCGGCCAGCGCATTGGCGACGGCATAGGACTGGCCAAGCTTGCACTTGAACTGGACAAAGAAGGGAACCATCGCGTTTCTCCGGAAGGGCTGGATTTGGCCGCCATCAAGCCCAAAACCATTGGCTCTGGCAACCCAACTTGCTGCTCCCGGGCGGCCGGGTTACCACAGCGCACCGGTCGTCTCCGGCCGATTTCAAGCGAGTTCGCCATGTCGACGCCCATTGCGCTCACCATTGCCGGGTCGGATTCATCCGGCGGCGCCGGCATCCAGGCCGACCTCAAGACCTTTGCCGCCTCCGGAGTCTATGGCGCCTCGGTGATCACGGCGCTGACGGCGCAGAATACCAACGGCGTGACCGGCGTGCACCCGGTGCCGGCCGCGTTCGTCACCGCGCAGATCGACGCCGTATTCGATGATCTCGCGGTCGGCGCCGTCAAGATCGGCATGGTGGCGCAGCGCGACGTGATCGCGGCCATTGTCGAGGGTCTGGTACGCTGGGCGCCGAAGCACGTGGTGCTCGATCCGGTGATGGTCGCGACCTCCGGCGACCGCCTGCTGGTGCCGGACGCCATTGCCGCTTTGCGGGAGACGCTGATCCCGCTGGCCGACATCATCACCCCGAACCTGCCCGAGGCGGCGGCCTTGCTGGATGAAGCCATCGCGACGACCGAGGCCGCGATCGAAAGCCAGGGCCGGCGTCTGCTGGCGCTCGGCTGCGAGGCGGTGCTGATCAAGGGCGGTCATGGTCATGGCGCCGACAGCACCGATTATCTTGTAATGCCCGCGGGCGTGGTCGCATTGCCGGCCCGGCGGATCGCCACGCCAAATACCCATGGCACCGGCTGTACGCTGTCATCCGCCATTGCCGCCGAACTGGCGAAAGGCAGTGGTTTGGAAGCCGCCGTACGAACCGCCAAAGCCTATGTCACAGCCGCCATCGCCGCCGCCGATCGCTTCAGCGTCGGTCATGGGCACGGCCCGGTGCATCACTTCCACGGATTCTATTAGACGATATCTTGTCCTGGATAAGCGAAGCGCGATCCGGGACAGAAGTTGAACACACAAGCGGTCCCGCTTGGCGCTTCGCCTATCGGGGCTAGACGTGCGACCTGCGACATCCTGTCGTCCCGCTGTCGCACTGGCTTGATACCACCGCTTCAGCAGACGAGTTGTCCGATTCTCCCCGGGCACGCTGAACGGATCGACCCATGGCAACGCATGATCTCGATACATCGGTGGTTGAAAACGCCTATGCTCGCTGGGCGCCGATCTATGACGCGGTGTGCGGCCCGGTGATGCTGAAGGGGCGCCGCGCCGCGGCCGCCGCCGCCCGCGCCATCGGCGGCAGGATCCTCGAAGTCGGCGTCGGCACCGGGTTGTCGTTCGACGATTACGACGCCTCCACCGAGATCACCGGCATCGACCTCAGCGCGCCAATGCTCGACAAGGCCCGCGCCAAGATGGCCAGCGGGCGCTATCCCTGGGTGTCGTCGGTGCGGCAGATGGATGCGCATGCAATGGATTTTGCCGATGCGACATTCGACTGCGTGGTGGCGCAGTTCGTGATCACGCTGGTGGAAAATCCCGAGCAGGTGCTGTCGGAATGCCACCGTGTGGTGAAGCCGGGCGGCCGCATCATTCTCGTCAATCATCTCTATTCCGAGACCGGCCTTGCCGCCGCGGTCGAGCGTTGGGCCGCGGTGAAGACCCGCGCGATGGGCCTGCGCCCGGAATTCCCCTTCGCCCGCCTGCAGGCCTGGTCGCAGTCGAATTCCGATTCCGTCCTGATCGAGCGTCGCAAGGTGGCGCCGTTCGGTATCTACACGCTGGTCACCTTCGAACGCATGGCCCTCGCCGCATGAGCCGTCATGGCGGCGTCATGCAATTCTGCTAGCTGCTGAATATGGAAACAGACGTGATGAGTGAAGGCAACGAACGGCGCTTTCGCACCTTGTTTATCTCCGATGTCCATCTGGGCGCCCGGGGTTCGCAGGCCGAGCGGCTGCTCGACTTTCTCCGCACCCACGATGCCGATACCATCTATCTCGTTGGCGACATCGTCGATGGCTGGGCGCTGAAGTCCGGCTGGCACTGGCCGCAATCGCATAATGACTTCGTCCAGAAGATGCTGCGCAAGGCGCGCAAGGGCGCCAAAATCATCTACGTCCCCGGCAATCACGACGAGTTCTTGCGGCAATATTACGGCACGCATTTCGGCGGCATCGACGTGGTCGAAACCGCGATCCATGAAGGCGTCGACGGCAAGCGCTATCTGGTCATTCACGGTGATATCTTCGATCTCGTGGTGCAGAACGCCCGTTGGCTCGCCCATCTCGGTGACAAGGCCTATGATTTCGCCATTCAAATGAACCGCATCGTCAATGCGTTTCGCAAATGGTTCGGCGTGCCGTACTGGTCGCTGTCGCAATGGGCCAAGCTGAAGGTCAAGAACGCGGTGAATTTCATCGGTGCGTTCGAGCAGACGCTGGCTAGTGAAGCACGTCGCCATGGCGCCGATGGTGTGATCTGCGGCCATATTCACTACGCCACGATCCGCGACGAGCATGGCATCCGCTACATGAATTGCGGTGACTGGGTCGAAAGCTGCACGGCGCTGGCCGAGCATGAGGACGGCCGTTTCGAGATCATCACCTGGACCGATCCGCTGCGCCGAACCGCGCCGGTTTCCGCGGTCGCGGTTCGGGCGGCGTGATGCGGATACTGATCGCTACTGATGCCTGGCACCCGCAAGTCAATGGCGTGGTGCGCACGCTGACGATGATGGCGGAAGCCGCCAAGGGCCTCGGCGTCGATGTCAGTTTCCTGACGCCTGCCTCATTTCGCACGTTTGCGCTGCCCAGTTACGCCGATCTGCGCGTTGCCTTGCCCGGGCGCGGGAAGATCGCGCGGCTGATCGCGGCAGCCAGTCCCGACAATATCCACATCGCCACCGAGGGGCCGATCGGTTTTGCGGTGCGCGCCTATTGCCGCCGTCGCGACATTCCCTTCACCACCAGCTTCCACACCCGTTTCCCTGAATATATTTCGGCGCGGTTTCCGATTCCGGAATCCTGGATATGGGCCGGGCTGCGCCGTTTCCACGGGGCCAGTTCCGCGGTGATGGCCGCGACCCCCGCGCTGGCGAGCGAGTTGCGCGACCGTGGCTTTGGCCATGTCGCGCTGTGGCCGCGCGGCGTCGATGCCAAGCTGTTTCATCCGCGCCAGGTGGCTCTCGGTATGCCGAAACCGATTTTTCTCTGCGTCGGCCGTGTCGCCGTCGAGAAGAACCTCGAAGCGTTTCTGTCGCTGGACCTGCCGGGCACCAAGGTGGTGGTCGGCGACGGCCCGGCGCGGGCCGCGCTGCAATTGAAATACCCGAAGGCAGTATTCCTAGGCGCCTTGCAGGGCGAAGCGCTGGCCGTCGCCTATGCCGCTTCCGACGTCTTCGTATTCCCGAGCCGGACCGACACTTTTGGTCTGGTGCTGCTCGAGGCGCTGGCCAGCGGCGTGCCGGTGGCGGCCTTTCCGGTCGCAGGCCCGCGTGATGTGATCGGACAGGCGCCGGTCGGCGTTCTCAGCGAAGATCTGCGGGAGGCCTGCCTCGGGGCTCTCAAATTATCGTCGCAAGACTGTCTGCGCTTCGCAGCTAGTCTCACATGGGAGGCCTGCGCGAGGACATTTATCAGTAATATCAGTCTGGTACGCGCCGAATTGCACGACGGCGCGAAATCGGCCATCCACAAGCCGCCGGTCGCTGCTTGATCGAAGGTCGCGGCGCGCGATACAACTGCGCATGACAAATCCCGCTCTACCGATCACCTCCGCCGATATCGATGCCGCCGCCACCGTTATTGCGCCCTTTGCGGTGCGGACGCCGCTGCTGTCCTCTCCTTCGCTCGATGCGCTGACCGGAGCCACCGTGTTCCTGAAGCCGGAAGTGCTGCAGCGGACCGGTTCGTTCAAGTTCCGTGGCGCCTTCAACAAGCTGTCGTCGATTCCGCAGGATGCGCGCGCCGGCGGTGTGGTCGCGTTCTCGTCGGGCAATCATGCGCAGGGCGTCGCTGCCGCCGCGCAGATCCTCGGCATGCAGGCGACTATCGTGATGCCCGCCGATTCGCCGCTGTCGAAGCGCGAGCGCACCAAGGGCTACGGCGCCGAAGTGGTGCTGTATGATCGCTATACCGAGGACCGCGAAGCCATCGCCGGCGCCATCGCCAGCCAGCGCGGTGCGACGCTGGTAAGACCCTATGACGATCCGTTCGTGATGGCCGGGCAGGGCACGGTGGGCCGCGAGATCGCGCAGGATCTGGCAGCGCTGGGCATTGTCCCCGACATCGTCGTCGCGCCGGCGTCAGGCGGCGGTCTGGTCGCGGGGATCGCGATCGCGGTGAAGGCGCGGTTCGCCGAGGCTTCGATCATCGTCGCCGAGCCGGCAGGCTTCGACGACCATGCCCGCTCGATGCGCGCAGGGCATCGCCAGGCGCATAGCAATGACAGCAAGACCTTTTGCGACGCGCTGATGGCGCTGATTCCCGGCGAACTCACCTTCGCGGTCAACCAGCGCCTGCTGGCGGATGCGGTCAGCGCGAATGACGCCGAAGTCGGCGCCGCCATGGCGTTCGCGTTTCGCGATCTCAAGCTGGTCGTCGAGCCCGGCGGAGCGGTGGCGCTGGCGTCGTTGATGTCAGGCAAATTCGACGCGCGCGGCAAGACGGTGGTGATCGTGCTGTCGGGCGGCAATGTCGATGCGGACCTCTACGCCAGCATCATCAACGCGAATTAAGTTACGAGAAGAACGCGATTTTCTCGGCCTGGCTCATGCGACGGATTGGCGCCAGCGGATCGGAGGCCGGCGCGCCGGGATGGGCGATGATGCCGCTGGCGATCAGCGCGGCGCCGAGCGATGCGGGCGGCTCGGGCACAACAGGAGCCAGCGCGATCTCGGCGATCTGCTGCAGCGTGATGAGGTCGGCGGCGTGGCTCTCGACCACAGCTGGCGGAGCCATTTCGACGTCGGCCGTCTCCGGCTCGCTGAAATCCTCCACGGCCATTTCGATGGCGATGATCTCGAGCACGGCA
>JACMOT010000112.1 GCA_014377915.1 Tardiphaga sp.
AAGCAAGAATTGGCGACGTCCCTGCAGCGGCCTGCGACGCCTGCCGCTGACATGGATCGCACCCTCTCGGATGTCGGTGGCGACACGGACAAGGCAATCGACCTCGCGTTGACTACGCATGTCGAAGCCGTCGGGTCATTGCGGCGTGGCCACGCCCGCAGCGCGCTCACCAGGGCAGTTCAGACGCTTCATCCAGCCGATAGGATTGTCGTGTTCGGCATCGGACCGTCCGCCCCGATCGCTCACTACGTTTCAGTTCTGCTGTCCCGTCATGGCCGCAAGGCACGGGTTCTCGATGCGACCGGCTTTGCATTGGCCGACCAGCTTTTGGACTTGAACAGCCGCGATGCTCTGCTCGTAATGGCGTATGGCCGCGCTTACCGTGAGATCACAGCGGTGTTCGCGGAAGCCCGCCGTCTTCACCTGCCCATCGTCCTGATCACGGACAGTCTCGAGGCTCAATTGGCCCGCCAAGCAACCGTCATTGTCCCAGCAAAGCGCGGCAAGGCCTCCCGGGCGGCGTTGCACGGAGCAACACTGGTAACCTTGGAAGCTCTGGTTCTCGGGCTCGCCGCCGCGGATCAGCGGCGATCGATGGATTCCCTTCACCGCCTGAACGATCTTCGTGAACTCGTCGCCGGCGACCGCGGCGACGTCGGCTAGATGGCGCCCGCGCGGACCTCCTCACGCAATCGGAAAGAAACACATGGCAAGTATCTGCGGCGGAGCCCTCGACATCGGCTTCGTCGATCTTGGCTACGCCAAGGTCGCGACGCTGGGCGTGCTTCAGGGCATCACCGAACTGCTGCCTGTTTCCTCCACTGCGCATATGAGGCTGGTTCCAGCCCTATTCGGCTGGCAGGATCCCGGCTCCGCCTTCTCCGCCGTGATGCAGCTAGCCGCGCTCGCCGCCGTCATAAGCTACTTCTGGGCGGACATCAGAGGCCTCGCTTTCGGCTCGGTCAGCGCGCTGTCGCGACACGATTTCACCGACCAGCATTTGCGGCTGGCAATGTTCATGGTGCTTGCCACCGTGCCGATCGGCATCGCCGGCATCGCGCTGTCCGGTCTCCTGAACCAGTGCAATTCGCCGCTCCGCAGCCTGACGGTCATCGGCTGGGCGTGCCTCGGCATGTCTGTGCTTCTCGCCATCGCCGAGCGCTTCGCCCGGCACCGCCGGACCGTGGAGCAGGCTTTATTGTACGACGCGTTCGTCATCGGCGTCGCCCAGATCGGTGCCCTGATTCCCGGCGTCTCGCGGTCCGGCTCGACCCTGACGGCGGCGCTGGCGCTGGGCTTCAAGCGGGAGGAAGCGGCGCGCTTCTCTTTCTTGCTGGGCATTCCCGCCATCGCGCTCGCCGGCCTTAAGGAGGTCTGGGAGCTTCACAAGGCGCATCTCGACGCCCACGGATGGTCCGTGCTCGCCGTGGGCCTTGTCGTCGCATCGCTGTCGGCGTTCGCGGCCATCTGGGGATTGATGCGCATTCTTGAGCGCTTTTCATCATGGCCATTCGTGATTTATCGCGGATTGCTCGGCGCGGGCATCTTGTTCGCCGTTTATACAGGCCTCCTCCTGTGAGCGGGCACCGTCGTCGCACCCACGCGCGCATTCTTCCCGCCGGCTCGGCTCGATGAGCAGCGGCCTTGCACTAGCCGGGCTCCGGAGCGCCTTGGCCGGCCCGTTCGATCTCACGCTAGAGCGCGGCGCATGCGCGTCGATTACCGGGCCGTCCGGATCGGGCAAGAGCCTGCTGCTCCGGATGGTGGCCGACCTCGATCCCAACGAGGGACAGGTCCATCTCGACGGACGAAGTCGCGCTACGTGGTCGGCGCCGGACTGGCGCAAGCGGGTGATCTACGTCGCCGCCGAATCCGGCTGGTGGGCCGAGGACGTCGCGCAGCACTTTGCCGCCACAGAACGAACCGCGGTACGGGCTATGACTGACCGGTTTGGCTTGAAGAGCGAGCTGCTGGACGGTCCGGTCGCTCGGCTCTCGACCGGCGAAAAGCAACGGCTGGCCCTGGCCCGCGCTCTACTACGGGCGCCCCTGATATTGCTGCTCGACGAGCCGACATCGGCGCTCGACGACGAATCGATAGAGCGCGTCGAACTACTCCTGCGCGAACGCTTGACCGCGGGCATGTCGATCCTGATGGTTACACATAACGGTCGGCAGGCGGAGCGGCTGGCCCGGCGGCATTACCTGATGTCGGCAGGAAGATTGGAGCTCGCGTGAACACTATCCCGCTGACTCCCGCCGACGTGGCCACGGCCGCGTCGCTGCTTGTCATCGACGCAGTGCTGTCGCTTTGCCTCAGCATCGGCGTGCATCGGCAGCTTGTCTTAGCCGCGGCACGGATGGTCGTGCAGTTGATCGCGATCGGCTACCTCCTGAAACTGATATTCACGATAAACAGTCCCGCTGCGACGCTGTTTCTTGTCCTGGTTATGGTTCTGGTGGCTGCCCGCGAGGTCTCCGCCCGCCCGGACAACCGATTCTCCGGCGGCTTCAACTTGGTTGTGGGCGTCGGAGGCGCCGGTTTCGCCACCTTCATCACGGTAGTCTTGGCGCTGACTACTGCGATCCGACCGCGGCCGTGGTACGAACCTCACTACGCCATCCCGCTGGCCGGCATCATTCTCGGCAGCGTGCTCAACTCGGCCAGCCTGTCACTCGACAGCATTCTGTCGTCGGTGCGCCGCGAGCGCCCGGGAATCGAAGCTCGCCTCTCACTCGGCGGCACCTATCGCGAAGCGGTCGCTCCGCTCGTTCGTGAGTCTATCCGACGCGGGCTACTGCCGATCATCAACCAGATGTCCGCAGCCGGCATCGTCACGTTGCCGGGTATCATGACCGGTCAGATCCTTGCCGGTCTCGACCCGATGGAAGCGGTGAAATACCAGATTCTACTGATGTTCCTGCTGTCAGGCGGCAGCGGGATCGCAGCCGTCATCACGACCTACGCCGCGGCCTGGCGTCTCACCGACGACCGCGGCCGCCTGAGATTGGATCGGCTAATCTGACCGTGACGACAGGGAGACGATTTCGAGGGCGGATGTGGGTGAAGGCGACATTGATGAAACGATAGCCGGGGCGGCCAAACACAAGCTCGCGCGGGTCCAGATCGCCAGGCCCTGTTTCTTCGGGAACAGAACCCTGATCCGGCGATTGAAAGGGAATTCAACAGGTAATTCCGCATGTTCGATCGATCCACCTTCGCCCAGGACTTCACTTCAGCCGATACCGAGCAAGCCGATCTGCGTGGCGGCCGCTCGCCGTGGTTCGCCGGTATCGGCAACGCGGTGCGCCGGCCGCTGCTCGAAAACACCCGTTGCGACGTCTTGATCGTCGGCTGCGGCATTACCGGATCGCTGATGGCCGAGCAATTGACGCGGCAAGGCCTCGACATCATCCTGATCGATCGCGAAAGGCCGGGCCGCGGCAGCACCGCTGCCAGCACCTCGATGTTGCTGTGGGAGATCGACCGCTCGCTACAGGAGCTGACCCAGCTCTACGGCTTCGACCGCGCCGTACGGGCCTATCGCGCCAGCTATCAGGCGGTTCACGGGTTGAAGGCGCTGATGCGGGAACTCAACCTACCCTGCGAAATGCGCGACAAGGATTCGCTGTATCTCGCCACCGGCGACAGCGCGAAACAACTGATCGAGGAGCACGCCTTGCGGCGGCGCGCCGGCCTGCCCGGCAGCTTCCTCGATCACCATGCCCTGTTGTCCGAATATGAAATCACGCGCGCCGGCGCGCTGGTGTCGCCGGGCTCGGCCGATGCCGACCCGATGCAGCTGGCCAGCGGGTTGCTGAACGTCGCTGTCAGCCGCGGCGCCCGGCTGTTCGACGGCGAAGCCGTCTCGTTCGATTGCGCCGCGCAGTCGGTCGGCGTCGGGCTCAAGGACGGCGGCGTGATCGAGGCGCGTCACGTCATCCTCGCCACCGGCTATGTGATGCCCGACATCGTCACGGCATCGGTGCAAAAGCCGTCGTCGAGCTGGGCGATTGCGACCCGCCCGCAGCCACAAAATAGCTGGCGCGGCGGCGCGCTGATCTGGGAGGACAGCAAGGACTATCTCTATGCCCGCACGACCAAGGCCGGTCGCATCACCATTGGCGGCGAGGACAGCGAGGACATCACCGATCCCGATGCCCGCGACGCGCTGATTCCGGCCAAGGCCGAGGCTCTCACCGCCAAACTGGCGGCGCTGTGGCCGCGCGCGGAACTAGATATCGAATTCCGTTGGGCCGGCACCTTCGACACCACCAGCGATGGCCTGCCGCTGATCGGACCGGTACCCGGCCATTCCTGCGTCTACGCCGCCTATGGTTATGGCGGCAATGGCATCACCTTCAGCTTCCTCGCCACGCAGCTGCTCGGCGGACTGATCGCAGGCCGCCACTCCCCCTTGCTGGAAGACTTTGCCCTCGACCGCACGGGCTGACATCGGCCGTGCCCGCAGATCGAGATTCAGCTAAAACAGCGCTGCCCTCGATGCGGGCAGAGAGCGCATCGATTTGCGTCAGCGGGCCAGATTGACATCGCGGGGACGATTGTTAGCATACAAGTGAATTTTGGTCCTCCTGACTGGGTTTTCGCATGAAACCAGCGCCGTTCACCCGCCATGTCCCGAAGACTGTCGATGAAGTCGTCATCGCTTTGGCGGAATATGCGCCGCTCGACGGCCGCATCCTGGCCGGCGGCCAGAGCCTGGTGCCGATCATGGCCTTTCGCATGGCGCGGCCGACGCATCTGATCGACATCAACGAAGTCGATGGCCTCGACCGCATCGCGATCGATGGCGATTATCTTTCAATCGGCGCCCGCGCCCGCCACGGCGCATTCCACAGGCCCGTGATCGATGGCGTGCTGGGCCATTTGCTGGCTTTCGTCGCCAGCCATATCGCGCATTATCCGATCCGCATGCGCGGTACGTTCTGCGGCAGCCTGGCGCATGCCGATCCATCCTCGGAATGGTGCCTGGTCGCCGCGACGCTTGGCGCAAGCCTGGTACTGAAGAGCGTGCGCGGCGAACGCATTGTCGTGGCGGAGGATTTCCTCGAAGGCATCATGTCGACCTGTCTGGCCGAAGATGAATTTCTCGCCGAGGTCCGGCTGCCGCTGTTGCCGGCCGATACCAAATTCGGCTTCTACGAATTCAGCCGCCGCGCCGGCGACTTTGCCATGGCGGCGGCGCTGGTCACCTACCGCATGGTCGATGGCGTGATCGTCGATGCCCGCGTCGGCATCGGTGGCGCCGAGGACCGCGCGCGACGCATTGGCGAAGCCGAAGCCGTGCTGAACGGTCAGGCGCCCCCGCGCGACCTGTTTGTCGCCGCCGGCGAGGCCGCCGCCGCCGCGATCGAGCCGCTGGAAGATATCCAGACCACCGCGGAATATCGCTGCGACCTGGTCCGCGCGGTGACCCGCCGGGCGCTGGAACGCTCGTTGCCATGACCGCGCATACCAAGGGCTCCGGCACCAACTGGGTCGGGCGCTCGCTGCGACGCGTGGAAGACCCTGCTCTGGTCCCCGGCCAGGGCCGCTTCACCGCGGATCTCCCGGCGATGCACTGGGTGCGTTTCGTCCGCAGCGGCGTCGCGGCGGGCTCGATCATTGCAATCAATGTCCCGGATGGCGCCACCATCGTCACCGCGGCCGATCTGAAAGCGCTGAAGCCGATCCGGCCGATGCTCAGCAAGTTCAACTACGTCGCGGTCGGCCAGCCGATCCTCGCCGATGGCGTGGTGCGCTTCACCGGCGAAGCCATCGCCGCCGTCTACGCGCCGGCCAAGGATCTCGCGGAGGACCTCGCCGACCTGGTCGAGGTCGACATATCCGCGGCGCCACCGCTGGTCGATGCCATGGATGCGCTGGCCGCCGATGCGCCGCTGGTACATGCGGAAGCGGCGGGCAATGTCATCGTCGAAGGCCGCCTCGTCACGCCGGGCTTCGACGACGTCTGGAAATCCGCGCACAAGATCATCCGCGTCGATGGCCGCTCGCGACGGCAGAACGCGACGCCGATGGAGGCCCGCGCCGGCCATGCCTCCTATGATGCCTCGACCGGCCGGGTGACGCTGACCTGCACCACCCAGATGCCGCATCTGACGCGTACGGCGGTATGCGACATCATCGGCATGCCGGAATCCGACCTGCGTGTGGTGGCCCCCGACGTCGGCGGCGGCTTCGGACAAAAAATGTCGCTGGCGCCGGAATATGTGCTGCTGGTGTGGCTGGCGCGAAAACTACGCAGCTCGGTGGCCTGGACCGAGGACCGCCGCGAAAACCTGATCGCCAGCTTTCACAGCCGCGACCAGCATGTCGAACTGGAAGGCGCCTTCGACAAGGACGGAAAGCTGCTGGCGCTGTCGGCCGACATCATCGCCAATGTCGGCGCCTATTCCTGCTTCCCGACCACCTCGGGCGTCGAGCCCTTGATGGCGCTGGCGGAGCTGCCCGGTCCCTATGACGTGCAAGGCTACAATTGCCGGTCGCGCGGCGTGCTGACCCATACATGCCCGATGGCGCCGTATCGCGGCGTGTCACGGCCAGTGATCACCTTCGTGCTCGAACGCCTGATGGACAAGGCCGCAAGCGCCTTCGGCATCGAGCCCACCGAGCTGCGCCGCCGCAACTTGATCAACAGCTTCCCCTACACTTCTGCGACCGGTCTGGTGTTCGACGACGGCAGCTACCAGGAAACCATGGAGATGGCGATTGCCGCCATCGACCTGTCCGGCTTTCGTCGACGGCAGAAGGCGGCTCGCGAACAAGGGCGCTATCTCGGCATCGGCTTTGCGACCTTCTCGGAGCGTACCGGCTATGGCAGCCCGGCCTTCGCGGCGCGCGGCATGGCGATCTCGCCGGGTTTCGAAACCGTGCATCTCAGCATCGATCCCTCCGGCTTCGTCGAGGCGAGGATCGGCGCCTCGCCGCATGGCCAGGGATTGCGCACCTCGCTGGCTCAGATCATCGCTGATGAGATCGGGATCGATCCGCAATTCATCAGGATCGTGCATGGCGATACGGATCGCTCGCCCTATGGCTGGGGTACCTTCGCCAGCCGCTCGCTGGTGCTGTCCGGCGGCGCCAGCCTGATTGCTGCGCAAAAGCTGCGCAACAAATTGATCAAAATGGCCGGCCATTTGCTGGAAGCCGCCCCGGAGGACATCGTGCTGCAATCCGGCTCGGCGCAGGTGATCGGCACCGACCGCGCGATCCCGATCGCCACTCTGGTGCGCGCGGCCTACCATCAGGTCCACATCTTCAATGGCGAGATCGAGCCCGGCATGACCGAGACCGGCACCTATGACCCGTCCGGCACCTTCTCCAACGCCTGCCATGTCGCCATCGTCGAGGTCGACATCGACACCGGGCGCGTCGAGATGAAAAAATTTCTGGTCGCCGAGGACGCCGGGCTGATCATCAATCCGATGATCGCCGACGGCCAGGTGCATGGCGGCGTGGCGCAAGGCATCGGCAACGCGCTGCTGGAAGAGATCATCTATGACGAGACCGGCAATATTCTGAGCAGCACGCTGGCGGACTTCCTGCCGCCGACAGCGCAAGAAATCCCCGAGATCGAGCTGCACCACATCGAAACGCTGACCGGCAACTCCATCACCAAAGCCAAGGGGCTCGGCGAAGGCGGCGCGATTGGCGCGCCGGCGGCGGTAATCTCGGCGATCAACGATGCGCTGTCCTCGTTCGGCATCTCGATCGACGAGATGCCG
>JACMOT010000113.1 GCA_014377915.1 Tardiphaga sp.
AACTGGCGTTTGGCAAGGATCGAACCAAGATAATGGTTCTCGATCACGATCCTGGTATCGGACTTGAGCAGGATCTTCAGCGCGCGGACCACCGCACCGAGATCTTCGATATGGGCGAAAACATTGGTGAAGGTGATGATGTCCGGCTGTCCGAACTGCGCAACGAAGTCGCCAGCGACCTCCTCGCTGAAGAACGCATTCAGGACCTTGTGACCGGCTGCCATCGCATCGGCTGCCGCTCCCGTCGGCTCGATGCCGAATGTCTTGGCGCCGTATTCCCGGAAGATCGACAGCAGACTGCCGTCGTTACAGCCGACGTCCAATACCTTCTTGCCGGAGAGATCACCGTAATGGGCGACGCAGGCTTCGACGAGGCGGCGCATGCCGTTCAACACGTCGAGCGTCTGCCGCGATCGGTAGTGATAGGTGGATGGAAACAGCTCATGCTTCGGGATCTGGAAGCGTTGATGCGCCGTCCGGCAGGTGTCGCAGAACAGAATTTCAATCGGATACTCCACGCAAATGCGGGCATCGCCGACCGCGACCAGATCGTCACACATCGGATGCCGACCGAGGTCGAGCACGGGGCGCAACGTGTGACCGCCACAGACTTCGCAGCGGGTGATTTCGGTCAATCCGGAATTCGTCATCACTTGATCTTTCATTGCGACGCCTGCGCTGTCGCAAGCTTCAGGACCCGATCGATCTGCGCCAGCGTCACATCTCGCATCGCCGCGCCGTCGGCATAAAGCCTGTACCAATCCACCGTCAAATCCAGCGATGGCTGCAGCGACAGTGCGGGATGCCAGCCCAGCCGGGCATTGGCCTTGGCGCAATCGAGCCGCAGATAGGCCGCCTCATGCGGATGGTCTTCAGCGGTGTCGCGGTTCCACCGCGCCGTTCCGCCCCAGCGCTGCACCAGATTCTCGGCAATCTCTCCGACGCTCACCTCGCTGCCCGACCGAGGACCGAAATTCCAGGCCTCCGAGACAGACCCGTCACCGCCTGCCAAGCGTTCCGCAAGCCGGAGATAACCCAGCACCGGGTCGAGCACATGCTGCCACGGCCTTACCGAGGCGGGATTGCGAATGTGCAACGCTTCGCCGCTCTGAAATGCACGCATTGCGTCGGGAACGAGCCGGTCGGCGGCCCAGTCGCCGCCGCCGATCACATTGCCGGCGCGTGCAGAAGCAAGCTGCGGACCGGCAGCATCCACCAGATAGCTGCGGCGATAGCTTGCCGCGACCAGTTCGGTGCCGGCCTTGCTGGCGCTATAGGGATCCGCGCCCCCCAACGCATCGCTCTCGTCGTAGCCACGCGCGCGGCCGACGTTCTCATAACACTTGTCGCTGCTGACGATGACCACGGCGCGAATCCCCGCGACCCGCCGCACCGCCTCGAGCAGATGCACGGTGCCCATCACATTGGTCATCCAGGTCTCGGCAGGCCTCGCATAGGACCGCCGCACCAGCGCCTGCGCCGCCAGATGCAGCACGACATCCGGCTGGCATTGCACCATCGCCGCCACCAGTGCGGCCGGGTCGTTGATATCGCCGTATTGGTTCACACAATCCCCGACGACGCCTGCGACGTTGAAGACCCCTCCTTCATGCTCCGGCGGCAGCGCGAAGCCGAACACGTCCGCGCCCAACGAATGCAGCAGCAGCGTCATCCAGGCGCCCTTGAATCCGGTATGCCCGGTCAGGAAAACGCGCTTGCCGCGCCAGAACGCGCGGTCGATCACCACGTCTTCCACTTCGCGTCGCCGCTGGCCCATTGCTGTTCGAGGAACGAACGGTCGCGCATCGTGTCCATCGGATGCCAGAACCCGCGATGCACATAAGCACGCAGGTCGTCGCCTTGCGCCAGTGAACCCATCGGGCCCTCCTCCCACACCGTGGTGTCGTCGGCCATCAGATCGCCCCCCGACGGAGACAGCAGGAAAAAGCCGCCATTGATCCACCCGCCGTCGTCTTCCGGCTTCTCCTGGAATGTCAGCACGCGGTCACCCTCGATCGCCAGCGCACCAAAACGCCGCGCCGGACGCACCGCCGTCACCGTCGCCCGCCGGCCATGGGCACGGTGGAAGGCGATTTGTGCGGCGATATCGATGTCGGCAACGCCGTCGCCATAGGTCAGACCGAACAGCTCGTCGTCCTTGACGTGGTGCAGCACACGCTTGATGCGGCCGCCGGTCTGGGTGTTCTCGCCGGTATCGACGAGTGTCACGTGCCAAGGCTCTGCGGTTTCGCGATGGATATCCATGCGGTTTTCCGCCAGATGAATGGTCACATCCGACATGTGGAGGAAGTAATTGGCGAAGTATTCCTTGATCAGATAGCCGCGATACCCCAGGCAGACGATGAAATCGTTGAAGCCGTAATGGCTGTAGATCTTCATGATGTGCCACAGGATCGGCCGGCCACCGATCTCGATCATCGGCTTCGGCCGTGCGACAGTTTCCTCAGAAATCCGGGTCCCGAGACCACCGGCGAGTATGACAATTTTCATTTTTCCACCGTCGCACCGCCCTTGCGCGCGAATCAGCGCGACACGGGCATCTTAGCGACTATGACCGCCGGAGGCAGGATACGACCTACCCCATC
>JACMOT010000114.1 GCA_014377915.1 Tardiphaga sp.
GCGGCGTGCGAGTTGGGCGCGCTGATGGGGTTGAAGGTGATTGCCTGCGCGTCATCCGACGAGAAGATCGAATTCGCCAAGCAGCACGGCGCCGAGCTCGGCCTCAACTACGCGACGGAAGATCTCAAGGAAGGCCTGAAGCGCATCACGGCAGGCGAGGGCGCCAACATCATCTTCGATCCGGTCGGCGGCAAATATGCCGAAGCCGCCTTGCGCGCGATCGCTTGGGAAGGCCGCTTCCTGGTGATCGGCTTTGCCGCCGGCGACATCCCGAAAATGCCGCTCAATCTGGCACTCTTGAAAGGCTGCGACATCCGCGGCGTATTCTGGGGCGCCTGGGTCAAGAAGAACCCGGCGAAAAACCGCGCCAATCTGGAGAAGCTGGTGCAATGGGCGGCGGAGGGCAAGATCTCCTCCCATGTCGACCGCACCTTCCCGCTGGCGCAGACGGCAGAGGCGTTGAAAGTGCTGGGCGGCCGTCAGGCGATGGGCAAGGTGATCCTGAAGCCGTAGCTATCGGCCTACATGCTCGGGCAATCGCGACGACGCTCCAGCACCTCTCCCCGGTGGGGAGAGGTGTCCGAGCGTCGTTGTTACTTACGCCGCATGGATCGACTTTTCGATATCCGCGATCGAGTGGCCCGTCAGATCCTTGGCGATCTCGCCGACCAGGGCTTCTTCCAGCTTCTTGTGATAGTGCTTGCGCATCTCGCCCAGCGTCTTGGGCGCAGCGATGATCACGATCTTGCTGAATTTGCCGGCCAGCACGCGCTTGTTCAGCATGTCCACGATGCCGGTCGCAAAGCCGGCTTCCTCGACGCGGCTCTCATCCGGATTGCCGGCGCTGCTGCCTGCGCCCATGCCCGCAACCACCTCGACATCCTGATCGGAAGCTGCGGTCAGCTTCAGCTCGGTCTCGGTGCCGGTGTTGCGGAACAGGTTCAGCTTTTCGCCGTCGGCAACGGCAACGATGGTATCCGTGGGGAGGATCATGGGAATTTCCTGTGATGCGATGGAGTGCCGGGGCAAGATCACCCGCACGGCTGCGAATACCAACCGATCCAACGCCGTGAAGTTCCGCTTTGTGGCCGAGATCAGGCGATGTCGCCCTTGTCGAGGCCGCGTTCCATGGCCTTGCGGGCGGCTTCCCGGTGTTCCGGGGTAATATGGGTCGCGACCATGCGCAAAGCGGTCGCAAGAATGGCGGCGTCGTCGCCGAAGCCGAGCAGCGGCAGCATGTCGGGTACGAAGTCGAACGGCAGGACGAAATAGGCGATGGCGCCGAGCAGCGCCGCCTGCACATGGCGCGGCGTCTCCCGGTCGAACGCGCAATAATACGCCGCCAGCAAATCCTCGGCGAATGGCAGTTTGACCGCCAGCCGTTTGAGCTTGTGCCAGAACCGGCGACGGACGCCCTCCTGGTCCTGTGCCAGCCGGTCGGCTGGCTCGAAACCCACGCTATGGTCGGATCGCATCGGTTTCCCCGAAAGAAGTGCCGCGAAGCGCAGCGGTCCTGCCAGATTTGGTGATGGCGGGCCGGCGCTGCAAGCACGGATTGATTTACTTTGCGTCGAACCTGGCGGCGATGTCGTTCATCGCGCGGGCCAGATCGACGTCCAGAGCGGTCACGCCGCCGGCGTCATGAGTCGTCAACACGACTTCTACTGTCTTGTAAACATTGCGCCATTCCGGATGGTGATCGAGCTTCTCCGCGACCAAGGCGACCCGCGTCATGAAGCCGAAGGCCTCGTTGAAATCCCTGAAGCTGAACGTTCGGGTGATGGCGTCGCGACCGGTCAATTCGCTCCAGCCCGTCAATTCGCGAAGGGCCGCCGTGCGGGCCTCGATCGTCAGTCGCGATGCCATGCTCATTCTCCTGTTGTGGGATCACTGATCAACTTCCGGTGCTACCGTTCGATCCATGCCACAATAACGCAGCAAAGCCAGCGCAAGGAACTCTTCGACAGGTGGCGCCGCAACCATGATGCCGCCTGCGGAACCGATCAGGGCGGCGGAACTTTGCTACGCTGCGCATGAACCGCACGGTGGGATGACCTTGAGCCTGAAACGATTGTTTTCCAGATCGATCGTGGACGGTCCCGAAGTGATCGGGCCGGAAGCCCCGCCATCGCCGCGCTCCAATCGGCGCCGCAAGATGATGCTGGTCGTGGTCGCCGGCACGCTTGCCTTCGTCGCTGCCGTCGCTAGCAGTTATTATTTCGCGATGAAGCCGGTACCGCTTCGCATCGCGGTGGGGCCGGCCAACAGCGACGACGTCAAGGTCGTGCAGGCGCTGGTGCAGGCCTTCTCGCGCGATCACTCCAAGGTGCGGCTGCGGCCGATGTTCACCGACGGCGCCACCGCGAGCGCCAAGGCGCTGGCGGATGGCACCGCCGATCTCGCCATCATTCGCGGCGATCTGGAAGTACCGAAGAACGCCCGCGCGGTCGCCACCTTGCGCAAGAATGTCGCCGTGCTGTGGGTGCCGGCCGTCGCGAAGGGCAAGAAAGGCGCGCCGAAGATCACCAAGATCGCGCAATTGTCCGGCCGCAAGATCGGCGTGATTGGCAAGACGCCTGCGAATATCAACCTGCTCAACATGGTGCTGCGGCAGTACGGAATCGAACCCGAGAAGGTTCAGACGGTGCAGTTCTCGACCACCGAGGTGGCGGAAGCCGTCAAGGACCAGAAGGTCGATGCCTTCCTCGCAGCGGGCCCGGTCAACAGCAAGATCACCTCGGATGCCATCGCCGCCTCGTCGCGCGACGGCGCGCCGACCTTCCTGGCCATCGATGCGGCGGCGGCGGTCGCACAGAACTTTCCGGTCTACGAAGCGTCGGAAATTCCCGCCGGCGTGTTCGGCGGCTCGCCGGCGCGACCCGACGATGAAATCAAGACGATCAGCTTCTCGCACCACATCGTGGCGCGGCAGGGCCTGACCGACGCCGTGGTGTCGGTGTTCACACGGCAGTTGTTTTCGATCCGCCAGCAGTTGATCTCCGATTTCCCGCTCGCGGCCAAAATCGAGACGCCGGACACCGACAAGGACGCGGTGATTCCGGTGCATCCGGGCGCCGCCGCCTATGTCGATGGCGAGGAAAAGACCTTTCTCGATCGCTACAGCGATTACATCTGGTGGAGCCTGATGGGGCTTTCCGCGATGGGTTCGGCCGGTGCCTGGTTCGCCAGCTTCATGCGGCGCGACGAACGCAACGCCAACACCTCGCAGCGCGATCGCCTGCTCGACATGCTGGCGGTGGCGCGCAAGAGCAATTCGCTGGAAGACCTCGACCGCATGCAGAC
>JACMOT010000115.1 GCA_014377915.1 Tardiphaga sp.
CCGCTGGTCGATACTTTTATCACCGAAGTGTCGCAGGACACCTGGATCTTCTTTCCCTGGGACCTCGGCCTGTCGTTCCAGCCGCCGATGCGGGATGGGGCGGCGTAACGCACGGACCTCTCCGCGTCATTGCGAGGAGCCAACGGGTCCGGCTACGCCGGCTCGATGATAAACTCCGCGAAGCGGCAATCCAGAGGGCCGCACGCTTCGTGAGACTGGATTGCTTCGTCGCAAGGGCTAAGGGGAAAGCCAATTGGCTTTCCCTGACCTCGCAATGACGGGGAGAGATCGATCATGCCGCTGCAGAACCGAGTCACCCCGTTCGGCGACATCGTCGCCACGGCTGAGCGCGGCATGTTCACCGGCAACCGCGGTATCATCCACGATCCCCTGACCAAAACACTGCTCAACAAACGCTGGAGCAATCCCGCCTGGCTGATCTGCCTCTGCGATTTCCGCAGCCGCCGTCGCGAGGTGATGGCGACACGAAGCTGGACCGAATTGTTCTTCCTCGACGAAGCGACCGCGCTCGCGGCGGGACATCGGCCATGCTTCTACTGCCGGCGCGAGGATGCCAACCGCTTTCGCGCGGCGTGGGAAGAGGGCAACGGCGTTATCGGTGCGAAGGCGAGCGAGATCGACAAAATGTTGCACGCCGAGCGGCTCGACGGGCGCGCCAAGCGATTGCATCGGCTGCCATGCGCGGTTGATGAATTGCCGGATGGGGCGATGATCGCGACGGGCGACGCGAGCTACCTGATCGTACAGGGCAGGGCGCTGCGATGGTCGTTCGCGGGCTATGATGAAGCGCGTGAGCCGTACAACGATGTCGCGCTGCTCACACCGCCGTCGACAGTGAGGGCTTTGCGCACTGGCTATCGCGCGATCCTGCACGCGAGTGCTGTACCGCGATAGACCTCTCAGCCGTCATTGCGAGGTCAGGGAAAGCCAATTGGCTTTCCCCTTAGCCCTTGCGACGAAGCAATCCAGTCTTCGCGGGTGGCCCTGGATTGCCGCGTCGCTTCGCTCCTCGCAATGACGTGGAGAGTGCGAGCCTTACCCCAATTTCTCCCGCGCCAGCTTCGCGCCGGCGCCCAGCGCGCGCAATTTCGCTTCCGCGATATCGCGATGCATCGGTGCCATGCCGCAATTGGTGGTGGCGACGATGTTGGCCTTCGGCACGTGCTTCATGACGGCCTCGATGGTCGCCACCACGTCTTCCGGCGTCTCCACCGCGTCGCTGGCGACGTCGATGACGCCGGCCTGCACGATCTTGCCCTTGAGCAACGACAGCAATTCGAGCGGCACCCGCGAATTGCGGCATTCGATCGCGACCTGCTGGATCGGGCTCTTGTCGATCGCCGGAAAGATCTGCTCGTATTGCCGCCACTCGCTGCCCAGCGTGTCCTTCCAGTCAGTATTGGCCTTGATGCCGTAGCCGTAGCAGATGTGCACGGCGGTCTGGCAGGTTAGTCCCTGGGCGGCGCGCTCCAGCGCCTTGTCGCCCCAGTCGGCGGCCTCGTCCATGAACACGTTGAAGGCCGGCTCGTCGAACTGGATCATGTCGACGCCGTCAGCCTGCAGCGCGAGGGCTTCCTGGTTGAGCAGTTCGGCGAAGGCGAAGGCCATCTTGACGCGATCGCCGTAATAGCTGTCCGACAGCGTGTCGATGATGGTCATCGGGCCGGGCAAGGTGAACTTCAGCTTGTTCTTGGTGTGCGCGCGCGCCGCCTGTGCCTCGAAGGCGTGGACCCGGCCCTTCAGCCGCAGCGGCGCCATGACCTGCGGCACCATGGCTTTGTAGCGGTCCTTGCGGATGCCCATCTCGACCTTGTTGGCGAAGTCGATGCCGTCGACCTTCTCGAGAAAGCCGTGCACGAAATGCTGGCGGGCCTGCTCGCCCTCGGTGACGATGTCGATGCCGGCATCTTCCTGGATCTTGGCCGCCAGCAGGGTGGCATCGCGCTTGGCGCGCAGCAGCTCGTCGCCGGACGAGCGCCAGGTCGGCCACAATTTGTTGGGCTCGGCGAGCCATTCGGGCTTCGGCAGCGAGCCGGCGATCGTGGTGGGAAACAACATCGGGCATCCTCCTGATTTGCACGGCCTTTTGCCACGGCCGTTTGCCGCTGTACATGCTCCGTCATTGCGAGGGGCTCTCGCGACGAAGCAATCCAGACTTTACTTTGTGGCTCTGGATTGCTTCGCTCTGGGCAAATCGGCAAAGCCAATTTGCCCAGGCTCGCAATGACGGGAGTACCCATGATCGACCTGCATTACGCGCCGACGCCGAATGGCTGGAAAATCTCGATCATGCTGGAGGAGTGTGGCCTGCTCTACGCGCTGCACCCGATGCAGCTCGGCCGCGGCGATCAGCTCAAGCCGGAATTCCTCAAGCTCAGCCCCAACGGGCGGATGCCGGCGATCGTCGACCACGCCCCGGCCGATGGTGGCGAGCCGGTCTCGATCTTCGAGAGTGGCGCGATCCTGATCTATCTGGCGGAGAAGTCGGGCCGCTTCATGCCCACCGATCTGCGCGGCCGGTTCGACGTCATGCAGTGGCTGATGTGGCAGATGGCCGGGCTCGGCCCGATGCTCGGCCAGAACGGCCACTTTCTGCTCTATGCGCCGGAGAAAATTCCCTACGCGATGGATCGCTATCTGCGCGAGGCGAAGCGACTGTACGGCGTGCTCGACGCGCAGCTCGATGGCCGCGATCATATCGCCGGCGATTATTCGATCGCCGACATCGCGTGCTTTCCCTGGATCATGACGCACAAGGCGCAGGGGCTCACGCTCGACGATTTCCCCCATGTCAAACGCTGGTACGCGCGGCTGCGCGCGCGGCCGGCGCTGCAGGCGGGATTGGCGGTGGGCAAGCAGGAGAAAAAGCCGATGGACGAGCAGGCGCGAAAGATCATGTTCGGCGTCGATGCGCCGTCGCATGCGCAGCAGCAGTAGTTACAACGGCATCGTTTCGGCCGTCATTGCGAGGAGCCCTTGCGACGAAGCGATCCAGTTCTTTCTGCGTTTCTTGCCTTCTGGATTGCCGCGTCGCTTCGCTCCTCGCAATGACGAATGATAGTTCGATGGATAATGAAACAAGCGCGAATGCGCACCAAGAGAGGAAACTTCCCATGATCGAATTCTTCTTCGACTGCTCCAGTCCGTGGACCTATCTCGCCTTCCACAACATCCAGCCGCTGGCACAGGAATTCGGCGAGGAGATTGCGTGGCGGCCGATCCTGGTCGGCGGCATTTTCAATTCGATCAATCCCAGCGTCTATGCGTCGCGCGAGACGCCGGTGCCGGCCAAGGCGCGCTATACTAAAAAAGATCTCGCCGACTGGGCGCGCATTGCCGGCGTTGCGATCAAGATGCCGCCGACGGTGTTCCCGGTGAACAGCGTCAAGGCGATGCGCGGCTGCATCTGGCTGGGCCATCAACAACCAGACGCGATGCTGCGGTTCGCGCGCGGCGTCTTCGAAGCCTATTGGGGCGATGACAAGGACATCTCCAGGGATGAAGTACTGGCGGAGATCTGCGCGCGCGCAGGCATCGAACCGGCAAAATTCTTCGCGGGAATTGCCGAACAGGGAATCAAGGATCAGTTGAAAGCCAATACCGACGAGGTGATGGCGCGCGGCGGCTTCGGTTCGCCGACCATCTATTTCGAGCAGACCGATATGTATTTCGGCAATGACCGCCTGCCGCTGCTGCGCGACGCGTTGCAGCGGCGTCGTTCCGCCGCGCCAGGCGCCGGGGATGCGACCTGATGCCGAAAGCCATCCTCTGCCGGGCGCTCGGTGCGCCCGAGACGTTGCGCGTCGAGGAATTTTCGTCGGTGTCGCTGCGGCCCGGGCAGGTTCGCGTCGCCATCCGCGCCGCCGGTATCAATTTTCCCGACATTCTGATGGTGGCCGGCGAGTATCAGCTCAAGCCGCCGCTGCCGTTCACGCCCGGCATGGAAGCGGCGGGGGATGTCATCGAGATATCCGGCGATGTCGACGGCATCGCGGTCGGCGACCGGGTGATCGCCAAGCTGCGCCATGGCGGCTATGCCGACGAAGTTGTCGTGACACCACGGCAACTGACGCCGCTGCCGGGCCCGTTCGACTATGCGGAAGGCGCGACGTTTCTGGCCGCGCATGGCACCGCGCATCATGCGCTGGTCGACCGCGCACAGATCAAGCCGGGCGAAATCCTGCTGGTGCATGGCGCGGGCGGCGGCGTCGGCCTCGCTGCGGTCGAGATCGGCCATTTGCTGGGCGCCACGGTGATCGCCGCGGCTTCGTCGGAGGCGAAGCTGGCGGTGGCGCGCGCGCGCGGCGCCGATCATGGCGTACTCTATGGCACGGAGCCGTTTCGCGATGCGGTGAAGCGCATCACCGATGGCCGTGGTGCCGACGTGGTGTTCGATCCGGTCGGCGGCGAGATTTTTGAACAGAGCCTGCGGTGTATCAACTGGGGCGCGCGGCTGCTGGTGATCGGTTTCACCGGCGGCATCGGCGTGGCGAAAACCAATCTGGTGCTGATCAAGGGCGCCAGCGTGCTGGGCGTGCGCGCCGGCGAGGCGGCGCGCCGCGATCCGGCGATTGGCGAAGCGCGCATCAAGGCGTTGCTGGCCTGGGCGGAGGCGGGCAGGGTCCGCCCCAACGTTTCGCACCGCGTGCCGCTCGAAGAGGTGGCGCGGGCGATGCGGCTGCTGATCGATCGCCAGGCGATCGGGCGGGTGGCGCTGATGATGTAGAGTTTCCCGGGCGCGCTGCGGGACGCTTGGGCCGCCGCGCGGGGCCGGGGTCCCGGTTACCTGCGCCCCAGGAACCGGGACCCCCGGACCCCGGGGCGGC
>JACMOT010000116.1 GCA_014377915.1 Tardiphaga sp.
CGCGCAGGCGCTCGGCTTGCAACCGGTCTGAATCTGGTCGAAAAGTCAGGCCGTGGAAGCGGTCGTTGCGGTCGCTGGATTGGAGCGCCCGTTGTCGGACCTGAACCATGCGGCGCGCACGGTGAGTATCGACGCCAAATGAGCTGACGCGACCTCGATCGCGCCGGTCGTTTCCGCAAATCTACCCGTGATCCGAAGCGTCGGTGACGTCGTTGTCGAGATCCATGCGGCCGGCGTCAATCCGTCGGACGTAACACTGATGGGGGCATCGACACCCTGGGCTTTTCCTCGGCGGCGACGGCCGCCGTGCTGCGGACCGCGCTGCCGGGTCTTTCCAGCGGCGCGCTGAAGCCGTTTCCAATCCAGCCGGACGCGGTGTATGCGCTCGCCGATGCCAGGGCGGCCTATCTCGCCGTCAGGGGTTCGTCACGCGATCGCATCATCCTGGATCCCCGGCGATAATTCGCCCCGGTCGGTTGATGCCTAAATCCTTCGCAGCCGTGCCCAATCCGTGACATCAGCCGATCCAACTTTTAGTGCGCCCTGAGACAAGCTTTGTCCGGGCGACTGCCCCTACGCTTCCTTCGAACGGCCCATGGCCCCGCCATGACAACCCCCGAAGGAGAAATCAAATGCACAAGCGTTTTCTCACCGAAGCCTACGCGTGGCGACATGCCGCGCTCGCAGCCGTGGTCGTGGCCGGTTTCTCTGGGCCGGTCACCGCCCGTGCAGCCGTGCCGGCGGCCTGCGCGGCCTTGCAGGCGAAGTATCCGGACTGGAAGGGCAAGACCCTCGTCAACGCCATCAACCCGCACACGCCGGGTTATGAATCGATCGATCCGAAAGATCCCAACAAGTACATCGGCTTCGACATCGATCTCGGCGAACAGATCGGCGAGTGCCTCGGCTTCAAGCTGACCTACAAGGCCGTCACCTTCGCAGCCTTGCTGACCACGCTGCAGAGCGGCCAGGCCGACATCGTGATCTCGGACATCTACGCCACTGAAGAACGCGCCAAGGCAGCCGACTTCATCACCTATTCCAAGGTGTTCGATGGCGTGCTGGTGGCCAAGGGCAATCCGAAGAAGATCACCGGCATCAACACCACGCTCTGTGACACCGCCGCGGCTGAAAACACCGGCTATGTCGAAGTGCCGCTGATCCAGGCGCTGGGTCCGGAATGCAAGAAGGAAGGCAAGGCCGAGCCGACCATCCAGCTCTATGACAACAACGCCAACTGCATCCAGGCGATCCTCGCCGGCCGCGCCGACACCTATATCAACGACGTCAACACCGTCGATAACGCGGTGAAGGCCTATCCGGACAAGCTCGAGAAGGCCGTTGCGGTGACGATCCCGTATCAGGTCGGCATCGCCGTGCCGAAGGACAAGCCCAAGTTCCGCGAGGCGGTGCATGCCGCGTTGATGGAGATCTACAAGTCGGGCGACCAGCTCGCTCTGCTCAAGAAGTGGAATCTCGATCCCAACAATCTGATGGAGCCCGGCCTGTTGATGGTCAAGTAAGGGACATCTTGCTCCATGGAGCTGTTTCTCCACTACATCTCCATGCCGTACATGATCCAGGGCATCCAGGTGACCTTACAGGTCACCGCCCTGGGTCTGGCCGGCGGACTGGTGCTCGGCGTGATCCTGGCGGGGATGCAGCTCTCGAGCTTTCGGCTGCTGGCCTCCTTCGCCCGGGTCTATGCCGTGATCTTTCGCGGCACCCCGCTGATCCTGCAGATGGTGTTCGCCTATAACGCGCTGCCGCAGATCGGTATCAAGCTGCCCGCTATTCTTGCCGCCGGTCTCGCGCTGGCGTGCAACGAGGCGCCGTTCATCGCCGAGATGCTGCGCGCCGGTGTGCTCGGCGTCGAGCGCGGCCAGGTGACCGCCGGCCAGGCGCTCGGCATGACGCCCGGCATCTTGATGCGCCGGATCATCGCCCCGCAGGCGATTCGCTCGATGATCCCCGGCTTCGGCAACGAGGCGGTCTCTGCGCTGAAGAATTCCTCGCTCGCTTCGGTGATCGCGGTGCAGGAGCTGGCGCTGCGCTCGACCCAGCTGGCGTCCTCGACCTTCGACTTCTTCTCGATCTTCTTCGCCTCCGGCCTGATCTATCTGCTGCTGACGGCGGCGATCGCCGTGATCCAGCTGCTGCTGGAGTGGAAGTTCGATCTCGATCGCACGAAGAAGCCCTCCGAGCTGATGCAGTTCCTGCCGTGGTATCGCGCGCCCTTGGTCGATCCCTCTGCACCGAAGGCCGATGCACCCGACATCCTGCCCGATGCCGGCGTCGCCGAATTGCCGCCGCCCAGACTGCGTCCGGAGCGTGTCGACCGCGTCAGCCGGGCTGCAATGCTGGCGCGCAACAACGTCGCCGTCGAGATATCCGACCTGCACAAGAGCTACGACAAGGCGATGGTGCTGGACGGCATCGACCTTACGGTACGGATCGGTGAAGTGATCGCGCTGCTAGGACCGTCGGGATCGGGCAAGAGCACGCTGCTGCGCTGTATCAACAATCTGGAAATGTGGAACGGCGGCACCATCAAGGTCGGCGGCCGGCAGCTCGGCTATGGCGACGACGGCAAGCCGCTGTCGCCGCGGTCGCTGGCGCATGCGCGCGCGGAAGTCGGCGTCGGCATGGTATTCCAGCAGTTCAACCTATTCGCCCATCTCACCGCGCGTGAGA
Organism: Tardiphaga sp.; assembly: GCA_014377915.1. Next base: position 2,695 of record JACMOT010000116.1, read on the forward strand.
ACATTGCGGGCCCGTTGCGCTGGGTGCACGGCATATCGCGCAGCGATGCCGATCGCC
>JACMOT010000117.1 GCA_014377915.1 Tardiphaga sp.
CCTTGGGGGAGGGGGGGGCCGCGCGCAGCGGGGACGGGGGAGGGGTAATCGCGAGTGCAGACCCCCTCATCCGCCCCGGACTTGGTCCGGGCCACCTTCTCCCACAAGGGGAGAGGGAAGGAAGAATGAGCGCGCCGGCGCGCGATCTTTGGAATGCATCCCCATCACTTCACCGCCCTGAGCGCCGGGCGCTGGCCTTCGAGATAGGCCTTCACATGGGCGCGCGCGCGGGCAAGGCGCGACATCACGGTGCCGATCGGTACGCTCTGGATGTCGGCGACCTCGCGGTAGCTCAGCCCTTCCAGCATCACCAGCAGCAGCACCGAGCGCTGATCTTCCACCAACGAAGCCAGCGCCCGGGCGATGTCGCGGCCCTCGGCCTCGGTTCCCGACGCGCCGGCATTGTTGTCGAACAGTTCGGTCATCAGCGGGCGCCGCGCCAGCGAGCGGCGGCGATTGCGGTTGAGGTTGGTCAGGATGGTGTAGAGCCAGCTGCGCAGATCGCCGCCAATGAACAGTTTTTCGGAGCGCAGCGCGCGCACCAGAGTGTCCTGAACCAGGTCGTCGGCGATGTCGGCGTCCCGCGCCAGCGCCCGCGCGTAGCGGCGCAGCGCCGGAATCATGCTTTCGACGTTCTCGCGAAACCCGCTCATGAAACGCTCGTCATTTGGCTGAAATCCCGCCGGTATCGGTCGGTCATGCAATTCATCGCCACAATTGTCATAACACCTCGATCGCCGCTCTATTCCGGCCATGACGCGGCACGTTCGATCGCGCCATAACCCAGGCCCATTTTGGGCTATACCGGGCACAAGTGCTGGTGTACCCCGAACATTGATTTCGAAGCGGATAGGACGCGATATGGTTGAACCAACAGGCCTGATGCAAGGCAAGCGCGGCGTCATTCTGGGCTTGGCCAACAACCGCTCGATCGCCTGGGGGATCGCCAAATCCTGCCACGCCCAGGGCGCGGAAATCGCCTTTACCTACCAGGGCGACGCGCTGAAGAAGCGGGTCGAACCGCTGGCCGCCGAACTGGGAGGGCTCGTGCTCGGCCATTGCGACGTCACCGATCCCGCCAGCATCGACGCGGTATTCGCGGTGTTACAGGAGAAGTGGGGCAAGATCGATTTCGTGGTCCACGCCATCGCCTTTTCCGACAAGGAAGGCCTCGAGGGCCGCTATGTCGACACCTCGGCGGAGAATTTCTCCAAGACCATGCTGATCTCGTGTTTCTCGCTGACGGCGATCGCGCAGCGCGCCGAGAGACTGATGACAGAGGGCGGCTCGATCATCACGCTGAGCTATTACGGCGCCGAAAAGTGGATGCCGCATTATAACGTGATGGGCGTCGCCAAGGCCGCGCTGGAAGCCAGCGTGCGCTACCTCGCCGCCGATCTCGGCGTGCAGAACATCCGCGTCAATGCGATTTCCGCCGGACCGATCAAGACGTTGGCGGCCTCGGGCATCGGCGACTTCCGCTATATCCTGAAGTGGAACGAACATAATTCGCCGCTGCGCCGTACCACGACCATCGACGAGGTCGGCGACAGCGCGTTGTATCTACTGTCCGACATGTCGCGCGGCGTTACCGGCGAAGTGCATCATGTCGATTCCGGCTACCATGTCGTCGGCATGAAACGCCCCGACGCGCCGGATATCTCGCTGGGCAAGGACTAGCGACGTCGTCTCAACCGTCATTGCGAGGAGCGAAGCGACGCGGCAATCCAGAAAGCCGCGCGCGCGAAAGACTGGATTGCTTCGTCGCAAGGGCTCCTCGCAATGACGATCATTTACGTCCGAGAACATCATGCAACCAACGATCTACTACATCCGCCACGGCCAGACCGAATGGAATGCCGCGGGCCGCTTCCAGGGCTCGCAGGACATTCCGCTCAACGACCTCGGCCGCGAGCAGGCGGCGCATGCCGGCGGCATTCTGAAGGACCTGCTGGCCCGCAACGGTCACGTGCCGCAGGACTTCGGTTTCGTGTCCAGTCCGCTCGGTCGCGCGCGCTCGACCATGGAATTCGTGCGCAGCCAACTCGGCCTGCCGCCGGAGGCCTATGCGCTCGACGACCGGCTGCGCGAAATCGGCTTTGGCCATTGGGAAGGCTTTACGCTGCAGCAGCAACAGGAGGCCCACCCGGAGGTTTTTGCTGCCCGCCTGATCGACAAATGGGAGCTGCCACCGCCGAACGGCGAGAGCTACGCCTCGGTGCAGTTACGCATGCGCGACTGGTATGAAGGTCTCACCGGCGACACCGTCGCTGTGGCGCATGGCGGGACGGCGCGGGCGCTGATGGTCGCGCTGGGTGTGCAGAGCATCGCTGCGGCTTCGGAACTGCCGATCGAGCAGGGCGCAGTCTACCTGTTCCGCGACGGCGCGATGGCGAAGTATAGCTAGGGTGGGGCTCTTTTTCCTTCTCCCACAAGGGAGAAGGAAGATTCCTCGCTGCGCCGCCATTTGACCCCTCGGATCCGGCGCGTTACCACAACTTCCCGATCAGCGAGCTTCCCATGTCCTTCAACACCTTCGGCCATATGTTCCGGGTCACCACCTTCGGCGAGAGCCATGGGGTGGCGATCGGCTGCGTGGTCGACGGCTGTCCGCCGCTGCTGCCGCTCGATGTCGCCGACATCCAGGCGGATCTCGACCGCCGCAAGCCCGGCCAGTCGCGCTTCACCACGCAGCGCCAGGAAGCCGATATCGTGAAAATCCTGTCCGGGGTGATGCCGCATCCGGAGACCGGCGCGCAGGTCACCACCGGCACGCCGATCGCGCTGCTGATCGAGAATACCGACCAGCGCTCCAAGGACTATTCCGACATCAAGGACAAGTTTCGGCCGGGCCATGCCGATTTCACCTATGAGGCGAAATACGGCCTGCGTGACTATCGCGGCGGCGGCCGGTCCTCGGCGCGCGAGACCGCGACCCGCGTCGCCGCCGGCGCCATTGCGCGAAAGATCGTGCCGGGCATGATTGTACGCGCGGCCCTCGTGCAGATGGGGCCGCACAAGATCAACCGGGATAATTGGGACTGGGACGAGGTCGGCAACAATCCGTTCTTCTGTCCGGACAAGGACAAGGCGGCGTTCTTCGAAGGCTATCTCGACGGTATCAGAAAATCCGGCTCGTCGATCGGAGCGGTGATCGAAGTGGTGGCCGAAGGCATTCCGGCTGGCCTGGGCGCGCCGATCTATGCCAAACTCGATGGCGACATCGCCGCGGCCTTGATGAGCATCAATGCGGTCAAGGGCGTCGAGATCGGTGACGGCTTTGGCGCCGCGGAATTGTCCGGCGAGGACAATGCCGACGAGATGCGGATGACGAATCATGGCGCGTCATTTCTTTCCAACCATGCCGGCGGCGTGCTCGGCGGCATTTCCACCGGCCAGCCGGTGGTGGCGCGCTTCGCGGTGAAGCCGACCTCGTCGATCCTGGCGCCGCGCAAGACGATCGATCGCGCCGGCGCCGACACAGATATCCTGACGAAAGGCCGCCACGACCCCTGCGTCGGCATCCGCGCCGTGCCGGTCGGCGAAGCCATGGTCGCCTGCGTGATGGCCGACCACTTTTTGCGCCATCGCGGCCAGGTGGGCTAGTCTCACAGCTATGCCCGGGCGTGGCGTCCGGTCCGTTCGCGAGAGCCCGTCATGTCAGCCGATGCGATCACCGAAATCACCGACTGGCTGACCGATGGCGCCCGCTCTTCGCCAACGCCTGCCGGGATGATGGCGGAGTGCTGCGAACGCCTGACTGCCGCGGGCCTGCCGCTGTGGCGAGTAGGGGTCTTTCTGCGAACGTTGCACCCGGAAATCTTCGGCCGCAATTTCATCTGGCGTCATGGCCAAGAGGTGACCATCGGATCGGTGGACTTCGATATACAGGAATCGCCCGAGTTCAAGCGAAGCCCGCTGGCGATCGTGTTTCAGGAGGCCGCCGAGGTGCGGTGCCGGCTCGACGATCCCGGCAACAACAATTTTCCGTTTTTCGACGATATGCGCGCCGAGGGCGTCACCGACTATATGGCGATGCCATTGCTGTTCGTCGGTGGACGGGTCCACGCGTCGAGCTGGACGACCAGACAGCCCGGCGGGTTCAGCGACCGACAATTGACCGATCTCAAGCGGGTGGTGCCGCCGCTGACCCGGCTGATCGAGGTGATAGGTCTGCGGCGCGTGGCCTCGACGCTGCTGGATACCTATGTCGGCAGCCGCGCCGGCGAGCGCATTCTCGGCGGACAGATCCGCCGCGGCCATACCGAGACTATGCACGCCGCGATCTGGCTGTCAGACCTGCGCGGCTTCACCGCACTGTCCGACCGGCTGCCGCCCGAGCAGATCGTCGAAATCCTCAACCTGTACTTCGACTGCCAGGTCGCGCCGATCCTCGCTCACGGCGGCGAGGTGCTGAAATTCATGGGCGACGGGCTGCTCGCCGTATTCCCTGTTGATGGAAACGAGCAGGAAGTCTGCGCGCGCGTACTGGCCGCGGCGACCGAGGCGCGCGCCAACGTGGCGGCATTGGAATATGCCAGCGCGGACAACGTGACCGAACGCTTCCGCTTCGGCGTTGCTTTGCACGTCGGCAAAATTCTCTATGGCAACATCGGCGGTGGCAATCGGCTGGACTTCACCTGCATCGGCCCGGCCGTCAATCTGGCCGCGCGGCTGGAGAAAATTGCCGGCCGTCTCGGCCGCACCATCGTGGCGTCGTCGGCCTTTGCCGACATCGGCGGCGAGGGGTGGGAGAACCTCGGTGAGTTTCCGATCGCCGGATTTGTGAAGGCTGAGTACGTCTATGGGAGAGTGGAAGAGACGCAGGCCGGTTAGAATACTTGCCCCGGACGCGATGCGATACGAAATATCGCTTCGCAGATCCGGGATCCCGGCTCGGCGCAGTGGCGCGAGGGTGCCGCGGCGCGTCCGGGAAACGAGGTCTACTCCTCCGGCTCGGTGGTGAACAGCAGCGGATAGCCCTTGGCGCGGCCGGCGTCGGTGGCGCGCGTGGCTTTGGTTTCGGCGACGTCGCGGGTGAACACCGCGACCACGCAGGCGCCGAGCTTGTGCGCGGTGATCATCACCTTGTGGGCCTCGTCCTCGGTCATCTTGAACTCCCCCTGCAGCACCCGGGTCACGAATTCGCGCGGGGTGAAATCGTCGTTGACGAGGATCACCTTGTACAGCTTCGGGCGTTCGACCTTGGGTTTGGCCTTGGTGCGGGGCGTCGTGACGGTCGCGGGCATTCAGCTACAACTCCGGAGCGCTGAGCGGCGGATGCGGCATCATAATGGCACCGGTGAAAGCTGTCGATCCGCACGCCAGCGTTGCGGCACGCCTGACCTGATTGTGAACGCATGCGCCGGTTCCTGCTTTGCGATCCGTCATTTGCATGTCACGATCGCGGTCTCGACGGGAGGGCCGCTATGCGCTGGTGTGTCTCGATTGGAGCGGTACTGGTCGCGGGAGCGTTCGCCGGAGGTGACGTCGCGAGTATCGCCGCGCCGGGGCCAAGCTTCCAATTGTCCGAGGCCAAGCCTGATCCTGTCGTCGATGTCGAGCTGGTGCTGGCGGTCGATGTCTCCTATTCGATGGACATGGAAGAGCTGGCGATCCAGCGCGAGGGCTATGCCCAGGCGATCGTCTCCAAGGAATTCCTGGCTGCTTTGAAGACCGGGCCGACCGGCAAGATCGCCGTTACCTATTTCGAATGGGCGGCCTCCACCGACCAGAAGGTGATCATTCCCTGGCGGGTGATCGACGGCCCGGAATCCGCCGACGCGGTGGCCGCCGAAATCATGAAGACGCCGATCCGGCGCGCCTCGCGCACCTCGATTTCAGGGGCGATCTACTTCGCCATGCCGCTGTTCGAGGAAAACGCGCTGCATGGCCTGCGCCGCGTCATCGACATTTCCGGCGACGGGCCGAACAATAATGGCGCGCCTGTCACCCTCGCGCGCGACGAGGCGGTCTCGAAAGGCATCGTCATCAACGGCCTGCCGATCATGGCCAAGGAGCCATCCTATTCGACGATGGATATCGAGAATCTCGATTGGTACTATGAGGATTGCGTGGTCGGTGGCCCCGGCTCGTTCGTGGTGACCATCAAGGAGCGCGACAAGTTCAAGGAAGCGATCCGCACCAAGCTGGTGATGGAAGTCGCCGGTCTGGTGCCGGAGCCGCGCGCCATTCCAGTCGCCGGCCCGCGCGAATCGCGGGTCAATTGCATGATTGGTGAGAAGATCTGGCAGGACCGCTGGGGAAGGTGAGCGTTCAGGTTGCAAAGTGGGTTTAGGCGCCCTTGCGCCGTAACCCACCGGCCGATTTGCGATGGAGAAGGGCGGTGGGTTACGCGCTTCGCGCTAACCTACCCTATCATTACTCTGTGGGACCCTTCATCCGTCGCGGCCTCCGGCCGTGCCACCTTCGCCCACAAGGAGGGAAGTAAGAAGCGCGACTACCTTCTGAACCTTGCCACCAACTCCACATGCGGGGTGTGCCTGAACTGGTCGACCGGCGTGACACTGTCGATCCTGTAGCCGCCGTCGATCAGGATCTTCGCGTCGCGCACGAAGCTTTGCACGTTGCAGGAGACGGAAACCACGGTCTTGACCTTGCTGGCGGCGAGCTTCTCGGCCTGCGCCTGCGCCCCCTGGCGCGGCGGATCGAACACGACGCAATCGACATCGCGCAGTTCTTGCGCAACCAGCGGGCGATGAAACAGGTCGCGCACGGCGGCTGTGATCGGCTTCAGGCCGGACGTGTCTTTCACCGCCTGCCGCAGCGACAGGATCGCGCCTTCGTCGGAGTCGTAAGCCATGACGCGCGATTTCGCGGCGAGCCGCAGCGCGAACGGTCCGACGCCGCAGAACAGGTCGACGATCAGCTTCGAGCCCTTGCAGGCTTTCACGACCAGTTCCGCTAGCGCTTCCTCGCCGGCGGCGGTGGCCTGCAGGAACGAGCCCGGCGGCAGCACCACCTGCGCCTTGCCGACCGTGATCACCGGCGGCGTGCGCATCAGCACCAACTCGCCGTGGCGCGTGAGGCGGGCGAGCTTGTATTGCTCGGCGAGCAGCGACAGCCTGGCGATCAGCGGCGTCGGCAGCGGGCCGGTGCCGCGGACATCGACGTCGAGGCCGTTGCTGGCCGCCGTGACCTGAATATCGAGCGGCTTATCGGTCGGCTTCAGCAACAGCGCGATCGCGCGGGCGACGTCGAGCGCGCCCTTCAGGCCGGGGTCGAGGATCGGGCAATCGTCGATCGCCACGATGGCGTGGCTGGCGGCGGCGGAGAAGCCGACGCGAATCTCATTGTCGCCGCCGCGCCTGGCATGCGCCGTGATGCGGCGACGGCCGGCGCCGTGGGCGTCGATGATCGGATCAACCAGACATTCGATGCGCGCATGCGCCAACGTATCGACCACGATCTGGCGCTTCCATGCCTGATAGGGATCAGGCTGCCAGTGCTGGATCGCGCAGCCGCCGCAGCGGCCGAAATACTGGCAGAACGGCGTGATACGCTCCGGGCTGGCGGTCTCGACGTGTTCGAGTTTGCGGCGCTCCGCATGGCCGGGGACGAGCGTTGCCTCGACTGCCTCGCCGCCGAGCGTATACGGCACGAATACCGTAGCGCCGCCCGCATAGGCCACGCCGTCGCCGCGTTGGCCGACATGGTCGATGGTCAGGCGTTCACCCACGGCGGGCACCGAGGAAGAATTCGAGATTGCCGTCGCCGCCGGCGATGGCTGAGGGGAAGATTTCAATGTCGGTACAACCCTGTGTCGCCGCGAATGCCGCGATATCGTCGCACACCGCCTGGTGTACAGCCGGATCCTTGATGATGCCGCGCTTGGTATTTTGCCGCGGCGCCTCGAATTGCGGCTTGATCAGCGCCAGCAGATGCATGGGCGAGGCCGCCAGCGACAGCGCCACCGGCAGCACCGCCTTCAGCGAGATGAAGCTGACGTCGATGACTACCACGTCAGGGCGCGCCGGCAGTCGCTTGTTTTCATAGGCGCGAATGTCGGTCTCTTCCAAGGATACGATCTTCGGATGGCCATGCAGCGACGGATGCAACTGGCTGCGGCCGACGTCGATCGCGAACACCAGGCTGGCGCCGTTCGCCAGCAGCACCTCGGTGAAGCCGCCGGTGGAGGCCCCGACGTCGAGGCAGACATGATCCTCGATCTCGACAGGGTAGCGCTCCAGCGCGCCGGACAGTTTGACGCCGCCGCGCGACACCCAAGGGTGCGCCGGCTCGGCCTGGATGATCGCGTCCTCGGCGATGCTCTCGGATGCCTTGCCCACCAGCCTGTCGTCAGCGACGACCAGCCCGGCCTCGATCGCTGCCTGCGCCCGGGCGCGGCTCTCGAACAGGCCGCGCTCGACCAGCAGCAGGTCGGCGCGTTTTCGCGGGGTCGGCGTGTTGATGCTGCGTTTGGCCATCAGCGCGCGGCGCGGTCGGCGGCGAGCCGCACGCAGGCCTCGAAGGCGGTGAGGTCGTGCCCAGGGTCCGCGGGCTTTTCGCGCGGCAGGACCAGCGGCGCGCCGTATAGCTCGAGCGCGTGGATCATCATCAGATTGTCGGTGTGGCCAAAGTCTTCCACGGTGAGGCCTTCGGCATCGACTCGGCGGCCGTCCTGTGAGGTGACATTGGTGCGGCTGCGCACGCGGTCGACATAGAGCGTCGGATCGTTGGCGTATCCGAAACAAATTTTCCCGCGACCAGCCATGAAACCGAGTTCGTAGACCGTGCCGGCATCGGCGCCGGGGCCGCGGAACGGCGTCAGATTGGCGATGATCGCGTCGGCCTCGGTCATCATGGCCTCGTTGCCGCGAAAAATCTGGAGCGAGGCATTGGGCGCAAAAAGATCAACGGAATTATCGAGCGGGTAGAGCCCGGTCAGGCCATGGCGCGCGCAGATCTCGACCTTGCGGCGGCCGATGGCGACGGCGTCCGGCAGGAACACGTCGGGGCCGGCGAGGTAGATTTTCATGAAAGACGCCTTCTCGTCGTTCCGGGATGCACTTCGGTCGGCGAAGCCGGCCGGAGGGCAGACCCGGAACCTCGAAATGTTTTGAACATGTCGAGATCCCGGGTTCGATCGCGGCTTGCGCCGCGCTCGCCCGGAATGACAGCTCAGGCCAGCTTCACGGTCTCGGCGGTAAAATCCTTGCCGAGGGTCTCGAACACCTTGGTGACGATGCCCTTGGCGTCGAGGCCGGCGCGGCCATACATCGCGGCCGGCGAATCATGGTCCTGGAACACGTCGGGGAGCACCAGCGAACGCATCCGCAGGCCGCCGTCCAGCATGCCGCTGTCGGACAGGAACTGCATCACGTGGCTGCCGAAGCCGCCGATCGAGCCTTCCTCGATGGTCAGCAGGATCTCGTGGTCGCGCGCCAGCTTCAGGATCATGTCTTCGTCGAGCGGCTTCATGAAGCGCGCATCGGCGATGGTGGTGGACAGGCCATGAGCGGCCAGTTCGTCGGCGGCCTTCTCGCATTCGGCGAGACGGGTGCCGAACGACAGCAGCGCGATCTTGGTCCCCTCGCGGACAATGCGGCCCTTGCCGATTTCCAGCGGGATACCGACTTCCGGCATCTCGACGCCGCGACCTTCGCCGCGCGGATAGCGCAGCGCGCTGGGGCGGTCATTGATGGCGACCTGGGTGGCGACCATGTGCACCAGTTCAGCCTCGTCCGAGGCCGCCATGATGACGAAACCGGGCAGACAGCCGAGGTAGCAATTGTCGAACGACCCGGCATGGGTGGCGCCGTCGGCGCCGACCAGACCGGCGCGGTCGATGGCGAAGCGCACCGGCAGGCCCTGGATCGCCACGTCATGGACGATCTGGTCATAGCCGCGCTGCAGGAAGGTCGAGTAGATCGCGCAGAACGGCTTGTAGCCTTCGGTGGCGAGGCCGGCGGCGAAGGTCACCGCATGCTGCTCTGCGATGCCGACGTCGAAAGTGCGATCCGGGAATGCCTTGTTGAAGATGTCGACACCGGTACCCGACGGCATCGCCGCGGTGATGGCGACAATCTTGTCGTCCTTCTCGGCTTCCTTGACGAGCGAGGCGCCGAACACATTCTGGTAGGAGGGCGCGTTCGGCTTGGACTTGGACTGCGCGCCGGTGGCGACGTCGAATTTGACGACGGCATGGTACTTGTCCGCGGCCGCTTCCGCCGGGCCGTAACCCTTGCCCTTTTGCGTCACGACGTGGACCAGGATCGGGCCGGTCTCCATATCGCGGACGTTCTGCAGCACCGGCAGCAAATGGTCGAGATTATGGCCATCGATCGGGCCGACGTAATAGAAGCCGAGCTCTTCGAACAGGGTGCCACCGCCGGCCATGAAGGCACGGGAATACTCTTCAACGCGCTCGGCGCGGTCGGCGATCACCTTCGGAAGGTGCTTGCCGAGCTGCTTGGCGGCTTCGCGCAGCGAGCGGTAGGTCTTGCCCGAATACATTCGCGACAGATAGGCCGACATCGCGCCGACCGGCGGGGCGATCGACATGTCGTTGTCGTTGAGGATCACGATCAGGCGGGAATTCATCGCACCGGCGTTATTCATCGCCTCATAGGCCATGCCGGCTGACATCGCGCCGTCACCGATCACGGCGATAACATTGTTCTTGCCGCCCGACAGGTCACGGGCGACGGCCATGCCGAGGCCGGCGGAGATCGAGGTCGAGGAATGCGCGGCGCCAAACGGATCGTAGCCACTCTCGGTGCGCTTGGTGAAGCCGGACAGACCGCCCGGAGTACGCAGTGTACGGATGCGGTCGCGGCGTCCGGTCAGGATCTTGTGCGGATAGGCCTGGTGGCCGACATCCCAGATCAGGCGGTCGCGCGGCGTATCGAAGACATAATGAATCGCCGTCGTCAGCTCGACGACGCCGAGGCCGGCGCCGAAATGGCCACCGGTCACCGACACCGCGTCGATGGTCTCCTGACGCAACTCGTCGGCGACCTGGCGGATCTGCTCGACCTTCAACTTGCGGAGGTCTTCCGGAGTCTTGATGGTATCGAGCAGAGGTGTCTTACTAAAATCGGTCACGGCACTATTCCAATTTTACATGTCCGGGGCTGCGCCTGACATCGGAGCAGGCCGGCGCTCGCGCACAGCCACTCTCCCGACACCGCAGCCTCCAGAACCGGGAAGCCTTGTTCGAGGCCTTATAATGGGCCCCGCTGTTTGACTGTGATATCTAGCACATTCAGCAGCCCCGTCCGTCCGAACATTTCGCCAGACGGTTGAAGCGCTTATAAACGTTAACAGGCGGCATTTCAGCCTGACCGTCAGCGCATAGTCTCAGTCCCTTTACACCATAGCGGCGGCCAAAGCCACCCGCCGCGCCGCCAGTTTTGGCAGATCGGAATCGGGTCCATATGTGCGTAGGCGATTACCCGAGGCGGCGAATCACCGGTTCCGGCTTGTCGTTAAGAGCGCTGTTCGGGCCCAGATCGAGCTTTTGCCATGCATTTTCGCGGGTCTGTGGCTCCGTGGACGCCATCGCGAGCGCCGCTGCGGGCTGGTTGACGCGTTCCTTCAATGGCACCGGGCCGCACACGATCATGTAGAAATCATAGGCATGCGGGCGCTCATTGGCCATGACGAACTGGAAATGCACCCGGAAGAACTTCCAGCGGAAGCGCTCGTAATGCTCTGGTCGGATGATTTCGCGGAACCGGACCGGGACGATCGTCGGGTTGCGCTTGGCTTTACCGGCGTCGATGCCGTGGCCGGCAACAGGGTCAAACGGGAAAAAGTTCATCACGTCCTTGCGCGACTGGCAGTCGATCCAGTCGATCGATGGCTCGATCGCCAGCCGTCGCAAATTGTCGCGAAAGCCGGTGGCGGCGCGGTGAAAACCGACAATGGGCATGTTGCCGCCCAGCGTCAGCAGCACCATGCGAGGCCCGTGGCGGCCAAGCTCGGGATCGAGCTTCAAGGCGCGGGCGAGGATTTCGGAGCCGAGGAACGAGCCGGAGCTGTGGCCGACCAGTACGATCTCCTGCGCGTCGCTGGTTTGGGCGACAGTAACCAGATGCCGCGCAAAGCGATCGATCCGGGCGTCCCAGTCAGGCCGCTGGCCGTGGGAGAACTGCCAGGTGAAGATCGTGTCGGACATCAGATACAGCAGATAGCTGAGGTTCTCGGTGGTTTTCAGCAGCGTGCCGAGCACGGCCACAAATACGGCCAGCGCGCTGGCGCCGACCAGAAAGCCGTGGATTCCGAGCCATTGCAGCCCGAATCCAAACGCCCAGGCCACACCGGCGGACCAGATCGCCTCGTTGAGGAGCAGGATATGCGGGTAGCTGATGAAGGTGGCGAAGCGCCAGTGCGCCGACCAGAACCGTCCCATGGTGCCGGAAAATACCAGCCGCCAGTAGATCGCGATGGCGTAAGCCAGCGTTTTCCAGATCGGCCAGGCCAGGTCGCGCTGGATCAGATCTTCCCAGCGCAGGAAGTCGTAATCGGTCCGGGTCTGCCAGCCGTCGCCGGCGGTTTCGATGGTCCAGGAGGCGGATTCGCCGTCGGGCGGGCCCTTTGGCCGGCTGACCGTGGTGGCAAGGTTGTACAGCCGCCCGAACTTGCGAAGTTCGGTACGAAACATGCGGTAATACTGCGCGAGGCCCCGCGGATCGTATCCCTGTACATAGATGACATGACGGTGCTGGACGCGCACGCTGGTTCCCCGAACTGACAGCGGACTATAAGGAGCCCGATAGATGCGCCAAGCGCTAATTCGGCGGCGGATGCCGGCGGTTATTCGACGTCGAGCGGCTCGGTGCCGGTGACCTTGCCGTTTGAATCCGTGGTGATCTTGTCGACCCGGGCTTCGGCATGGCGCAGCAATTCATCGCAGCGTCGTTTAAGGGCTTCCCCACGCTCGTAAATGGCCACCGATTCTTCCAGCGGAACCTTGCCGTCCTCCAGCCGCTTCACGATGGTTTCGAGTTCCTCGATCGCGCGTTCGAAGCTCAGCTTCCTGACGTCCGCATAGCTGGGTTCGGCCATATCTCGTTCCTGATCGCGCCGGGCCGGCGCGGGTTCGACTGCATGTTTGAGGGCGGAGTGTAACGGGGAATCAATCGCCCATCAGCGCGGTGACATGGGCTGCCACCGATTCCTTCAACCCCTGGAGATCATAGCCACCCTCGAGCACCGAGACAATGCGACCGCCGGCGCTCTTGTCAGCAACGTCCATCAGCTTGCGGGTGACCCAGCCGAAATCCTCTGCGTCGAGATTGAGCGAGGCGAGCGGATCACGGCGATGCGCGTCGAAGCCAGCGGAGATGATGATCAGCTCGGGCGCGAATTTCCGCAGCTGCGGCAGGATCAGGTTCTCGAACGCGGCGCGAAACCTGGCGCCGCCGTCGCCATCGGCCAGCGGCGCATTCACCACGGTATCGTGCTCGCCGCGTTCGCCGGACGCGCCGGTACCGGGAAACAACGGCATCTGGTGCGTCGAGC
>JACMOT010000118.1 GCA_014377915.1 Tardiphaga sp.
ACGTCATCATGGTGGACTACATCCAGCTATTGTCGGGCTCCGGCAAGCGTTCCGACAACCGCGTGCAGGAAGTCACCGAGATCACCACCAGCCTGAAGGCCCTGGCCAAGGAGCTGAACTGCCCGGTGATCGCGCTGTCGCAGCTGTCGCGTCAGGTCGAAAGCCGCGACGACAAGCGCCCGCAGCTCTCCGACTTGCGTGAATCCGGATCGATCGAGCAGGACGCCGACGCGGTGATCTTCGTGTACCGCGAAGAATACTATCTGCAGAACAAGGAGCCGCGGCCCGGCACGCCGGAACACGAGAAGTGGCAGCTCGACATGTCGCTGGTGCACGGCCGCGCCGAAGTCATCATCGCCAAGCAGCGCCACGGCCCGACCGGCACCGTCGAGCTGCAGTTCGAGGGCCAGTTCACCCGCTTCAGCGATCTGGTCGGCGAGAGCCATCTGCAGCCCCATCACGAGTAAAGCCGACCTGACCGACAAACGTCACGGCCGGTGACTTCTCAGGTCAATCAATTCTGATTAATGTATGAGCTTCCGACGCAAACCCGCGAGCCGGATGGATGTCCAGGACACCTCCCATATCGACATCGCCCGAAACGGGTTCGGCGCAGCCACGAAGCCGCTCGCCCGATCTCACGCTCGCCGAGATCGTCAAGCTGCAGAGTGATGCCGAATACATCAAGCGCGATGTCTCCGAGTTGCGCACCGACGTTCGTGACGTCAGGGATCGGCTGGCACGGCTCGAAGAGCGCGTCCTGCATCTGCCAGGAAAAGGCTTTATCATCATGGTCGTGACCACCGCGCTGGTGATCATCGGCGGTCTGGTCACGATCGCGCCAAAGCCGCAGGCCTTGCTGCAGACAGCGACGCGGCACGGTTGAACCATCTTCCACCCGCGCTTATTGTGCAGCGCGGTTGATCAATTCTGTCCGCAATCACGTGATGCGTTGCGCGTCAGGAATGCCCATGAATGTTGTGTCTGATCCCAAATCATTGTCCGGCAGCGGTGCATTGTCGCCTGACGCCGACCTTGCCGCGGCCACCGGCGTGCTGACCATCGACCTCGACGCCATCGCGGCGAATTGGCGCAAGCTGGAAAAGGCCGGCCTGCCCGCCGAATGCGGCGCGGCGGTCAAGGCCGACGCCTATGGCTGCGGCATCGATCCGGTGGTGCGCACGCTGGTCGGCGTCGGCTGCAAGACCTTCTTCGTGGCCACGCTCGACGAGGCCCGCGCGGCGCGCGCGGCCGCGCCCGATGCCGCGCTCTATGTGCTGAACGGCCTGCTGCAGAATTCCGGCGATATTCTAGCTTCGATCAATGCCCAGCCGGTGATCGGCGACCTCCAGGAACTGGCGGAATGGGACATGTTCTGCCGTCGCACCGGCTGGAGCGGCGGCGCCGCCATCCATGTCGACACCGGCATGAACCGTCTCGGCCTCAGCGCGCTCGATGCACAGGGGCTGGCGCCGCGCATCAGCGCCGGCAATCACGGCATCACGCTGGTGATGAGCCACCTCGCCTGCGCCGAGAAACTCAACCACCCGCTCAACGCCAGACAGGTCGCTGCCTTTCGCGAGGTCGCGCACCTGTTTTCCGGCGTGCCGGCCTCGCTGGCCAATTCCTCCGGCATCTTCCTCGGCTCCTCCTTCATGTTCGATCTGCTGCGGCCGGGGGCCGCGCTGTACGGCGCCAACCCGACGCCGGAGGCCGACAATCCGATGGCGCCGGTGATCGATCTCAAGGCCCGCATCGTGCAGATCCGCCAGGTCGAGCGCGGCGACAGCGTGGGTTACAGCGCCCCCGGGACGGCACGGCGGCAGACCCGTATCGCGGTGGTCGCCGC
>JACMOT010000119.1 GCA_014377915.1 Tardiphaga sp.
GACCGCTACACCACCGGCTCGTCCAACATGCCGCAGAAAAAGAACCCCGATGTGCCCGAGCTGGCACGCGGCAAGACCGGCCGCGTCGTCGGCCATCTGATGGGCTTGATCACCCTGATGAAGGGCCAGCCGCTGGCCTACAACAAGGACAACCAGGAAGACAAGGAGCCGCTGTTCGACACCGTCGACACCGTCGTCGACAGCTTGCGCATCTTCGCCGACATGGCCGGCGGGATCACCGTCAAGCCGGAAGCCATGCGTGCGGCCGCGCTGCAAGGCTATGCCACCGCCACCGACCTGGCCGACTACCTGGTCAAGAAAGGCCTGCCGTTCCGCGATGCCCACGAAGCCGTGGCGCGCGCGGTGCGCGCCTGCGACGACGCCAGGTGCGACCTGTCGGAGATGTCGCTCGAGAAGCTGCGCGAGTTCTCGCCGCTGGTCGGCGACGACGTCTTCGCCGTGCTGACTTTGGAAGGCTCGGTCGCCGCGCGCGACCATGTCGGCGGCACCGCGCCGCGCCAGGTGCGCGAAGCGATCGCCCGCGTGCGCGGCCAGCTGGCCAACTAACCCACCGGAAGCCGCCCATGTTCATGTCCCTCTCGCGCGCCATCGACAAGCTCAATGAAAAAATCGCCGGCGCCGTGAGCTGGGCGCTGCTGGCCGCGGTCATCATCTGCGCCGTCAACGCGCTGGTGCGCTACCTCTTCAAGATGAGCTCCAACAGCTGGCTCGAGATCCAGTGGTACCTGTTCGCCGCGGTATTCATGCTGGCCAGCGCCCACACCCTCAAGCGCGACGAGCACGTGCGCATCGACGTCGTCACCAGCCACTTCTCGAAGCGCACCCAGGTCTGGATCGACCTGTTCGGCTACCTGGTGTTCCTGCTGCCGGTTTGCCTGCTGATCTTCTTTTACGGCATTCCGTTCGCGCGCTACTCATTCAGTAGCGCCGAGATGTCCAGCAGCGCGGGCGGGCTGATCGTCTGGCCGGCCAAGCTGCTGGTGCTGCTCGCCTTCGGGCTGCTGATCCTGCAGGGGATCTCGGAGATCATCAAGCGCATCGAATTTTTGGCCGGCCGCATCGACGGCCACGAATTCGCCAGGCACGTCACCACGCCGGAAGAAGAAGTCGAAGCCATCAAGGCCGCCAACCAGCTTCAGTAATCAGCCGGTCCACAATAATAAAAGCACCAACGGGGACACATGGAACAATTCATCATCGCTAACCTCGCGCCCATCATGTTCGCGACGCTGGTCATCTTCCTGCTTTCGGGCTTTCCGGTGGCGTTCTCGCTGGCGGCCAACGGCCTGTTCTTCGGCTTTGTCGGCATCGAACTGGGGCTGCTCAAGCCCGAACTGCTGCAGGCGCTGCCGAACCGGATCTTCGGCATCATGGCCAACGACACGCTGCTGGCGATCCCCTTCTTCACCTTCATGGGCCTGATCCTGGAGCGATCCGGCATGGCCGAGGACCTGCTCAACACCATCGGCCAACTGTTCGGGCCGATCCGCGGCGGCGTCGCCTACGCGGTCATTTTCGTCGGCGCGCTGCTGGCCGCGACCACCGGCGTGGTGGCCGCCTCGGTGATCTCGATGGGCCTGATCTCGCTGCCGGTGATGCTGCGCTACGGCTACGACAAGCGCATCGCTTCGGGCGTCATCGCCGCTTCAGGCACGCTGGCGCAGATCA
>JACMOT010000120.1 GCA_014377915.1 Tardiphaga sp.
CGCGGCGCCCGCAGCGGGCGCGGCCAAGGGCGGCTTCTTCAACCGTCCGGGCATGGGCATGCTCGGCGGCCTCGCCGCCGGCTTCCTTGGCGCCGGCCTGCTCGGCATGCTGTTCGGCGGCGGCATGTTCTCCGGCCTCGGTGGCCTGTCGTCGATCTTCGGCCTGATCCTGCAGGTCGGCCTGATCATCATTGTCGTGCGCCTCGCAATGTCATGGTGGCAGCGCCGCAACCAGAACCAGACCGGGTCGGCGTATGCCGGCCCGGCGGCCGGACCCGACGTCGGCCCGGGCGCGCAGACCAGCTATCGTACCGGTTTTGGCATCGGCGCCAACGCCGCTCCGCTGGAAATCGTGCCGGCCGACTACGAAGCCTTCGAGAAGCTGCTTGTGGACGTGCAGGCCGCCTGGTCGGAAGAGGACGTGGCCAAGCTGCACACCCTGGCAACGCCGGAAATGGTCTCGTACTTCACCAAGGATCTTGAAGAGAACAAGGCCCGCAACGACGTCAACAAGGTGTCCAACGTCAAGCTGTTGCAGGGCGACCTTGCGGAATCCTGGCGCGAAGGCGAGACCGACTACGCCTCCGTCGCGATGCGCTTCACCTTCATCGACAAGACACTGGAGCGCGGCACCGACCGTCTGGTCGCCGGCAGTGACGCGCCGACCGAAGCCACCGAAGTCTGGACCTTCGTGCGACCGAAGAACGCCAGCTGGGAGCTGTCGGCTATCCAGCAGGCCTAAGCCCGCGGACATCGATTGGAGAAGGGCGCCGCGGATGATTCCGCGGCGCCCTTTTTCTTTGCCGGATTAAAGGTCAATTCCAGCGATGCTGGGAATAATCCGCGCAGCGTCGTGTTGATCTGTTGCGACGCCGTTTTCATTGCGACGGCTTTGCTGAAATCAACGGGAGGAACCATGTCCGATCACTTTATAACGATCTCGCGTGTCGGCCTGTGTGCCGGCGCCATCGCCGTCACTTTGGTGACGGCACAGCCCGCCACGGCGCAGGGCATTGACACCAGCTTCTTCGTCACCAGCGCCGGCATCGGTAATGGCGGCAATCTCGGCGGCCTCGCCGGCGCCGACAACCAGTGCCAGACGCTGGCGCAGGCCGCGGGCGCCGGCGCCAAAACCTGGCGTGCCTATCTGTCGACGCAGCCAGTCGACGGCCAGCCGGCGATCAATGCCCGTGACCGGATTGGCGCAGGTCCATGGAAAAATGCCAAGGGCGCGGTGGTTGCCAAAGATGTTGCCGAATTGCACGGCAGCAATAATCTATCGAAGCAGACCTCGCTGAGCGAGAAGGGCGAGGTCATCAACGGCCGTGGCGATACCCCGAATCGCCATGATGTGCTGACCGGCTCGCAACCTGACGGCACGGCCTTTGCCGCCGGAGAGGACCGCACTTGCAAGAACTGGACAAGCAGCGTCCAGGGCGCCGCGATGGTCGGTCACATCGATCGCATCGGACTTGATGACCAGCCGCCGGCGAAATCATGGAACACCTCGCATCCGTCGCGCGGTCCGGATGGCGGCTGCTCGCAAGCCGACCTGAAGACGACCGGCGGCGACGGCCTGCTGTACTGCTTTGCGACGAACTAGTCGTCGCTCGCGTCACTCAGATGTGCCCCGGACGCAGCCTTGCGCGCTGCGCTGCGTCCGGGAAACGGACGCCTTCAGGCGACGGCGAGTTTATCTTTCGGTGCATTTATCGACGGCGCCTCATCATGCGAAAACTTCTCAGCGGCCACTATCGCCGCCGGCAGCTTTGCAAGCGGCACCGGCCTCGCGAACAGATAGCCTTGGCCCTTGTCGCAGCCTTCATTCAGCAGAAAATCCCACTGGGCCCGGGTCTCGATGCCTTCCGCCAGCACCGGCGTGCCGAGGCTGCGGCCCAGTGCCAGTATTGTGCGTACGATGGCGCGGGCGGCGGAATCGTCGGGAATTCGCCGTACAAACGACTGATCGAGCTTGATCTTGTCGAACGGAAACGCGTGCAGCGTGGCCAGCGACGAATAACCGGTACCGAAATCGTCCATCGCGATCGAGATGCCCATTGCTTTCAACCGACGGAGAATCTGCAGACTTCGGGTTTGGTCGGACATCAGCGTCGATTCGGTAATTTCGACTTCGAGCCGGCGCGGCGACAGCCCTGTGTCGATCAGGATAGCGTGGATGGTCTCCGCGAGATCGTCACGGCTGAACTGTACCGGCGACAGGTTGACCGCGATGATGCCGGGAAGCGCGCCCGCGGCCGCGTCGCGGCATGCGGTACGTAGCGCCCACTGTCCCATCGCAATGATCGCCTCGGTCTCCTCTGCCAGCGGGATGAATTCAGCCGGTGAAATCAGGCCGCGATTGGGATGGTTCCAGCGCATCAGCGCCTCCGAGCCGCAGATCGAGCCATCCTCCAGCGAGGCCTGCAGCTGATAATGCAATTCGAGCTCGCCGTTTTCGGTCGCGCTTTGCAGGTCGCGCGCCAGCGCGCGGCGGGCGCGCGCGGCGTCGTCCATTTCGCGCTGGTACATGCAGATCGCGCCGCGCCGCTGGCTCTTGCTACGCTGCATCGCCAGCTTGGCGTTGCTGAGCACCTGTTCGCGCTCCCGGGTGTCAGTCGGGAACACCGAATAGCCGACGGAAGCGGTGAGTCTGATGCTCTGGCCCTGCACTTTGAACGGCTTGTTGAACACATCGACCAGGCGCCCGGCGAATTTCGCCGCGTCGGCGGGATGATTGCCGGACAGCTGCAAGCCCAGAAATTCGTCGCTACTCTGCCGCGCCAGAAACTCGCCGGGGCCGAGGACGCCACGCATCCGGTCGGCAGCCTCGATCAGCAATTGGTCGCCGCCGCCGTGGCCGAACATTTCGTTGATGTCCTTGAAGCCGTCGAGATCGATCGCGAACACCGCGAGCTTCTGCGCCAGCTCATGCGATTCCACGGCAGCGAAGGAAAGCCGCTCGTTGAAGGCGATGCGGTTCGGCAGCCCGGTCATGGTGTCGTTGAACGACAGTTGATGGATGCGCTCGGCGGATTCGGTGCGCGCGCGCAGATCGATGATATAGGATGAGAAACCGCTACCCATCATCAAGAGCACTGCCAGCAGGACGCCGGCGCCGAGCACGGGGGCCGGGACCAGCCCGGGCGCGAGCGTCATGGCCGGCTCAGGCACCATGTGGACCGCCGCCGCCATCGCGTAATGCATGGCGCAGATCATGACCGCCAGCACGACGGCGGCGCCGTGGCGGCACCAGCGCGTCACCGGACGGTTGGCGCGGTTCACCGAAAGCGCGCTGAGGCTGAGACACAGCAGCAGGATGATCGCCACGCCGTAGACATTCCACTGAATGGTGCCGGCAATGTGCCACGCCATCAACCCGATGTAATGCATCGCCAGGATGCCGATGCCCATGACCAGGCCGCCGAGTTCCGGTGCCAGCGTCAGGCGGTGTCGGCTGCCGATTTCAAAGCCGAGAAGGCAGGACAGGATCGCGATCGGCAGCGTGGCGACGGTCGGCAGCAACTCGAAGCCACTGTTCAGCGACGGCTGCAGCGCCAGGATGGAGAGAAAGGTGGAGGCCCATAGTGCGGCGCCGGTGCCAACCGAGGCGATGAACAGCCAGCCATGGCGTGTCGCGCCCGCCGTGGCGCGGGCGCGGGCAAAGTGGCGCATGCCGACCCAGCTGCCGAACAGGCATACCGCGCCAACGGCCATGACCAGCAATTGATGGATGAAAAACATAACATCACTCGAAGCTTCCGGCAGATCGCAGTCTGCCGTGTATAATGATAAGCGGGCGGACTTAACCGGTCGTGTTGGGGTATTCTTATCCGCGGCTATATTCCATGGATCGTGAATCAGCGTTGAGGAACCGTGAACTATACCGCGCGGCCGTGGCCGAGCCGGACGTAACGGCGCGTCCCGAGACGAAAACCGCGATATTCCGTTAATCCGGTGAGGTGACGAGCGAGGGCTTCGATGCGATATGAACTGTACTACTGGCCGACCATTCAGGGCCGTGGCGAATATGTTCGGCTGGCGTTGGAAGACAGCGCCGCTGACTATACGGACAAGGCGCGCGGCAGGGGCGGCATAGCCTCGATGATGCGCATGCTCGAGGGCAGGGGGGACATGCCGCCATTCGCGCCACCCTTTCTCAAGGCCGGCCGGCTGGTCATCGGTCAGACTGCCAATATCCTGCATTATCTCGGATCGCGCCACGGCCTGGCGCCCAAAGCGGAAGCCGGAAGGCTGTGGCTGCATCAGTTGCAGTTGACGGTCACTGATTTTGTTGCCGAGGTGCACGATACCCACCATCCGCTCGGCGTGTCGCTGTATTACGAGGACCAGCGCGCGCCGGCGAAGAAGCGTACCGCGGAATTCTGGATTGAGCGGGTGCCAAAATATCTCGGCTATTTTGAACGACTGCTGGTCGCGGGCAACGGCGCCTATCTCACCGGTCGCAAGGCGACCTATGTGGATCTCTCGCTGTTCCAGATCATCGAGGGGCTACGCTATGCCTTTCCGAACCGGATGAAGGCGTTTGAGCGAAAGATTCCCGCCCTGATCGAGCTGCGCGACCGGGTTGCGATACGGCCGAACATCAAGGCCTATCTGGAAAGCGACCGCCGCATCGCGTTCAACGAGGACGGCATCTTCCGGCATTACAGGGCGCTGGATCCGTGACCCAGCGCCCTGGTTTGGTATGTTCGTCGCTAATCGCTCAGGCGAGCTGATCGATCCGTGCGCCCTGACCGGGTGGCAGCGCGGCGCGCGGCGGCGGCGGTGCTACGCGGGAGTCGTTACGATCGTCTTCGGCCTTCTTGACGGCGGGCGGCAGCGCCTCGATCGGCTTGACATTCGCTACGACTGGCGCGGCGCTCACACTCGAAACACTCATCTGAAATTCCCTTGTTGCTTCAATCGCGCCCACCGTGCGCGCGCAGCAACAAGGAGAAATGAATCAATAGCTTCAATTTGAGACCAGCGGCCTGTATCGGGCAGCGTGGTAAACGGCGACGATCAGGCTTTGTTACATTTGTATCTTCAAGACCGAAGGAAGCGAATGAATCCGCCCTGTTTCGGCTTCATTCGTCCTTGCCGCGGGAAATCGTGATGCTGGCACTCGTCTTGTTGCGCGTGCAGCGCATGTCGAGTCGTCGATATCGTGTCTGCACGTCGTCGCCGCGAAAGATCCCCATGCGGCCCATGCAGCGCGTCGCGCCTTTCAACGTATCCGGCTTCGGGATGGTGAACACGATCGCCGAAGCGCTGGCGACAAGGTCGAAAAACGCCGGCGATGGTTTGCGGCTGTCGGTGGTGGCGTAGAATTCATTGCTGACGCTACGGCTGGCGCAGCCGAGCCGGACCTGCCTTGCCGCCGGATGCGACAGGTAGATCACATTGGCGGCGGTGCGCCCGACACCGAGGCCGTCGATCTGGCCCTTGAGCTGACGGGCAAGATCATCGCAACGATCGGCGCGCGCAGGCGTGGCGGCCAGCGCGAGCATTCCAGGAAGTAACAGCGCGAGAAGTCCGGATCGGTTTTTCATGAGTGCCCCCGGCGCGGATTGAAACCCGGCCGAGGCGTTCGTGCAAGGGCGCGGCCGCACCGTGGTGCTCGGTATATTTCATGCCGAGCGGACCCTGGGAAATGAGCTTTGGGGCGTCCTCCTGTCGCCGCGCTGCCCTGCCATTTTGAACGCTTCAAAACATGGCTGAAAGCGCCTACAAGGGCCGCAAATTCATCCTGCCGAGGCCCCGCCCATGAATGCGCCGATCGCCGTGCCGACACCCAAAGCCGTGCCGCCCTACAAGCACACCCCGCTGTTTCCGCTGGGCCCCGACACCACGCCCTATCGCAAGATCAGCAGCGAAGGCGTCCGGGTGGAGACGGTGCTGGGCAAGGAGATGCTGGTGGTGTCGCGCGACGCGTTGCTGGCATTGTCCGAGGCGGCGTTCGGCGACATCAACCATTATCTGCGGCCCGGCCATCTGGCGCAGCTGCGCAAAATCCTCGACGATCCCGAGGCCAGCCCGAACGACAAATTCGTCGCCTTCGACTTCCTGAAGAACGCCAATATCGCCGCCGGCGGCGTGCTGCCAATGTGCCAGGACACCGGCACTGCGATCATCATGGGCAAAAAGGGCTTTCGTGTGCTCACCGACGGAGATGACGAGGCCGCTTTGGCCGAAGGCGCGCGCGACGCCTACCTGCGCCGCAACCTGCGCTATTCGCAGGTCGCACCGCTGTCGATGTTCGAGGAGAAGAACACCGCCAACAACATGCCGGCGCAGTGCGAGATCTATGCCGAGGGCGACGACGCCTACAAGTTCATGTTCATGGCCAAGGGTGGCGGTTCCGCCAACAAGAGTTTTCTGTTCCAGGCCACACCCTCGGTCCTGACCAAGGACCGTATGCTGGCGTTCCTGAAAGAGAAAATCATGACGCTGGGCACCGCGGCGTGCCCGCCCTACCACCTCGCTATCGTGATTGGCGGCACTTCGGCCGAACTGTGCATGAAGACGGTGAAGCTGGCCTCGGCGCGCTATCTCGACGCCCTGCCGACCACCGGTTCGGCCGACGGCAATGCCTTCCGCGACCTCGAGATGGAGCAGGAAATCCTGAAGATGACTCAGGCCTCCGGCGTCGGCGCGCAGTTCGGCGGCAAGTATTTCTGCCACGACGTCCGCGTGATCCGGCTGCCGCGCCACGGCGCCTCTTTGCCGATCGGCCTCGGCGTGTCGTGCTCGGCGGACCGCCAGGTGCTGGGCAAGATCACCCGCGACGGTGTCTATCTCGAGGAGCTCGAGCATCACCCGGCGCAATACCTGCCGGCGGTGGAGGAGGCGCTCGGTGGCGAGGTTGTCAAGATTGATCTCAACCAGCCGATGAAGGACATCCTGTCGACGCTGTCGCAATACCCGACCAAGACCCGGCTGTCGCTGTCCGGCACCATGATCGTGGCCCGCGACTCCGCGCATGCCAAGCTGCGCGAGCGGCTGGAGAACGGCGAGCCGCTGCCGGACTATTTCAAGAATCACCCGGTCTATTATGCCGGTCCGGCCAAGACCCCGGACGGTTATGCCTCGGGCGCGTTCGGGCCGACCACCGCCGGCCGCATGGATTCCTTCGTCGATCAGTTCCAGGCGGCGGGGGGCTCGATGGTGATGGTAGCCAAGGGCAACCGAGCGCCCGCTGTGCGCGAAGCCTGCAAGAAATATGGCGGCTTCTATCTCGGTTCGATCGGCGGTGCCGCGGCGAATCTCGCCGAGCACTGCATCAAGAAGGTCGAGGTGGTGGAATATCCCGAACTCGGCATGGAAGCGATCTGGCGCATCGAGATCGTGGACTTCCCGGCCTTCATCATCATCGACGACAAGGGTAATGACTTCTTCAAGGAGTTGAATCTGGGCTGAGGCGGGAGCCTCAACCATGATCGCGATCGGGCTCGACGGGTTTTCGCGCGGCTGGGTCGCGGTCACGCTGGACGGCGAGCGCCGGGATATTGCGTTTCCCGGTGACGTGTCGTGGCTGGCCGATCAGATGTTCGATCGCGCCGCGATCGATATCCCGATCGGGATGACGGAGGACGGCGATCGGGGCTGTGATCGTCTGGCCCGCGCAGCCCTGCGTCCGCATGGCTCGCGCGTGTTCGGGGGCGCACGGCGCTGGCTGTGGCAGGATTTCACCGATCCCGACCAGGCCAATGCCGAAGCGTCGCGGCGCGGGCAGAGCAAGGCGTCGCGCCAGCTCTGGCATCTCGGCAAAAAGATCATCGAGGTCGATTCGTTCATCGGCGCGAACCGTCAGCTCGACATCCGCGAAACCCATCCCGAACTGGTTTTTCTGCGGCTCAATGGCGACGTGCCGCTGCTCTCCAAGCACGAGCCCGCGGGGCTGCTGCGGCGTTGCGAGCTGCTGCGCATCGCCGGCTTCGCCGAGCTCGATGCCTGGCTGACCAGGCGGCGCATCGGTACCGGTGCGAAGGCGGACGACGTCGTCGATGCCTGCGCCGCCGCGCTGGCGGCGCGCGACAGCATCCGCGGCCTGCCATGCGATCCCGCGCCGATCGATTCGCACGGCCTGCCGATGCAGATCTGGTTCTAGGGCGATCGCGGTGGAGGGGGCCGGATTCGATTCTGCCGCCGATCGCAAGACGTCATGTCAAAAAGAAAAGCGGTGACGACTCGGAGGGGTTGGTTTCAATAGGGAACGAATGCTATCCGGATTGAGGCTGCACGCATGTTTGATGCTTTCACAGTGAACGCGGCGCTGGTCGCCTTGTTAACGGCGGCCAGCACGGTGAATGGAATTATATTCTATAACTATCTGTAGTTAGCTCTCTGATCTGCCATCCGGCGATGGCTGGGCGGATCCAGCCGAATCTTGAACCTTTTTCGCCGATGAAGCGCCTCATCCAGGGGGACGGCAGACCGGAGAACAGGGTTTTGAAATTCGAACATGTGGCTGTCGCGGCGGCGTTGCTGCTCGCGCAAACTCCTTCATCTTTCGCGCAATCCGTTATCATGTCGGAGACGACGCAGGTGAGACTGTCGGTGTCGACCGGTGCTGACGACCGGCTGACCTTGAAGGCGTCAGTGACGACGAGTTCCGGCGTCGGCGTGCCGGGCGGTACCGTCCGTTTTGTCGACGAGACCACGCTTAACGTGCTGGGTTGGGCCAAGGTGTCAGCTCCCGGCATCGTCGTCGACGAGCTAGGCCCCGGTCCGCACCGACTGCGCGCCGATTATAGCGGCACGATGGATTTCCTGCCGCTGATGGTGCAGCCGAGCCAGTCGGCGGTGGTTGCGCACTATGTGCGGGGGGCTTCGGACGTGTCGGTGTCGTCCTCCATCAATCCCTGCACGCCCGGTGCCGTCGTGACCCTGCGGGCGGTGATCACCGGCGACGACGGGCCACCGACCGGCGCCGTCACGTTTCGGGATGGCGACCTCGTGCTGGCCTCCCATGTCGGACTCGACCGCACCGGTGCTGCATCGTTTACCACCTCGGCGTTATCGCAAGGGGAGCGGTCGATCGTGGCGGAGTATGAGGGCGACGGCAACAACGCGCCGGCGTCGTCACCGCAACTGCTGCAGCAGGTAGGAATCGCGCAGATGCAGATTTCGCTGGACTGATATCGTGGATCGCGAAGCCGATCACCCGGGCGGCGATCGCCTTTTCCCGGAGATGGATTGCCCGCAACCGATGTCGCCGGCGAACAGGGAACCCCGGCCGACAGGGATCAGGATTTGGCGGTCGCTGCCGGCTGCCGTCATGGTCCGTGCTTAGTGATCCGGTATTGCGGATACCATCTGGTGAAGTAAATCGCGCCGTTGCGCGCGGCAAAGGCGAGCGCAATGCCCAGCCACAGCGGCAGGCTCGGCCAGTAGATCATCAGAACGTTGACGATCAGCATCAGCAGGAACGCGGCGGTCCAGGCCCAGGTGATGATGTAGTTGACCCGGAGGAAGCCGGGCAGCTTCAAAGTCTCGGCGTCAACGACCTCGCGGGCATATTGCAGCGAGAATGGCAGCCGGATTGCCAGTGACAGTAGCGCAATCGTCAGCACGCCGAGATCGACGGCGATACGGACGGCCGCTGGCGTCAGATGATTGTCGATCAGCGCGACGTAAGCGCCGAGCGCGCCGAACAGCAGCATCGATCCCGCTGCCAGCATTTTGACGGAGCCGCCGCGCAACACGTCCCAGACAATGATGGCAAGCGAGAGCGCGGCTGCGGCGAACAGGCTCGCCGTGGCGGATGCGACCAGCATCAGCGTTGTGAAGGCACCGAACGGGGCAAGGATCAGGAAGAGGGCCATGGCGTTTCCAACTAGAGATCTTGACGCTGTAAAGATTTTCTATGGATACGAAGCGCGTCCGTCAAGCAAAATCTTTACACTGTAAAAATGATGTCGGTATTCGATAAAACCTTTATATTGAAGTAACTTATGTGTCTTTCATATTGTGCGGCAGCCTGGGGATGGCGCGAGCCGTCTGGTCGAACTCGCACAGCTTGCGATGCAGGCGGGCTCGCCCGCGGCGCCGAGCGTTGGGTGGGCCCGGGTGCAGCTACACCTTTTGCGGCCTGGCCGCCGTGCCGTTCGATGCCGGGAGCGAAGCCGAGCTGGCGTAACGGACGACCTCCGCTCAAATCGTCGAAAGCCGGGCCGGGCAGGTGGCGTCGACTGGCCTGACCAGTTGGCGGGAGGCAAGCGTGCCGTCGGGTGGGGTGACGCCGACGAGCGTGTTTCCGGTCAGGACCAGCACGATGACAACGCTGGCCCACGCCATCGCGCCGGGTTTGTGGTGCGCGATCGCGGCGACAGCGAATTGCGCAGCGGCGCCTGTCATGGCGACTACCGCGGCGACAAGCACGTCTCCGGCGATCGTGAAGACTGCCAGGAAGATGATGGTGGACAGGAATCCGGCGACCAGCCGGCCGAGAAGATTGATCATGGCGTCGCTCCTTGCGCGTCGACCCAGTTTCCGTGGAAGCCCGCCGGCACCCGGTGACCGAGTTGCACCAGCGCGGTCGGACCTGCCGCGACATCGCCGGCATGGAAGACCACAAGATCGCTGCGGTTTTCTCGCGCCCGCCACACCACGGCGAGCAGCCAGCCATCGCCTTCGACGGCGTCGCTGCCGCGCGCGACGAAGACAGGCTCCGAGATATTGTCGCCGAGTGGCAGCAAGTAGCGTCCCAGTGCATTGCCGCCGCGTCCGACATGCATGATCCCCGAAAACCCGCTGCTGGCCCCGGGTGCTGGATTGTCGCAGGCGTACCAGCCCTGGGTGCTGACGAGGCCGGAGCGGCGCTCGTCGATGCGCGGGAATTCGCCGGTGCTATCGTCGAGATAGGATCGGGTGAAGCGGTCGGTAGGGGCGGCGAGATCGAAGCTCCATCGGCACAGCCGCGCGTTCGATTTTGCCGGATCGGTGGCTGAGCCGTCGGGATGGGTGAACAGCGGTGGTTCTTCGGACTGCATCACGTCGGCAATGATGCGGTCGCCGTCTTCCCAGGCGTTCATCACGTGGAATACGTAGCAGGCCTCGGCGCGAAACCATCGCATGTCGGCGGCGCCGCCGCCGCGCTTCATCACGCCCACGCAAGCTCCCTTGTCTGGCTCCCAGGCGTAGGGCGGGCGGCCTGACCGCGCGCGGTCCATGCTGCCGGTGATCGGCAGGATCGGGAACAGCAGATGGTTTTCGGTGACGATGAAGTCGTGCACCATGCTGGCATAGGGGGCCTCGAAGCGTTCGAAACGCTTGACGATGCCGGCGGCATCGATCGCGCCGAACGAGATCGTGGGACTGAACATGCCGCCGGCATTGTAGCCGAAAAAATTCATCTCGCCGGTGACGGGATCAACCTTCGGATGCGCGGTGAACGGTCCGCCGATGCGGCCATCATAGTTGCGATAGCCAAGTGTCCTGAGCGTGCCGGGCTCGATTTCGGTGGGGGCATGGCCTTCCTCGAGCGCCAGCAGTCGTCCGGCATGGAACACGATGTTGGTATTCGCCGAACCGGAGTCCCGGCCGATCGACGAAGGCGCGCCCGGAAGTTTCTGGCCGAAGCTGCCGTAGAGCGCGCGGCCGGCATCGCGCTCGGCGAGGAATTTCGGTGTGCGGACCCAGCGATTGCGATAGCTGGCCCGACCGTTCTCGATGTGAAAGGCGTGCAGCATGCCGTCGCCAACGAACCAGTGGGAGCCCTTCGTCTGGAACTGCGGATTGGGACCGTTGCGATAGAGCGTGCCGTTCAGTTCGCGCGGCAGTTCGCCAATCACCTTCAGAAACGGTGCGTCGCATTCCATGGGAATGGGCGCCAGATTGTCGAGGACTGTCTCGATCGGATCCATCAGCGCCATCGCGTTCTCTCCGACCGTTATCTTTACACTGTCTAAATAGGTAGTGGTAATGCTTGGCCGCCGTCAAGCGAAATCTTTACAGTGTAAAAATAGCGCCGTATGATGTAATCATGACGAAACCGAGCAAGACCGCGAAGCCCGCCGCTACGCCGCCTGGGCGCCGCAAGGCTGTGGCTGGCATTCCACGCGTCAAAGCCGTGGCGACGCGGTCCGCCGCCGACGAATCTCCCTATCATCACGGGGACCTGCGCGGCGCGCTGCTGAAGGCCGCCGAAACCGTGCTGGAACGCGACGGGCTGCAGGGGCTGACGCTGCGCGCGGTGGCGCGCGAGGCGGGCGTCTCGCACGCCGCGCCGACGCATCACTTCGGTGATCTCACCGGGCTGGTCAGTGAACTCGCGGCGATCGGCTTTCGCAATTTCAACGTGACGATGACCGCGGCCGGCGCCACCGGTACCACGCCCGTCGAAAGCGCGCTGGCGCGGGCCAAGGCCTATCTGGCTTACGCCCGCGCGCGTCCTGGCATGTACATGCTGATGTTCCGTACCGAGCGGCTCGACATGACGCGCCCGGCGCTGCGCGAAGCGGCGGACGCGTCCTTTGCCGGCCTTGCCGGGGTGGTTGGCGCGCATCAAGATAGCCCTGTCGTCGCCACCGCGCTGTCACTGGAGCAGGCGGCGCAGATCGCGCGGGCGTGGTCGCTGGTGCATGGTTTCACCATGCTGACCCTCGACGGGCGGCTCGGCGATATCCTGCGCCGGCTGCCCGAAGGCAGCGACGCGGAAACCCTGTTTGTCGAGATGCTGAAGATCACCGTCGCCAAACCCTGACAAACCGTTGCAGGTCCGGCATTATCGGGCATGGCAACACTGGCCAACCTAGCGCTTTGCCAGTTCCACGGCACGGCCGCTGTGGCCGATGATGGCCACCTTGTCGTTGCCGCAGTCAAAACCACGGGCAAGCTGGTCGGCCGCCTTGCGGGCCAGCGCATTGGCGTCTGCATTGGCCTTCACGTCGATATAAGCGACGTGACATGCCGCGCCCGGCGGCAGCCGCGTCACGACCAGCATTTGTTCATTCCGCGGGCGGCCCTTGGCATCAAGGTCGCCATTATCGGCGATGTGCCAGCGCTGGATCATCGCAAACGGCTTGCCGTTGCCGCCAAGCCGCCATTCGATCGTGTCGGTGGTGGAGTTGAACGGCCCAAAGCCCTGCGCTGCCGCCAGCTGTCTGCCGGCCTCTTCCGCGTTGCGGCCGACCGTCACCGTCTCCCGCAGATCGGCCTCGTTCTTCAGCACGACCAGTCCGGCCGGCCCGCGGCAGAGCTGCTCGGAAAACTCGTCGTCCGTGTCGACCTCGCGGCTCGAGAGCGTGCGGCAGTCCTTGCCGGCGGCCGAGGTATAGGCGCTGCTGACTTGCTCCGCATGGGCCGGGACCAGCGCGCCGATCGCGGTGCAGCCGAGCAGCGTCAGGGGAGCGAGGAGCGTAAAGCGTGCCATATGCGGGCCTTTTGGAGTGAGTGACACGCCTGTGACGTTCACAAGCTGGGGAAGGTTCACGCAAACGGCTGACAGCGCCAGCGGAATCAATCTACAAAGCCTGCTATGCGTCCTTTTGGTCCCCAGCACGTCAGTCCCAGAGATCATGCCCGTCCTGTCCAGCAAGCCCTACCGCGTCGGTCGCTCCAGAACCGGCCTCGGCCTGTTCGCCACCCAGCCGATCAAGAAGGGCAGCAAGATCATCCGCTATTTCGGGCCGATGCTCGACTGCAAGAAGACGAAGGACGACGCGGTCGAGAACAAATACCTGTTCCAGATCACCAAGCGCTGGACCGTCGACGGCTCGGTTCGCAAGAACGTCGCGCGCTACATCAATCACGCCTGCAAGCCGAATGCGGAATCCGACGTCAACACCCGCAAGCTGAAGATCACCATCCGCGCTATCAAGAACATCGAGCCCGGACAGGAAATCAACTACGATTACGGCACCGAATATTACAAGGAATACCTCAAGCCGATCGGCTGCAAGTGCGATTCCTGCGAAAGGAAGCGCAAGAAGAAGCGCGCCGATGAACGGGCGGCGAAGCTGGCGCTGAAGGGCAAGGCTGAAAAGAAGGCGCTGCAGCCGGACAGCAAGAAAAAACTGAGCGGCAAGGTGAAAGCCAGGCCGACGGCGAAGCCATCAGCCAAGACAATGGCCAAGTCGAAAGCTGCTCCGAAACCGGTGAAGAAGTTCGCCGGCAAGACGACCGCCGCGAAGAAGAGTTTCGCGGCGGCCAAAAGCATCGTCAAAGCCAAGGCGGCCAAGAGCCGGGCAGCCTAGGCTGCCTGCCGGGCGTTACTGCGGCGCAGACCGAGATATTGCAGTTCCGCGAACGCCCCGACGGCGATGGCCTGCAGCGCAACGAAGGCCAGACCGAGCAGGCTCGGCGACACCATGCCGGAGAACAGCAGCGTGACGCTGCCCAGCGTCCACAGCGCATTGCCGGCGATGATCAGCACAACCATCGCGCGGGGCATCAGTCGGCGCGAGCCGAGCCAGCCGACGAAGGCGGCATAGGCGATCAGGAATAGTCCGGATTCCAGCAGCAGCGGCTCGGGAAGGCGCAGCACCGGCGCCAGCATGCCGGCGCCGAAGCTCAACAGCAACGCCATGGCGCCGCTGACGGCGGCGTCGGCCTGAACGGCGAGGCGGAGCAGGGGGGAGGGGTGGATCATCGCAGGTTCTCCTTGTGTTGGATGTTGACGATGCGACGATGCCGCGCCTGCCGCGGCAAATCGATTACCTCCGACGTCATGGATACCGCGAAAATCACATGCTAGTTTTTCGTCATGACCGCGCAATTGGCCACCGCTCAAGCCGCCCGTAGTGCCGTTCGCATCGGCGAGCATTTGCGCGCATGGCGGCAGCGTCGCCGGCTCAGCCAGCTCGACCTGGCCTGCGACGCCGAGATTTCCACGCGGCATTTGAGTTTCGTCGAGACGGGCCGGGCCGCGCCGTCGCGCGAGATGGTGTTGCGGCTGGCGGAGCGGCTCGACGTGCCGTTGCGCGAGCGCAATGTGTTGCTGATGGCGGCGGGGTTTGTACCGGCGTTTCAACAGCGCTCGCTGGACGATCCCGCGCTGGCCGCCGCTGTCCGCGCCATCGACCTGGTGCTGAAGGCGCATGAGCCGCATCCCGCGCTGGCGATCGACCGGCACTGGAATTTGCTATCGGCCAACCGGCTGGTGATGCCGCTGCTCGCGGGCCTGTCGCCGAAGCGGCTGGCGCCGCCGCTGAACGTGTTGCGGCTTGCCTTTGATCCTGACGGCCTCGCATCGCGCACGGTCAATCTCGGTGAATGGTGCGCGCATCTGCTGGAGCGGCTGCACCGACAGTGCGAGACCACCGCCGATCCCGAATTGCTTCGGCTGTATCAGGAGCTGCGGGCGTACCCGGTCCCTGCGCGGCCCGGTCCGGTCGCGGCCGACGCTGTCGCGGTGCCGTTCCGGATGCGGCTACAGGGCGAGGTGCTGAGCTTTCTCTCGACCACCATGGTATTCGGCACGCCGCTCGACATCACGCTGTCGGAGATCGCCATCGAGACGTTCTTTCCGGCTGATGACGCGACCGCCGCGCGGCTGCGGGCGATGGCGGCGACACTCGCCTGACGGGCTTGTCGGCGGCACACCGGCGGCCTATCTCTGACCGAACAGCGAGGATAGCCCATGGACACCATCAAGCCGCTTCAGATCGACATCGTCTCCGACGTGGTCTGTCCATGGTGCTACATCGGCAAGCGCCGGATCGAGAACGCGCTGGCGCTGGCGCCCGAGATTCCGGTCGAGGTGCATTGGCGGCCGTTCTTTCTCAATCCCTGGATTCCCCGCGAGGGCATTGACCGCGATACCTATCTGGAAACCAAGTTCGGGTCGGTCGAGGCCTATAAGGGTATCGCGCAGCGCGTCGTGGACGCCGCCGAGGAGGAGGGGCTGAACTACCGGCCGGAGATGGTGAAGCGGCAACCCAACACCATCGATTGCCATCGGCTGATCCACTGGGCGGAGGCATCCGGCAAGTCGGCCGAAATCAAGCAGCGGCTGATGGAATTGTATTTTCGCGATGGCGGCGATCTCACGCTCAGCGAGACGCTGGTGCGGGCCGCGGCCGATGTCGGCCTCGATGCCGACGAGATTCGCCGCCGGCTGGCCACCGACGAGGATGTCGAACGGATTTCCGCCGGTGCCAGGGAAGCCGCCGACAAGGGCATCTCCGGGGTGCCGACTTATGTGTTCGCCGGCAAATACGCGGTGTCCGGCGCGCAGCCGCCGGATCAACTGGCGCGCGCGATCCGGCAGGTGTCGGCGGAGATCAACGCGCAGGCGGCGGAGTAGTCCAAAGCCTGTCCTGACGCGGTGCGGCATCGTTCATGCCGCTTGCAGTGCGGGGATCATTCCGAATGCGGTTTCCGCGTCGCCCCGGGCTCTGCGAAGCAACACGTCGTGTTGCTTCGCGTCCACGACAGCTTGAGCGTGTCTTGACTAAGATCCTTGCAGTTTACCCGCGGGTGGCGTGAAGCAATCGCCGCCCGGCGCCGTGCACGATTTGTCGCAGCCATAGCGCGGCGTGGATCAGCGGCACCACCGGATCGCGCGGCCGCAGCGGGATCAGTACGTCGCCGATCGCCAGCCGGCCACGCCAGATCGGGTCGATCATCGGATGGCCGGCGTTGGCGGTGGAGTCCGCGCTGGCGATCATCGGATCGGCGCAGAGATGGCGGGTGACGTCGAGCGTCAACTGCACCCCGGGCGACAATCTGGCGAAGCGCTCGTCGACGCCGATCTTGAAGTAGAATGCGCGATCGAGATGCCGCAGCAGGATGGCGGCAGCGACGGCGGTGTCACCGGCCCGGAGCGTGACGATCTCGCATTGCCCATAGCTGGCAAGGGCCACGGTGGCGCCACGGATGAAGGCGGCGTCGCCGGCGTCCTGCACCAGCGCGGTGCCGCGCCGGGCCTTCCAGCCGCTCGCCTCCAGCGTCAGGAACTGTTCCAGCGCCGCCGCGACCTCGTTTGCGCTGCGGGCGATCTCGAAACGGATGTCGCCGTGCTCGGCGAGCCGGTTGCGCTGGCGCCGCAGCTCTTTCAGTTTCTTGGCGCCGAGCGCGTCGCGCAGCAATTCATCGGCGTCGCTTGTGGCGTCGAGACAGGCGCGATAATGCGATCGCAGCACGCGAACCGTGATACCACCGCGCGCGGCGACGGCGGTGATCGCCTGCATCGCAGCGCCGCCCAGCGACATGTCGCGCAGGATCAGCGCCCTTGCACCACTGGCGCGGGCCTGCGCCATCAGGCCGCTGACGGCCGCGTCGGCCTGCTCGCGATCGAGCAGCGGCGTGTTCAGCGTGCCATAGGGATCGGCGCTGACCAGCGCGGGCAGCGGGATGCGGTAGGCGCGCCAGGCGGAGACCACCGGCAGCAGTCCGATCAGGCGTGACGGCTCGCTCGCAGCCTCGCTCCAGGCGCTCAGCGCGGCGACATCGGTGCGGCCGCGCGCCGAGGCATTGACCGCCAGGTGCCAGTGCGGAAGGTAGTAGCCATTGGCCTCGATGGCCCGCTGCGCCAGAGCTTGCCAGGCGTCGATGCCGATCGCCGTGAGCGGTGCCGGCGCGTCATGCACCCGCACGTCTGCCGCGCGCGTGGCGCGGCGATCGTCGGCGACGGAATTTGCGATCTCAACCACGTCTGGGTCCCCGGTAGCGGTGTGGCAGGTCAAGCGGACGCCTGCCGCGTTCCACCGCTTCAAGGACCACAGGCTAGATGAAAATTTCCAACATGCGGTTTGTTCGGGCGCATCATTTGATCGAAATTCGCAACCATTGTTTCACCATGGCACCCCGGAAAAGCCTGCATTTCGCGGCGAAATGCCGTCATGGCCAATGCCGCGCACCGGGAATGCCCAGGTGATCCCGGATGTTCCCGCCGCGGCCGATGATCGCAGCCGGGGACATCTTCGCGCTAGGAAGATCCCCGGACGACAGGCTATCAAGGCCGCAAGGAGGAACCGTGCGATGAGAACAGTTTTGGTGGCGACAATGGCGCTGGCGTTTCTGGCGGCCCCGGCCTCGGCCCAGATGGGCGGCAAACGCAGTCAGGGCAGCGAGGGCCCGAAAACCCAGGAAGGCCCGAAGGTCGACGAGAAGGCCTACAAGGCCGCGATGGAGCGGATTCCCGAGCCGAAGCAAAAATATGACCCATGGGGCGGCGTGGCGCCCGCACCGGCGGCATCCGCCAAGAAGAAATAGACCGCACGGCGCGCGGGGCTGTGAACCGCGCTTTCGTTCCGCGCGACCAATTAAGGTCGCGGCAGGCCGTCGCGGTGTGGATGCGGCGGCCGCCTGAGTTCATCCGAATCAGGCGGAATTGTCCGTCGCGCGGTCCGGCCAGGTGGCCGGGGAGGTCGCTTGATGGTCGGTCCGGTCATTCGCAACGCCATGGTCGCCGCGGCGATGCTGCTCGGTTGTCACGCCGCATCGGCGGAAAACCGGATCGCGCTGGTGATCGGCCAGTCGGCCTACCGCGCGGTGGTGCCGCTGCCCAATCCGGTCAACGACGCCAGGGCGATGGCGCAGATGCTCGGCGACGCCGGGTTCGAGGTGCAGTCCGCCGCCGACCTGTCGCAGAATGAACTTCGCAGCAGGATCGCGGAATTCGCGGCCAGCGTCGCGGCGAAGGGGCCGGATACGGTGTCGCTGTTATTTTACGCCGGCCATGGCCTGCAGATCGACGGCGAAAACTATCTGGTGCCGGTCGATGTCGATCCGAAGCGCGAGGCCGACATTCCGCTGCAGGCGGTTCGGCTCAACGATATCATCAACACCCTGACCTCGGTGCCGTCGAAGACTCGCATCATTCTGCTCGATGCCTGTCGTAACGACCCGTTCCCCGCCATCAACAAGACCGCCGGCCGCGGCCTCGCGCAGGTCGACGTCAGGCTCGGGACCGCCGGCACGCTATTGTCGTTTTCGACCTCGCCCGGTGCCGAGGCCGAGGATGGCCGTGACGGTAACAGTCCGTATACGACGGCGCTGCTGCAGGCCGGACGCGAGCCCGGCCTGCCGATCGAGGAGGCGTTCAAACGGGTGCGGCTGTCGGTCAACAAGGCCACCGACGGCCGGCAGACGCCGTGGGAGAGTTCGTCGCTGGTCAATGATTTTCGCTTCTTTGGCACGGCTGACGGCGCGGCTGCTTCGCCTGTCGCCAACAAGCGCACGGCGGAGGACTGGAAACGCGAATTGAAAGGTAAGCCGGTCGAGACCGCCAACGAGCTGGTCGTCGCGGACGGATCAGTCGAGGCCTATCAGGCGTTCGTGTCACTGGGTGTGCCGCCGCCGCTTGGCCCGCTGGCGCGCGAATGGCTGGATCGCCACTACAGGATGGTCGCCTGGAACAATGCCGTCCTCCGCAACGATGCGGCGGCGTATCGTGACTTTCTGGTCAAATATCCGGACAGCGACCTCACCGCGACGGCGCGGAAGCTCGAGGAGCGCACCCGTAACCGCCCGCCGGCCGCGAGCGTCAACGCCGCGCTGGCGCCGACCAATGTCGCGCTGACCTGTCCGTGCAGCGCGCCGCCGGCCGCGCCACGCAAGGCGGAGAAGAGCGAGCCAGCAAAAAAGCGTGCCGACCGCACGCCGCAGCGCCGGATTCGCGAAATAGAAGAGGAAATCGTGGTTCGGCGCGCGCCGCCGGTCTATTACGACCCCGAACCGCGCGGCTCCGGTGGCATCGGGATCAGCATCGGCGGTTATGGCGGTGGTTACGGCCGTGGCGGCAATGGCGTCAGCCCCGGTCGCGGCCGCTACTGACTCCTTTAACCGAAGGCGACGCCGATCTGGCTGTTCCTGTTCCAGATCGGGCGGCATCGGCGCATGAAATGATCGGCTTCGATCACCAGCATGAAACTGGCGGGGAGACCGGCTGGACCGTCGAGGTCGATCCGCGCGCCGGAGTTTGAAATGTCGCGCACGGTGCGGTCGGTACCGCCGCCGCCGCCGAATGCCAGTTTGCCGCGTTTCAATACCCGGTAGCGCCGGGCTACTCGTTTCTCGATCATCGCCGCGTCCACATTGGAATGATGTCCGCTGATAGCATCGCCATATTGCCGTTCGATAAACCCGGCAGGTGAGATCGGGGCGATGCGTTTCAGCTTTGATTTACATCGCCGCGGAAAAATACCGGGGGATGGATGTTCGGCAGGCCGGATCGGCGTGGTTGCCGCGGCCGCGGGACGTGGCTCGGCGACCGCATTGGCGCGCATGACCTTGCGGTGTTATAAGATCCCGAATTCTGGTGGGAGTTGCGAATGAAAATGATCCGCGCGCTGGCGATGCTCATGCTGTTTACGGGGCCCGCGATGGCCCAGCACATGAACCTGATGCCAGAACTGAAGAGCAAGTCGCCGGAGGAAAGAGAGCAGGACGCTATCACCGAGAAGGCCTATCGCGAGTCACTGCGCAAGATTCCGGATGCCAAGGCGGCCGCCGATCCGTGGGGTACGGTGCGTAGTGACGCGCCGAAGGCTGCTCCGGCGAAGCCTCGCACCAAGACCGGCAGCGCCGCCAATTAGGCGGCATCCGTCGCGGTCGGGCGCGTCTGGTACTGGCGCGGAAATTCATTCGGCCAGGGCTGTGAGGTCTGGCCGGCGAGCGAATCCAGCAAAAGTCGCGCGGCATCCGAATAGGTGCCGGCATCCGGCAATGCCATCAGCCGCAGCCAGTCGGTGGGCATCTGTTCGTGCGCGTCGCGCAGCGCGAGGGCCGGGCCCCACCACCATCCCGGCGCGCGGGAGCGGTCATATTCATCGATCGCGTGCCAGCTCCCATACTCCTGAACGATCCGTCCGAACTGGAATCTTACGGCGGGGTGGATCATCGCAGTCCTCGATCTCTCAAGCCGTCACACGACATCTGTCTGATGTGCGTTCGGCGTCGGGCGCTCCGCCAACTTCAATCCCGTTCGCGCCCGGCGCTTTGCGTCCGGCGTCGCAGCACAACGTGTCTCACAAACGCCATCCTGTGTCCGCTGGGCGTGCCGAGGCGACAGACAAGATCAGCGCGAGTTGAACCGCGGCCCGTTGCCGGTTGGCGCATCCATGGTGGAAGTAGTGGCCGCGGACTAGCTCGATAATTCGGGTGGCGGGGCATGGCCGTCGGGGCCGATCGCATGGCCGTCAGACGATTGGTTACGGCGCAGAGCCCAGTCCGAGTTCGACACTTTCAGCCATTCGGCCGCCATTTCACGCAGCAGTAGTCGCGCACCGCGATCCGCGGTTTGCGCGGCGATATCAAGACAGGATTCCGCATAATTTTCGTAGGTTCTGCTGGGATGCGTCATGGGAGACCCTTGATATGGGTGATCTTGCATTGATCGATATGAACTCACGGCTACCTGGCTTGAATGCTCATTCCGGACCGATGCGGTCAGGTGTCGTTGATCGTCTCTGCTATCACTTTGAGACGGTACACCGTCTTTCCGTAATGATCCCCGACGCCCATTTTCCATTCCGGACTCTGATTCAGGTCGTTGGCAATGCGGCGAGCCGTGTCACGATAGATCATCGCAGCTGCCTCCGCGCGGCCTGTAGATCGGGAAGGTCGGCACCTTCGCCAGATGTGCTGGCATATTTGCCTTGGCGGATATGGAAAAAATATGTCGGCATGACGGTACGGCAACCTGGCCAAGCAGATTGGTCTGTTCTGTGCCGGCCCCCAGCGGCGCACTGAAATTTGCCCGGCATCAGCTGGCCCAGCAGGTCAGCGGAATTTCGAACAATTCGTCCTCGGCCTCGTTGGCAACGACAATGGCGCAGCCCGCGAGCAGATCGTTCTGGGCCAGTTCGGCCGCCATCACCCTGGCGTGCAGCAGCGCTTTTTCCGCATCCGGAAACGTGGCGCCGGCTTCGTCTTCCAGAAGTGTCTTGGCAACAAAATGAAAAAAGAAGCGAGGCATGGTCCGGCACCGCATTCTGGCGGGAGTAAAGTTCTCCATCACCGCCATGGCCAGGGCGCCGGTGATACCGCCAATCTAGGATTGGTTCGGCGGTTTGTCGACGCATAATTGTCATGAGCGATGCATCTGCCAAAAGCGCTTCCGCCGGCCGATCAGCTGTTCCAGGACGCCAGCGGAATTTCGAACAGGTGGCCGTCATCCTCGTTTTCCACAACGATCGATCCGCCGGGCGGCGGCTGGTCCTTGGCCATCTCGGCGGCCAGTTGCCTGGCGTGGATCAGGGCAGTCTGACTATCGGCGAAGTCGCTGCCTTCGTCATCCAGGAAGCTGACTTCGGAGATGATATGGAAAAAGAATCGGGGCACGGGATGACCAGGGCTGATGCGCGAAAATATCTCTCCGGCATGGTAATGCCGTGAAGAACATGGTACCGCTAACCCGAGTTGACGCGTACGTCGACCACAAAGTGCGCCAATGCAAGATAAAGCCGCAGCTTGTGTTGTATGTGACGCCGCGCGGGATCAGCCAGTGACGCCAGCTCCTGTCCGCCGCGAGAGCGGCGATATCGACGCCGGCTTACCTGCTGTGATGATCGCGGACGCCGGCGTTCACAGCCTTTTGGCCTTGAACGAGAACCTGTAGATTACAATCCCATCGCCGTCACAGACGTCGAGCCGCCAATCGAGGTCGGCCTCGATCTTGCCGTGCATGCCGCGGATCAGCTCACAGGCCGTCAACGCGCCTTCGTGCCAGGCATCTTCAACGCTGTCGAAGGCCAGCGGATCGCTTTCGTGCAATTGCAATCCGTTGGTGAAAACCCGGAATTGAAAATAAGTCTTCGGTGTCGAATACGGAACGTGCATGGGGTGCGCCTGTTGATCAGGCGGGGGCGCCAAAAGCCCTCAGTCACCGACGATTGCCGAGGTCCACACGGTGATAGTCAAGGCTAGCCAATTCGAGTCGGAAAAGCGACTCTTATCCAGCTCCGGCACGGTTCCGCCGTGGGAAGTTGCCAGGCCTATCGCCGCATGGGACTAATCCTCGATGCCTTCGCGTCCGGTGATGGACATCAGGGTCGCCGTCAACAGTGCGATCAGCCGTTCCTGCCCCGCGCGTTCCGCGAAGACTTCCGCCAGCGCGAGTGTCAGGGTGCGGCCAGACTTCACCACGCGTCCGCGCGCGATGATACGGTCGCCGGTCGCGGGCGCCAGCAGGTTGATCTTGAATTCCGTGGTCAGGACGCCGCTGCCGGCGGGCATCAGACTTAGCGCGGCATAGCCGGCGGCGCTGTCGGCAATGGCGCTGACCGCGCCCGCATGAACGAAGCCATGCTGCTGCGAAACGGCCGGGCCGGGCAGCAGCACGATCTCGACCGCGCCGGGCGCAACGCTGCCGAGCGTCGCCCCCAATGTGGCCATCAGGCCCTGTTTGGCGAAACTCGCCCGAATGCGTTGTTCTGGATCCATCACGCTGGTCTAGGCGCAAAACCGGCGATGGCAAAACGCCGGGCGCCGATCCGGAGCCTTGATGCGGCAGAGACGTTGGCGATCACCGCGGCACGGAGGCGATGGAGCGAACGGATGTCGCTTCTTTAAAGCCGCTTCGCCTGGAAGGTGAACTGATAGATCACCGCGCCGCTGGCATCGGAAACGTCCAGTCGCCAGTCGAGGTCCGATTCGATTTTGCCATACATCGAGCGGATCAATTCCGCGGAGGTCATGGCGCCCTCCTGCCAGACCTCCTCGAGGTCATCAAAGGCCAGAGCCTCGGATTCGTGAAGTTGTTCACCATCGATAAATACGCGGAAACTGAAATGGGACTGATGTCTGGAAGAACCGTGCATTTCTTGCCACCTATTGATCAGGCGGGGGCGCAAGAACCTCCAGTCACCGACAATTGCCGAGATCCATTCGATGATCCGGAGACTTTAAGGATTCTACTGGTTCCAGCTGTCCAAAATTGACCACTGAGATGAAACGGGCTGCGCGGCTGAATTCGGGCCAGCTTTTCCTTTCGCGAGCCCGTCATTTATGGCGTAGCGGCGACATTCGACAAAAGAACATATTGCGAACATAGAACGAATGGTGTACGGTATTTTCAACAGTGCAAACCCGCCGATTGTTTGTCAGTCCTCGCGAATCCCGTTCATAAGGAGCTAGATATGGCCTCGACCCCGACCGCCCTGCGTATCGTTGAAGGATCCTCCATGGACAAGACCAAGGCCCTGTCGGCCGCGCTGTCGCAGATCGAGCGCCAGTTCGGCAAGGGCTCGGTGATGAAGCTCGGCAAGAATGATCGCTCGATGGATATCGAGACGATTTCGTCGGGCTCCCTCGGTCTGGACATCGCACTTGGTGTCGGCGGCCTGCCGCGCGGCCGGGTGGTGGAAATCTACGGACCGGAATCCTCGGGCAAGACCACTTTGGCGCTGCACACGGTGGCTGAAGGCCAAAAGAAGGGCGGCATCTGCGCTTTCATCGACGCCGAACACGCGCTCGACCCGGTCTATGCCCGCAAGCTCGGCGTCAATATCGATGAACTGCTGATCTCGCAGCCGGATACCGGCGAGCAGGCGCTGGAAATCTGCGATACGCTGGTGCGCTCCGGCGCCGTCGACGTGCTGGTGATCGATTCGGTGGCGGCCTTGGTGCCGCGCGCCGAACTGGAAGGCGAGATGGGCGATGCGTTGCCCGGCCTGCAGGCGCGGCTGATGAGCCAGGCGCTGCGCAAGCTGACCGCCTCGATCAACAAGTCGAACACGATGGTGATCTTCATCAACCAGATCCGCATGAAGATCGGCGTGATGTATGGCTCGCCCGAAACCACCACCGGCGGTAATGCGCTGAAATTCTACGCCTCGGTCCGCCTCGACATCCGTCGCATCGGCGCGATCAAGGAGCGCGACGAGGTGGTCGGCAACCAGACCCGCGTCAAGGTCGTGAAGAACAAGCTGGCGCCGCCCTTC
>JACMOT010000121.1 GCA_014377915.1 Tardiphaga sp.
AGTGCCTCAGCGCCACCGAGCTGATCGGCTTTACGCGACAGCGCATCGCCGGCTTCAAGACGCCGAAGACGATCGACTTCATCGCCGCCCTGCCCCGCAATGCCTCCGGCAAGATTTTGCGACGACACCTGCGCGACCCCTATTGGGATGGCCGCGAGCGGCAGGTGAACTAGAGTCTGATCCGTTAGGATCAACTACTGATGTCCCGGACGCGGTGCGGCATTCTTATGCCGCTCCGCAGAGCCGGGACCATTCCAAGCGCTGAGTTTCGTGGCGGTCCCGGCTCCGCGGGGCACTACGCCTCCTTGCGGGGGCGCCACGCTCCGCGTCCGGGGCACGATGCAAGCAAACCGAAGCTGACTCTAGTTCAACTGCGTGCTCCCTCCCCACACGCTCCGCCGTCGTCCCCGCGCAGGCGGGGACCCATACACGCCAGTTCTTCGTGGCGCGCCATAGAAGTAAATCCGCGGCTCTGGG
The DNA here is from genome assembly GCA_014377915.1 of Tardiphaga sp. Next base: position 478 of record JACMOT010000121.1, read on the forward strand.
CTCCAGCTTGTGCTGTGGAGCCTATGGATCCCTGCCTGCGCGGGGACGACAAAGAAAGATCACTGCCTGCAAGTTCCGTTGTCACAATCGGACTGTCACAATCGCCGTGTCACAATCGGACCGTCACAATCCGCCGGCAAGCTCCCGTTAAGCGCTGCGGCGATTTGCTCGGGCGATGACAGAGTTGTGGCTTCCGCAATCTGTGAAGTTCGTGTCATATGATTGACATGACCCACCAAGCTGCAAATCCCGTCCTATCATCGTCCACATACCAGCCGCCGCGGCTGGTGCGCGCCAATGGTATCGAGATTTGCTACGACGTGTTCGGCGACGACAGAGCCGAGCCGATGCTGATGATCATGGGGCTCGGTGCCCAGATGATCCATTGGGACGACGAATTCTGCAAGGCGCTGGCGGCACACGGCTACCGGGTGATCCGTTTCGACAACCGCGACATCGGCCTGTCCAGCAAGATGAGCGGCGGCAAGCCGCTGACTTTGTTCGAGGTGGCGAAGCTGCGCTATTTCGGCACCCCGGTCGCCGCCCCCTACAAGCTCGCCGACATGGCGACCGACGCGGTCGCGCTGCTCGACGTCCTGCACATCCGCTCGGCGCATATCGTCGGCGCGTCGATGGGTGGCATGATCGCGCAGGAGATCGCGATCACCTATCCCGAGCGGGTACGCTCGCTGACCTCGATCATGTCGACCACCGGACATCCCTCGCTGCCGCAGCCGAGCCGCGCCGTCGCCGCAATGCTGCTGCAGCCGCAGCCGTCGGGCTATGACGCGTTCATTGAGCGGTTCAAGCAGACCTGGCTGTTCCTGCGCGTCGGCAGCTTCCCCGACGACGAGGCGCGCGATCTCGACCGCGCCGAACGCACCTATGCCCGCGGCCTGCATCCCGAAGGCGTCGGCCGCCAGCTCCGCGCCATCCTGGCTTCGGGAAGCCGCAAGAAGCGCCTGAAGTCGGTGACGGCGCCGACGCTGGTGATCCATGGCAGCGTCGACCCACTGGTGCATCCCGATGCCGGCCGCGACACCGCGGCTTCCATCCCCGGCGCCAGGCTGCTGATGATCGAGCGCATGGGCCACGCGATTCCGATCTCGATGTGGAGCGGCATCGTCGACGCGATCGCCAGGCATGCCCATGGCGCGCGAGCCATCAGCCAAACCGTCGCCGGCGCCATTCGAGCAGCCTCGCGCTGACTTCGTTCGGCTGCTCCTGCTGCGTCCAGTGGCCGCTGTTCCTGACCAGATATTTTTCCAGATCCGGGATCAGCCTTTCCATCCCGTCGGCGGCCGACGGCGGCAGCACCGGGTCGTTCTCGGCCATGATCATCAGCGACGGAACCCGAACGATGTGATCGAGGCCGAGGCTGCGCTCCCAGTTCCGCGTCATGTTGCGATACCAGTTGATGCCGCCGGTGAAGCCGGATCGTTCGAAGGCCTCGACGAACACCTGCTTCTCATCTTCCGACAGGATGTTCGGCCGCCGGTCACGGGCCGGATCGTAGCCGGCGACCATTTGCGGAAACGCCAGATTGGTTGTCGCCGCCGCGCCGATGCCGGCGGTCGATGTTTCGTGCGGTGTGGCTGGCTGAGGCTGCCGCGACATCGGCTTGCGCATGAAAAAGTCAAAGGTCTTGCCGACATCGGCGGCGAAGATGCGGTCCGGCTCGCGCGCCGGATCCTGGAACTGGACGATATACATCTGCTCGCCGAACCGCTTGCGGTAGATCTGCAGCGGGTCGACCGGCGCGCGGTCGCTATGCGGGGTGTTGATTCCGACCACACCGGCGACGCGATCGAGATATCGCAACGGCATCTGCCAGACGATGAAGCCGCCCCAGTCGTGACCGACGAAGATCGCCCGGTCGATCTTGAGATGATCGAGCAGGCCGACGAGGTCGCCGGTCAGATGCTCGATATCGTAGTCCTCGACGCGGTCGGGACGGTCGGTAGCGCCGTAGCCGCGCTGGTCCGGAGCGATGACGCGGATGCCGGACTCGGCCAGCGCCTTGATCTGGTGGCGCCAGGAAAATGCCAGTTCGGGCCAGCCATGGCACAGCACCATCGGCGGCGCATCGCTGGCCGGCCCCGCATCATAATAGCCGATGCGGATGCCGTTGACCTGCGCGTAGCGAAGCGGCGGCATCTCGATCATCGGCGCGCTCGCTACTTCTTCTCCGGCATCCGCCCGGTGGCCATCCCGGCCATGTTGGCGAACATTTCCTGAAAGCGCTCGCCCATCTTGGGATCGAAGCTGAACCAGCTCTGCATGATGGATTCCGGGGAGAATTTGTCGATGTTGGCCATCATCTTTCCCTGCATCTGCTCCATGATCGCCGCCTGCATCGGCTGCACGTCGGGAAGACCGAAGAAGGCGCGCGCCTCCTCGGGCGAACAGTCCACGACAACAGATACTTTCATCGAACGCTCCTCAATCGATTTCGCCTGTTATGATAGATGGCGAAACAGCGGCAGTATCGCCGCTGTCGACTGTTCGATGCAAGCGAAGTGAATTCGACGGGGCGTCGGTCAGCCGAACCGTTCGACCGAAAACGCCTTGGGATCGGTGAACGGCGACTGCCCGGTAATCATGTCCGCGAGCAATCGACCGCTGACCGGACCGAGCGTCAGACCATGGTGCTGGTGGCCGAAATCGAACCACAGGCCCTTGTGGCGCGGCGCCCGGCTGATCACCGGCAGCATGTCCGGAAGGCAGGGCCGCGAGCCCATCCATGGCTGGCTCTCGATCGGCTCGCCGAGCGGAAACATGGCGCGGGCCATCGGCAGCGTGCGCTCGATCTGCACCGGCGTCGGTGGTGCATCGCGGCGGGCGAATTCGGCGCCGGTAGTGAGACGGGTGCCGCGGTTCATCGGCGCCAGCAGATAGCCGCGGTCCGAATCCAGCACCGGATGATGCAGCACGGCATTGCCCGACGGCGCGAGATGCAAATGATAGCCACGCTTGGTCCTGAGCGGAATGTCATAGCCAAGCGGGCGAAAAATCTGGTCCGACCATGGCCCCAGCGCGACCACGACGTCGCGCCCGACCAGCGCGCCGTTCGGCCCGGCGACGCGCCAGCCGCCATCGCCCTGCACCAGCGTACGCGCATCGGCGGCGATGAAACGGCCGCCCTTGCGGAGGAACAGCGCGGCATAGGCCTTCGCCAGACCGCCGGGATCGGGAATGAAACCGGGCGCCGGCCAATGGATGGCGCCGGCGAAATCGCCGGACAGATTCGGCTCGCGCACGGCGATCGCGGCGGCATCGAGCACATCGCCGGTGACGCCGTAGGCGCGGTCACGCTCCAGTTCCCGGATACCCTTGGCCAGGCTGGTCTCGGCGCGAAACAGCTTGATCCAGCCAGTCCGCCGCAGCAGGTCCGGCACGCCGGCCTCCTCGATCAGCGCCTCGTGTTCAGACAGGCTGCGCTGGATCAGCGGCAGAGCCGCCATCGCGCTGCGCAACGCCCCGGCCGGCGACGAATTCAGGAAATAACGCATCATCCACGGCAGGAAACCGGGCAGCGCATCGAGATGATAATGCACGTCCGGCGAGCGGTTCAGCGCATATTTCAACAATTGGCTGAAGTCGCGCGGGAACATGTAGGGAAACACCGAGGCGCATTCGATCAGCCCGGCATTGCCATAGCTGGTTTCCTCGCCGGCCCGCTCATGCTTGTCGATCAGCACGACGTTGCGGCCACGCGCCTGCAGATGCAACGCCGCCGAAACACCGACCATGCCCGCGCCAAGCACAAGCACATCCGCCTTAAGTTCGCCCATAGGTACTCCGAAAAATTGACCGTCCTGGCGATTCTGTTAGCGCCTTGCGGTGACGGTAGGATGCGCGGCCACGACGCGCAAACGGCTGTAAGCAATGTTTGCGCCATCTGCCGCGTTTTGCGGCTGACACCGCCGGTAAATCGAGCTTGCGCTGCGGACAGACTCCGCCAACAATGCAAACGTCGCGGCTGTCCGACGATAACCGCAATGGAGAGCGTTACGAGATGTCGATTCGCCAGACCTGCCTTGCTGCCTTCGCATCGTTGATTACCCTTACCCCGGCCTCGGCGCAGACATTACGTTACGCCAACCAAGGCGATCTCAAGTCGCTCGACCCCTATACGCTGCGGGAAAGCACCACGATCGCGCATCATGGCCAGGTCTATGAGGGCCTCGTCGCGCGCGACAAGGATTTGTCAACCATTCCGGGTCTCGCCGAAAGCTGGGAAACCCCGGAGCCGACCCGCTGGCGCTTCCATCTGCGCAAGAACGTCAAGTTCCAGAACGGCGACCCCTTCACCGCCGATGATGTGCTGTTTTCCGCCGATCGCGTCCGCGCCAAGGGGTCGGATTTCGCCACCATGGTGGCGAACGACACCAAGGTCATCAAGATCGACGATCATACCGTGGACTTCGTGCTGACCACCCCGAACCCGATCCTGATTTCCCAGTGGGACGTCTGGTACATCATGGACAAGAAGTGGGCGGAAGAGAACAACGCCGTGGCGCCGACGCCGGCCGCCGCGACCACCCCCAGCTACGCCTCGCTGCATGCCAATGGCACCGGCGCTTTCAGCATCGAAAGCCACCAGCCGGGCGTCAAGACCGTGTTCAAGGTCAATCCGAACTGGTGGCGCAAGCCCGAGCATAATCTGAAGGAAATCATCTTCACACCGATCTCCTCCGACGCCACCCGCGTCGCCGCGCTGCTGTCCGGCGAGATCGACATGATGGAGCCGGTGCCGATCCAGGACATCGGTCGGGTCAATTCCAGCGCCAATGCCACCGTCATGAACGGCCCGGAGCTGCGCACCATATTCCTCGGCATGGACCAGGTGCGCGACGAATTGCTGAACTCCAACATCAAGGGCAAGAACCCCTTCAAGGACATCCGCGTTCGCGAAGCGTTCTACAAGGCAATCGACATCGAACTGATCAAGACCCGCGTGATGCGCGGCCTGTCGACGCCCTCCGCGCTGATGATCGCGCCGCAGCTGTTCAAGCTGTCCGGCGACTTCACCCGCCCGAAATATGATCCGGACGGCGCCAAGAAGCTGCTCACCGAAGCCGGCTATCCCGATGGCTTCGAACTCAGCATGGACTGCCCGAACGACCGCTACGTCAACGACGCCGCGATCTGCCAGGCCGTGGTCGGCATGCTGGCCCGGGTCGGCGTCAAGGTGACGCTGATCGCGCAGCCGAAGGCGCTGTATTTCGCCAAGATCTTCAAATCCGGCAATTACAACACCCCGTTCTATCTGCTCGGCTGGACGCCCTCGACGGCGGACTCGCACAATGTGATGTACGACATCATGGGGTGCCGGGATAATCCGAACAGCTCGCGCGGCCTCACCAATGTCGGCGGCTATTGCAACAAGGAATTCGATGCGGCCGCCGACAAGGTGCTGCAGGAAACCGACCCCAGCAAGCGCGATCTGCTGATCAAGGCGGCGTTCGAGATCAGCAACAAGGATTTCGCCTATATCCCGCTGCACCAGCAGGCGCTGGCCTGGGGCGTTTCCAAGAAGCTCAAGGTGGTGCAGCGTGCCGACAACCAGGTGCTGCCCTACTGGTTCGTGAAGTCGGAATAGGCGGCTTCAACGCACCGCACCTAGCAGCCGTCATTGCGGGGTCAGGGAAAGCCGATTGGCTTTCCCCTTAGCGAAGCGAGGCGGCAATCCAGAAGGCCGCAAGCAAAGGCTGGATTGCTTCGTCGCAACGGCTCCTCGCAATGACGGGCAAATTCTTAAAAATCCTTGCGAAAGCGAAGGGACGCCATGCTCGCTTTC
>JACMOT010000122.1 GCA_014377915.1 Tardiphaga sp.
ACTGGAACAGGCAATGGCACGGCGGCAGCGCCATTTTGTCGACGTCGGCAGGATTCCATGCCGTCACGATCAGACGCCGCGAATCCGGATTGCGCTTGATCGTCTCGACGACACCCGCGATCTGGTCGGTCGCCCGGCCGGCGGCCCCCCGCCCGGAGCGCCACTGGCCGCCAAAGGCCGGCCCGAGATCGCCATTGGCGTCAGCCCATTCGTCCCAGATCGGGACACCATTGTCCTTGAGATATTTGATGTTGGTGTCGCCGGCCAGAAACCACAGCAATTCGTGGATGATCGCCTTCAGCGGCAGCTTCTTGGTGGTCAGCATCGGGAACCCGGCCGCCAGGTTGAAGCGGGTCTGATGGCCGAACACCGACAGCGTGCCCGTCCCGGTGCGGTCGTGCTTTTCGGCGCCGTCGGCGAGGATTCGTTCGAGCAGGTCGTGATACTGATTCATGGTCGGTTTCGAAGCCTCGTGAGCCGGCGAACCTAGCGCCCTACGGGCCGCCGGACAGCCGGAATCCGGCGTCGTCGAAGGATTATACCCGGAAAAGTGGCCCCTGCCCCGCCAACGACAAGGGCCGGATCCCCGCGGAACCGGCCCCTGAAATCACCTCAAACGCCGGAACTTACATCGCCGGCTTCAGCACCGCCGACCATCGGGCCACCTCGGTCTTCACCAGTTCGGCCAGCGCCGCCTGGGTCCGGCCTTCCGCCTTGGGGATGTCGGAGCCGAGATCGAGCAGGCGCTTGCGGACGTTCTCGTCATCCAGCGCCTTGACGGCCGCGGCGTTCAGCTTGGCGACGATGGCCGGCGGCGTGCCCTTCGGCGCGAAGATCGCGTTCCAGGCGGAGACCTGGTACTTCGGCAGACCGGCTTCCGTCGTGGTCGGCAGGTCCGGCAGCGAAGGGTTGCGCTCCGGCGTGGCCACCGCATAGGCCTTGATGGTGCCGCCATTGATCTGCGGCACGGCATTGACGATCTGGTCGCACATGTAATCGACCTGGCCGCCGACCAGCGCGTTCATCGCCGGTCCCGTGCCGTTGAACGGCACCCCGGTCGGCTTGATCTCGAGCACCGAGCTGAGCAGCTCGCAGGACGAATAGGACACCGAGCCGATACCGGCATGGGCCATGTTAAGCTTTTCGGTATTGGCTTTCACATAGGACACGAATTCCTTGAGATCCTTGGCCGGAAAGTCCTTCTTGGCCAGAATAAGGATCGGCGTGCCGGCCAGCAATGCGACCGGTTCGAAATCCTTTTCGGGATGATAAGCGAGCTTCGGATATAGCGGCACCGCCGCCGCATGGGTGCCCATATGGCCGGTGATCAGCGTGTAGCCATCCGGCGTGGCGCGCGCGGCGCGGGTCGTCGCGGTAGTGCCGCCGGCACCGACCACGTTCTCGATGATGATGGTCTGGCCCAGCGTCTTGGCCATGTCGGCGGTGACGATACGGGCAATGATGTCGGTTGGGCCACCGGCCGCGAACGGCACGATCATGGTGATCGAGCGGGTCGGATAGTCCTGAGCCTGGGCGGAAACCGCGGTCGGGCCAAAACTGACGACGGCAATACCGGCCAGGGCAAACCCAGTGGCCGCGAGCGTGCATTGAAGGCGCTTCATCATGTATCTCCCCGAAATTTTTATCGCACCGCCAGCGCGCTGCATTCGGAGAAACTCAGTACAGCACGCGGCCCGAAGTCCATTCGACTTCGGGCCGCGGTGCTTCGTCGCAGGTCAGCTTTCGGATTCGACGAACACCTCGTCGCGCTTCTTCCGCAGCGACGGCAGCAGCGCCAGTACCAGCAGGAAGGCCGACAGCGCCATCAGGCTGGCCGACAACGGACGGGTGAAGAACACCGTGCCATCGCCACGCGAGATCAGCAGCGCCCGGCGCAGGTTCTCTTCCATCAGCGGACCCAGCACCATGCCGAGCAGCAACGGCGCCGGCTCGAAATCATGCTTGATCAGCCAGTAGCCGAGCAGTCCGAAGATGCCGGCCAGCACCACATCCATCGGCGCGTTATTCACCGAGTAGATGCCGATGCAGCAGAAGATCACGATCGACGGGAACATGAGGCGATATGGCACGCGCAGCAGCCGGACCCAGATGCCAACCAGCGGCAGGTTGATGATCAGCAGCATCAAATTGCCGACCCACATCGAGGCGATCATGCCCCAGACCAGTTCGGGCTGCTTCTGCATCACCTGCGGACCCGGCACGATGCCGTGGATGGTCATCGCGCCGACCATCAACGCCATCACCGCGTTGGGCGGGATGCCCAGCGTCAGCAGCGGGATAAACGACGTCTGTGCCGCGGCGTTATTGGCACTTTCCGGCGCCGCCACGCCTTCGATAGCGCCGCGGCCGAACCGCGACGGATCCTTGGCGAGCTTCTTCTCTAGCGTATAGGCCGCGAACGACGCGATTACCGCGCCGCCGCCCGGAAGGATGCCGAGGATCGAGCCCAGCACCGTGCCACGAAGAATGGCGGGCGCGGAATCGATCATACCCTTGCGGGGCGGCATCAGGCCGGTGACCTTCTCCTGGACCAGGTCGCGATCGCTTTCGCCGCCGGCATCGAGGTTGCGGATGATCTCGGCAAACCCGAACAGGCCCATTGCCACCGTGGCGAAGCCAAGGCCGTCGGCCAGTTCGGGAATGTTGAAGGCCATCCGCGACGCGCCGGTTTCAATGTCGGAGCCGACCATCGACAGCAACAGGCCAAACACGATCATCGCGATCGCCTTCAGCACCGAGCCCTTGGCCAGCACCACCGCGGAGATCAGGCCGAGTACCATCAGCGAGAAATATTCGGCGGGGCCGAACGCCAGCGCGAGCTTGGTCAGCGGCGCGCCAAGCAGCGCGATCAGCACCGTTGCGACGCAGCCCGCGAAGAACGAGCCGATCGCGGCGATGGCCAGCGCCGGGCCGGCACGGCCCTGCTTGGCCATCTGGAAGCCGTCGAGCGCGGTCACCACCGAACTCGCCTCGCCCGGAATGTTGACCAGGATCGAGGTGGTCGAGCCACCATATTGCGCGCCGTAATAGATGCCGGCGAGCATGATCAGCGCGCCGACTGGTGGCAGGCCGAAGGTGATCGGCAGCAGCATCGCCACGGTGGCGATGGTGCCGATGCCCGGCAGCACGCCGACCAGGGTACCGACCAGCGCGCCGATCAGGCAGAGCAGGATATTGATGGGAATCGGAATCGATAGGCCGTGCAGAAACGCCGGGGTCCACTGGATGAACTGGAAAACGACGCCGAAGCCGAGGCCGAGATTGGAAAAAAGATCGCCCATGATGCCCTCAGCGGTTCAGAAACGACGGCAGCATCTGCAAAGGCAGACCCAGCGCGTAGGGAAATAGCAGGGCACAACCCGCCGTCAGGCAGACGCCGACGATGAATGTCTCTTTCCACTGTGTTTCATGGCTGCCGGTTGCCGCGATCATGAAGCCGGCCATCGCCGAGAAGATCATGCCCATCGGCCGGATGCTTACAGCGAAGGTCAGGACTGCCAGCATGACGAACAAGGGTCCGCGCCAGGCATAGACCGCCAGAGCAGGTCCTTCGGTCAGGATGCCAACCAGGGTAATGCCGGCGCCCAGCAAAAGCAGCAGCACGCCAAACATCCGCGGTGCGGTGCCCGCTCCGAACGAGAAGCCACGCATACCCTGGAGGTCACTGGACGCCCAGAGCGCAAACAAAGCGATCGCGACCAGAGCAAGCCCCCCGAAAAAGTCCTGCGGCCCCCTTATCCAGTTTGGTAAAATGGATTGTTCCGGCACATGGCTCGGCGCATCACTCATCGGTACTTCCCCCTATAAAGAGCTTTTAGCCCAGTATTGAACGGCGGCCTCGCAGCGTTCAAGCTACGCCTGCCTAGCCATTTTCAATAGAGAATACCAGCGAAACCAAGACCGCGGCCGGTAACGACAACCTTGGCGGGTTGAACCGGTCGACAGACGTCCGATCCGCTGCAAATTCAACAACGGCACCTGAATTAGGGCCAACGCGACGGCCCTGATTCACGGCCCGTGAGCTGACACGATCCGCAAACCTCGATGAACGGCGGAGCCGGCCACCGATCGTCAACGACCTTCGGGACGCCGGATGGCGGGAATCCCGGGGAAAAGCGTTTGGCGGCTTTATCCGCCCCAATTTCCCCCCTATATAAACGCAGCGGTCGCTTGGACTGCTGACCTCCGGCGTCAGCCGGGGTAGAATGGATGGATGGCGCGAGTCGGCCTCGGCGTCGCCACCATCCGCAAGTGGCCTTTTCGAAACGCGACGGGACTGACCAATGGCAACCGATCACATCCGATATGACATCCTGGCGCGCGACGCCTTGCGTGGTGTGCTGCGTCGCGTGCTGATCGACGCCGCGGAGCACGGGCTGCCCGGCGAACACCATTTCTTCATTACCTTCGTCTCCACTGCCGAAGGCGTCAAATTGTCGCCCCGCCTGCTGGCGCAGTATCCGGAAGAAATGACCGTGATCCTGCAGCATCAGTTCTGGGACCTCGTAGTGACCGAGGATCGTTTCGAGGTCGGCCTCTCGTTCAATGGCATTCCGGAGCGGCTGGTAGTGCCGTTCAATTCGATCAAGAGCTTCTTCGATCCGTCGGTGCAGTTCGGGCTGCAGTTCGAGCCTACCGACGCAGCGGCCGAAACTGCCACCGCCGCCGAGACCTCGGCCGTCGCAGCCGCTTCCGCGCTGGCTGCCCCCGCGGCCGTGCCTGCGGAACCGTCGGAAGAGGAACCGGTGAAACCGGGCGAAGGCGCCGAAGTGGTGCGTTTGGACCGCTTCCGGAAGAAATAATCGAGACCACGGTATAGGGTGTCTGAGCCGCGCTCGCGCGGCGTCATTCTCCCGCGCCGCTCCCGGCATGGATCGCGGCCGCTCAAGGACCGCTGCCATGACCCGGTTACCCGACAAGCTCCCCAAAAAATCTCTCAACAAGAGCCTAGCCCCGATCTCGGCGGCGACCCGCACGGAGACCGATAGCTTCGGTCCGATCGAGGTCGCGGCCGATCGCTACTGGGGGGCGCAGACGGAACGGTCGCGGCAGAATTTCCGCATCGGCCATGACCGCATGCCGATGCCGATCATCCGCGCGCTGGGGATCGTCAAACTTGCCGCGGCGGAAACCAACCTCGAACTCGGCCTGCTCGAACCAAAGCTCGCCCGCGCGATCGTCAAGGCCGCCCGCGAGGTCATCGACGGCGAATTCGACGACCACTTCCCGCTGGTCGTCTGGCAGACCGGATCGGGAACCCAGACCAACATGAACCTCAACGAAGTTATCGCCAACCGCGCCAGTGAATTGCTCGGCGGCGAACGCGGTAGCAAGAAGCCGGTTCATCCCAACGATCACGTCAATATGAGTCAGTCGTCGAACGACTCATTTCCGACCGCGATGCACATTGCCGCAACCCAAAGTATACTTCACGACATGATCCCCGCTTTGAGCGAACTTCACATCGCACTGCGGAAAAAAGAAAAGGCATTTGCCAAAATCGTGAAGATCGGACGCACGCATACGCAGGATGCGACGCCGCTGACGTTGGGCCAGGAGTTTTCCGGCTACGCCGCGCAGGTCGAGAGCGGCATTGCACGATTGCGCACCGCCGTGAAAGACCTCTACCCGATCGCACAAGGCGGCACCGCCGTCGGAACCGGACTGAATTCAAAACCACGGTTCGCAAAACTGTTCGCAGCGCATGTCAAAACAATCACCGGGCTGCCGTTCTACACGGCGCCGAACAAGTTTGAGGCGCTGGCATCCAACGACGCTTACGTATTCGTTCATGGTGCCATCAACTCGGTCGCGACCGGCCTTTTCAAGATCGCAAACGACATCCGTCTGCTCGGTTCCGGGCCTCGTTCAGGGCTAGGCGAACTCATCCTTCCGGAGAACGAACCGGGCTCCTCCATCATGCCAGGAAAGGTAAATCCAACGCAATGTGAAGCAATAACAATGGTATGCTGCCAGGTATTTGGACACCATACGACGATTACCATGGCTGGAAGCCAAGGCCATTTCGAACTGAATGTGTACAAACCCGTACTGGCGCATTGCATGATGCAGTCCATTCAATTGATCGCGGACGTCGCGCGCTCATTCACCGAGAACTGCGTCAATGGAATCCGCGCCGATGAAAAACGCATTCATGAATTGATGGAACGATCACTGATGTTGGTCACCGCGCTTGCGCCGAAGATCGGTTACGACAACGCGGCAAAGGTGGCAAAAGTCGCCCACGCCAATGGCACAACACTGAAGGAAGAAGCGCTGCGATTGGGATTTGTTACATCGACTGAATTTGATCGACTCGTTCAGCCGGTCAAAATGATACAGCCCAGCTGAGCTGCGCGGTGGAGTCACGCCTGATTGAGAGTGACTTCCCGAGGAAATAGTTATATCTCATACGTTCTTAATGCTGAGAACGATTGCCTATCGTCACAACTTCTCACCGTGATAGATTTTTACCGCGATAGAGCAGAAGGTGACAGCGTAGCGATTTTTGCTGGATTATATTTTTAAGGTGTTTGATAGACAACGGAGTTATTTTAGGATGGACCTCGAAACAAAACACGCCTCCGACCCGTATAATTATTACTCGACTAATTACTACTCGGCGAAAGCAGAGTTTCACGCTCCATCAATTTTTTGAATGACGGGAGCGATCATGGGCGACCTGATCAACCTGAACCGATTTAAGAAGCGCGGTGAACGAGAACAGTCGGCAAAGCAAGCTGATCTGAACCGCGCGCGGTTTGGGCGAACCAAATCCGAACGATCTCTGGAACAACAACGCACAATCCGTGCGAACAATATGCTGGATCAGCATCACATCGATGGCGAGGACGCATCATGAAATCGCCCGTAGTTAAACGATCTATCGTCGTTGCCGGTCACAAGACCAGCGTCAGCCTCGAAGAGGCTTTCTGGAACGGCATGAAAGAAATCTCGAATCTTCGAGACATGACGCTTTCGGAACTGGTCGGTGAGATCGACACCAATCGCCAGCAGGGCAACCTGTCCTCGGCGATCCGGCTCTTCGTGCTTGATTACTTCCGTACGCGCGCGGTGCCACATCCGCGCGTACAGGAACACAGCGCTACACTCTAGGCGTCATTAATCCCGTCTGACGGAATAAAATTGCTTCACCCGGCGTGACGATGCCCCGATTTAAAATGTGGGACGTGCAGTCACCCCGGTTGAAGGTGTCAGTACCAGCGGCGGCGTGGGCCGGGGCTTCGAGGCGCGCGCGGCCCCGGGCGCTGGCCGGATCTCGATCGGCGCCGGCAGCGGCGCGAGTTGCTGATTGACCAGCGGTGACACGATCACGGGCGCGGCTACAGGTCGCGGCGTGCTTGGCTTGGCCGGTGCCCGTCGCGGAACAGGTATCTCCAACGTTAATGGCGGCGCCGTCTGCGAAGCGGCGGAGGGATCCGGCGTGGCTTCGGAGGGCGGAACAGGCAGCGGCAAAACCTGCGCCGCGGCAGGCCCGCCGCGCTCCATCGAATCGAG
>JACMOT010000123.1 GCA_014377915.1 Tardiphaga sp.
AGCATGGCGTGCCGCGCATTGCCCTTCAGCCCGTAGTCGGTGAGGAGCGCGTGAAGGCGCTCGAGCTGCCCCAACGCGTCGCGCCGGATCTGCTTCAGCGCGTCGGTTACGACGACCGATCCGTTGTGCAGCAGCATCGTGTCCGCCTTCCAGCTGGTGCCGGTTACCGTGCTCGAGAGCGCTTCCTTCAGCATGATCGTGGCGCTCGCGGCGGTGTCGAGCAGAGCCGCATCGTCCATCCCGGCGAACCTGTCGACGATCAGCCGCTGGACTGCCGGCCCGACCCGTTTCCAGGCGTGCAGGTCGTGCTGGGCGAACCGCCGGGCGAGGTCGTCGATCGGCTTATGCTCGTCGTCCGTGATGGCGGCGCGGCGCATGGCGATCACAGCGTCGAACATCCGCTCGGGCGCCGCGTAGAGCAGATATCCGCTTTCGAGGATACGGCAGATCTTGATGATCACCGCGTGGCTCCTGGTGCCGGGATAGTCGTGATTGAAATACTTGAGCGGCACGTCTGGCATCCCGGGCGCGCGCATCGCCGCGTCGGACATCGCGTCGATGATGTCGGGCGCGGCGGCGACGTAGTCGTCGAAGTTGGGCAGCACAAAGTTCGAGTAGCGGTCGACCGCCTCTTCGAGGGAGTTGCGGTCCTCGCAGCCGCGGATCACCGCCAGGGCGTCGCCGTCGAACATCTCCTTGCCGTCCCGCAGGTGGGCAAAGTCGCTCGCGATCTTGTCGAAGGCGTAGCCCGCCGGCTGGAGGTGTTCCTGCATCACCTTGCGCAACCGCTTGCGCATCGCCTCGACCTTTGCGGCCCCGAACCCCACGTCGGTCATCGGCTTGTAGATGGTGTCATGTGCCATCTCAGCCCAAGCGTGGTCGAGGATCGTCTGGACCTGGATCTCGCAGCGCAGTCCGGCGAAGCGGCGGTATTCGGGAAGCGCGCAGCGCGACTCGCTCAGCGTCACCACCCAGTTCTCCGAGATGAAGAACTCGGCGCCTTCCTCCCTGCTTTCGGGATAGTGCATCTTCGAGCGATCGTAGTCGACGTCGAAGTTGTCGCGCAGGATGCCGCTGTTCCGGAACCGCTCGACGCCGCCGTTGGTGTAAAAGATCACTCGACAGCCCGAAACGTCCTTGGCGACGTCGCCGATCGGCGCGTCCACCGCAGCCCCGGCGTTAGCGAGCTTCGCTTCCAGCGATGCAGGCTCCTTCGCCCTGCACTGGATGTTCTGCAGGCGCAGGTCGGCCTGTTCGACGATCGCGGCCTCGAGGATCGCCGCCACCGCCTCGGCGAACTCGGCATAGAGCGCCATCCCGCCGGTCTGATATTCGTCGAAGGTCATTCCGCGCTCCAGGCCCGCACCCACGCCGGCCGCCTCCGCTCGATGACTGAGCGATGGTCGGCGGATGTCAACATTCGATGATTTGGATGAGAAGCAGCCAGACCGCTTTCGGCCCAAATTCTGCCGATCAAAGTCGCAGCCAGACAATGTCCGATTCAAAAGTCCGCGCTCCTGTAAGCTCACACGCGCCTTTCGGCAGACCTACGGCAGAAGGAACGGCGCCACAAAAGGGCCGGAATTTAGGCGTTCCCACCTCGGCACTTACCAGCAATCCCGTGAAGCAGAAGTTCGAAACGCTGCTGGAACGGGTCGGCAGAAGTTGATGGGTTATCCAGGCCAACATGACCAGCCAACATCCGACAAGCGATCAAGATGCTTTGGCCGTCAAGATCGGGTCGGATGAGACCTAACGTCTGGGCGCGACGGAGTGGGGCAGCAATTGCCGCGACCATCCGAGGCTGCGCTTCGCAGGCTCGGAAATCCGGCATTCGCACCAGCAAATGAAGGAATTTATCGTAAACCATCATCATCTCGGCCATCAGGCGAATG
>JACMOT010000124.1 GCA_014377915.1 Tardiphaga sp.
CTCGCGGATCAACCCGCCCTGACCGTAGCGGCCGTTGGAATTGAAGCCGTAGCCGACCACGCGGCGGCCGTCCCTGATCACGTCGGTGACGACGGCGACCAGGCTGGTCGTCATCTTCGAGAAGTCGATATAGGCATTGCGAATCGGCGAGGCGATCGGCTGGGTGATTTCGCGGACGTCGACGATCTGCATGATGTTCTCCTGAAGTTGCCCTACTCCTACGGCTGGACGCAGCCAAGCGCCAATGCCATGATCGAGGCTTGTCATGCACGATCGGCATAAGCATGGAACTGGCGTGGCTGGACGACTTCATGGAGCTATCGGAGCGGCTGAATTTTTCCCGCGCGGCAGAGGCGCGCCACGTCACCCAGCCGGCGTTCAGCCGCCGCATCCAGGCGCTGGAATCATGGATCGGCACGCCGTTGTTCGCCCGCTCCACGCATGGCGTGACGCTGACGGCGGCAGGTTTGCATCTGCGCTCGCGGGCCGATGCGATGGCGCGCGACATCCGGCAATTGCGCTCGGAAGCGCTCGACGTCGCCGGCCGCGAGACCGCGGCGCTGTCGTTTACCGCGACCCACGCGCTGTCCTTCACCTTCTTTCCGAAATGGATTCGCGAGCAGGAACGCGCCGCGCCGCTCGGCACGCTGAATCTGATCTCCGACTCAATGGCGGCCTGCGAGCAGATCATGCAACGCGGCCGCGCCCAGTTCCTGCTCTGCCACGCGCATCGCAACAGCCCGAACCGGCTCGACGCCGACGGCTTTGACAGCGCGGTGGTCGGCCATGACGTGCTGATCCCGCTGGCCGCACCGGCTCCGGACGGCGGCGCGCTGTGGTCACTCGACGAGGCCACGAAAGCGCCGATCCCATATCTCGCCTATAGCGCCGAATCCGGCCTTGGCCGCATCGTCGCCGCCCACAAGGCGAGGAAGCGGCGCGCGCTCGACAACGTGTTTACCTCGCAGCTGGCGGCGACGCTGCATTCGCTCGCGCTGGCGCGACGCGGCATTGCGTGGCTGCCGCAATCGCACGCGCAGGACGACATCGATCACGGCCGGCTGGTCGCCGCCGGCGGCCGGGCCTCGCGCATCGCGGTGGAGATCCGGCTGTACCGTCCGCACGCCCATCAGGGCCGCGCCGCGGAGGCGCTGTGGGCGCGGCTGAAAGTTTGACTTGAGTTGCAGCGTTCAGCGGCGCTATGCCGACGTTCACGCCGATGGTGATCCATGTCCGACCCCGCCGATGCCACCGAGATCAAGCCGCCACGCTGCGCCATGTGCCGTGGCCGCATGGTGCTGAAGAAGCGCGAGCCGCAGCCGAACGGCACGGAGAAACAAACCTTCGCCTGCCCGAAATGCGAACACGTCAAGGTGAAGCAGACCGAGGATCCGCTCAACCCGACCTCGCGACAGGCGCGACGCCGGCGCTAGCCCGCCTCCGCATCACCTCGTCCGCTTCACCAGTCCTGTTGTGCAGCAAAGCGCGCCACCAGGAAATCAATGAACAGCCGTACCTTGACCGCCAAATGGCGGGTCGGCGGATAGATCGCATAGAGCGCCAGCGATGGCGCCTTGTAGTCGGCGAGAAACGCTTGCAGCCAGCCGTCACGCATCGCGCGGCCGGCGATAAAGGTCGGCAGCAACGCGATGCCCCGACCTTTGACAGCGGCATCGCACAGCACTTCGGCATTGTTGGCGCACAGATTCCAGCTCGGCTGGATCCAGTGATCGCCATCGGCGCCGGTCAGCTTCCACTGGTTGCCGGTGAGCAGGAAGCCATAAGTCAGCAGCGAATGTTTTCGCAGTTCGGCGGGCGTCGCGGGCGTGCCATGCCGGGCGAGATAGTCCGGCGCGGCGCAGATCACGCGGTCGATGCCGACGATCCGTCGCGCGATTAAACTCGACGATTCCAGGTCGGCAATGCGAAGCGTGACGTCGAAACCACCCTGGGTCGGATCGACCTGGTCGTCGCTGAGAACCAGGTGAATCTGCAGCTCGGGATAATCCGCCATGAAGTCGGCCACCGCCGGGCCCAGTTGCAGCGTCC
>JACMOT010000125.1 GCA_014377915.1 Tardiphaga sp.
AGTGACGCCATGAATTACCCGACCATCGAAGACGCGATCGGCAGGACGCCACTGGCGGCGCTGCAGCGCATTGGCGCGGCCGAGAATGCGAAACGCGGCAACGTGGTGCTGGGCAAGCTCGGAGGCAACAACCCGGCCGGATCGGTGAAGGACCGGCCGGCGCTCGCGATGATCAAGCGGGCGGAGGAACGCGGCGAGATCAAGCCTGGCGACACGCTGATCGAGGCCACTTCCGGCAACACCGGCATCGCATTGGCGATGGCCGCCGCGATCCGCGGTTACCGGATGGTGCTGATCATGCCGGAGGACCTGTCGATCGAACGGGCGCAGACCATGAAGGCCTTCGGCGCCGAATTGATGCTCACGCCCAAGAGCGGCGGCATGGAATCGGCCCGCGATCTGGCCGAGAACATGCAGCGCGAGGGCAAGGGCCGGGTGCTGGACCAGTTTGCCAACCAGGACAATCCGCGCATCCATTACGAAACGACCGGGCCGGAAATCTGGGCCGACACCCACGGTAAAGTCACCCACTTCGTCAGTGCGATGGGCACTACGGGCACCATCACCGGCGTCTCGCACTTCCTGAAAGAGAAGAATCCGGCGATCCGGATCATTGGCGCAGAGCCGAGTCCCGGTTCGCGCATCCCCGGCATCCGCAAATGGCCCGAGGCCTACCTGCCGAAAATCCACGACCCTTCGGCCGTCGACCAGATGGTGGCCGTCAGCCAGGACGACGCGGAGGAAATGTGCCGACGCATGGCGCGGGAAGAAGGCATCTTTGCCGGCATCTCGGCGGCGGGCGCCTGCTGGGTCGCCCAGCAGATTGCCGGTACCGTCGAGAACGCGACCATCGTTTTCATCGTCTGCGATCGCGGCGACCGCTACCTGTCGACCGGTGTGTTTCCGGCATGAACCCCGAGTTCCGCTTCTGCCCCAACTGCGCCACCGCGCTCGAGCTGATCGCGTCTTTAGAAGACGGCGGTGAAAAGCAGCGGCTGCGCTGCGCCGGCTGCGGCTGGACTCACTGGAACAATCCGACGCCGGTGCTGGCGGCCGTCGTGCAGTACCGCGACCAGATCCTCTTGGCCCGCAACGCCGCCTGGACCCACAAGATGTACGCGCTGATCACCGGCTTCATGGAGGCCGGTGAATCGCCCAAGGACGGCATCGCGCGCGAGATCAAGGAAGAAACCAATCTCGACGCCACCGAGCTGAACCTGATCGGCGTTTACGATTTCCAGCGCATGAACCAGGTGATCATTGCTTATCACGCTGTGGCCGACGGCGAGGTGAAGCTTTCGCCTGAACTGGTCGACTACAAGCTGTACGACTACGACGCCGTGAAGTGCTGGCCGGCCGGCACCGGCTACGCCCTGGCCGATTGGCTGCGCGGTCGCGGCATCGAACCTGAATTCGTCGAATTCAAGCGGCTCACATGATCGGGTTTGCGCGATGAAGCTGTTCCTTTGAATCTGCCGCTATGAAGCTGCTCCTGCTCGGAAAGAACGGCCAGGTCGGCTGGGAACTGCAGCGCAGCCTGGCCGCGCTGGGCGAGGTCGTTGCGCTCGACCGCGCGTCGACTGCGCTGTGCGGCGACCTCTCCGATCTGGACGGCCTGGCGCGGACAGTGCGCGCGATCCGGCCCGATGTCATCGTCAATGCCGCCGCCTATACCGCCGTCGACAAGGCGGAAAGCGAGCCGGAAGTGGCTCGCACGATCAACGCGCTGGCGCCAGAGGTGCTCGCCCGGGAGGCGCAGCGGCTCGGCGCCTGGTTGGTTCACTACAGCACCGACTATGTCTTCGACGGCTCGGGCGACCGACCCTGGGAGGA
>JACMOT010000126.1 GCA_014377915.1 Tardiphaga sp.
CCCCCAACGACAATTTCAAGGCCGCGCTGCTCGGCGTGGTCGGCCAGCTCGATGCCGCCGGGGAAAAGGCGGCCGGCGCCGACAGCGCGCCCGGCAAGACCAGCTCCGGCGTCGCCAATGTCGCAAAGGGGGTCGCCGGCCTCTCGCTGGGCGCCGGCACCATCGGCCTGTTGAGCGGCGCGATCGGGATCGCCGTGACCGTCGCCACGACCTTGTTCGGTATCCTCAATTCCGGCGCCACCGAATCCAACAAGCGGCTGGAGGAAAGCGCCCGCCTGGTCGGCGTGGTGCGCGATGCCTATCGGGACGCGGCCCGGACCGCAGGCGATTTCTATGCCCAGAGCAAGGCCATTACCGAGTTGCAGGCGCAGCAGAGCCTGATCGCGCTGCAGGCCGAGCAGAAGAAGTCGGCCGGCATCATCGTCAACCGGCTGGCGCCGACCGATCTCGGTCCGTTGAGCGGCAGCCTCGCCGGCGAGGCCGGCGTTGACGGCGGGCTGGCCGGTCTGCTGTTCCCGGACTCCACCAATGAGAAGATGCGGGTTTTCGCCGGCGCGTTCGACGCGTTGAAGGCCGGCATCGCCGCCGGATCTCCGGACATCGAGAAATTCCGCGACGATATCGCTGCGATCGGCAACGCGGCCCAGGCCGCCAATCCGGCCGTCGCCGCGCTGGCCGCCGACATTCTCAAGCAGACCGACGCCGCCGGCCAGAATGCCCTGGCGCTGAGGAAGTCCGAGGCGGTGCTGGCGATGCTCAATGGCACCGCCAGCGAGGCGCAGAAGCGGTTGCTCGGCGTCGCCACCCAGACCGGCGAGTCCGCCAACCAGTTCGACCGTTTCGCGCGGGCGCTGGAGCGGCAGGCGGCCAGTCTCGAAGCCGAGGCGGCGGCCACTGGAAAGTCGGCCGGCGAAGCCGCGAAGATGCGCGCGCAATTTTTGCTCACCGAAGCCGCGCAGCAATCCGGTATCAAGGTCGCCGGCGATTATGCGGACCGGCTGGACAAGATCGCGTCGCGCTTCGGCGCGGCGAGCCAGAAAGCCGCCGAATTCCGGCTGGCCTCCGATGCCGCGTTCAATACCAGCCAGCTCGGTCGCAGCTCGATCGAGGCCTCGGTGGCCAGCCAGCTGCGTGGCGCCTATGGCGACAATGCGGACATGAATTCCGCGATCGCCGGAACCATCCGCTTCAACGAGCAGATGAAGGAACTGAAAGCCACCACGATCGAGATCACCCAGGGCGCGTTTCATGATTTTCGGACCGAGCTGAACAATGGCGCGACGGCCTGGGAAGCGTTTCAAAAAGCCGGCATGAACGCGCTGCAGAAGATCGAGGACAAGCTGGCCGACAAGGCGATCGAGGGGCTGGTGTCGAACCTGTTCGGGTCCTTCCTCGGCAGTGGCTCAACCGGTGGCATTTTCGGCGGGTTGTTCGGCAATGGCAGCCTGCCGAAATTCGACGTCGGCGGCTACACCGGCGACGGTTCGCGGCAGGACGTGGCTGGAATTGTCCATGGCCGCGAATTCGTGGTCAATGCCGACGCCACCGCGCGTCACCTGCCGCTGCTGCGGGCGATCAACGCCAACCGTCTGCCCGGCTATGAGAGCGGCGGCTTTGTCGGTACGGCACCGCGGCTGAGCTATGCGAGCGGGTCGCAGGGACAGAACGCCGGCCAGGTCACCAATCTCTATATCCAGACCACCGATCCGCGTTCCTTTGCCGAGGATCGCGTCAACGTCATGCGCGGCCTCAATCGCATGATGGCGCGGGCGCAGCGGTATACGTGATGGCCGAGACCTCGTTCATGGATGATGTCGTGTTTCCGGTTCACATCTCCTTCGG
Source organism: Tardiphaga sp. (assembly GCA_014377915.1). The sequence continues at coordinate 1,843 of JACMOT010000126.1, forward strand.
CTCGACCGGCGGGCCGGACTGGCCGGTCGATATCGTCACGCTCGGCAGCGGTCGCGAGGAGCGCAATATGAGCTGGAGCGCGCCGTTGCGCAGCTACGACGCGAAATACGGCGTGCGCACCCATGATGAGCTGTACGAGATCCTGTCGCTGTATCACGTCGCCATGGGTCGGCTGCGCGGCTTCCGGCTGCTCGACTGGAGCGACTATCGCTCCTGCGCGCCGCTGCGCGCCCCGCAAGCGCTCGACCAGTCGCTCGGGACCGGCGATGGCGTGACCACCACCTTCCTGATCAGCAAGCGCTACACGATCGGACCGCATAGTTTCGATCGCCGCATTGCCAAGCCGTTCGGCGAGATCCTGATTGCCATCGACGGCCAGCCGCAGGGCAGCGGTTTTTCGGTCAGCCCGTCGGCCGGGCTGGTGAGTTTCGCGACGGCGCCGCCACCGGGGGCAGCCATCA
>JACMOT010000127.1 GCA_014377915.1 Tardiphaga sp.
ACCGTGGCGCGCGACGCCACGGTCGCGAAGACCACGAAGCTGGTCGGTGACACGCCCGTGGTGATCGAGCGGGAGGACGCGGCGGCCTGGCAGAGCGTCGAGCGGAGCAACCACGCCGCCGTCGAGGCGCCCGGCGACGCGGAGACCGGCACCGCGCTGATGGCGCGCGTGACGCGCGCGGTCGAGCGCGAACTGGTACAGATCGATGCGATCCTCGCCGGCGATCACAACAAGCCGCGGCGCTACACCGAGGCCGAGCGCCGCGCCCGCACGCTGGCCTCGCTGGCCCGTACGTTAAGTGAAGTAGGGCGGCTGCGCGCCGCGGATGAGGGCCATGCCTATGTGCCGAGCGCCGCCCGTGACCTGGATGGGTTCCGCAAGGCGCTTTGGAAGAGACTGGAACAATCACTCACCCGACGAGCGGATGTCGGGAGTGGTGGCGATGACGCCGCCGGAGATGACCGATCTCGATAGTCAGTGGCCGCTGTTTGCGCACGACTATCAATTTCCGCCGCGGTGCGCGCCGAACGGCGCCCCGTGGCTGACCTGGCTGCTGATCGGCGGTCGCGGCGCCGGCAAGACCCGCGCCGGCGCGGAGTGGGTCCGCGCGATGGCCAATGGCCATGCGCCCGCCACCGAGAAGGCCGGCCGCATCGCGCTGATCGGCGAGACCGAACATGACGTCCGCGAGGTGATGATCGAGGGCGTCTCCGGCCTGCTGTCGGTGCATTGGCCGAACGAGCGGCCGGTCTGGATGCCCTCGCGGAAGCGGCTGGAATGGCCGAACGGCGCGGTGGCGCAGGTGTTTTCGGCGGATGATCCGGAGAGCCTGCGCGGCCCGCAATTTGACTGCGCGTGGTGCGACGAGATGGCGAAGTGGCGCTACGCGGAAGCGGCGTTCGACATGCTGCAGTTCGGGCTGCGGCTGGGGTCGCAGCCGCGGCAATTGATCACCACCACGCCGCGGCCGACGGCGTTGCTGAAGCGTCTGATGAAGGATGCCTCCAGCGTGACGACCCGGGCGCCGACCCGGGCCAATGCGTTCAATCTGGCGCCGAGCTTCTTGCAGAGTGTAACGACGCGCTATGCCGGCACACGGATGGGGCGGCAGGAACTCGATGGCGAGATCATCGAGGACCGCGCCGATGCGCTGTGGTCGCGCGCGCTGCTCGAGGGCTGCCGCGTCGCCGAGGTGCCGCCGCTGCGCCGCATCGTGGTCGCGGTCGATCCGCCGGTGTCGGCCGGCAAGCGCGCCGATGCCTGCGGCATCGTCGCGGCGGGGATCGCCGAGAGCGGCGTCGTCTATGTGATCGCCGACCACAGCGTGGCGGCGGTGCCGCCGTCGGTATGGGCCTACAAGGCGATCGCGCTGTGGCGACGGCTGCAGGCCGACGCGCTGGTGGTGGAGATCAACCAGGGCGGCGAGATGGTGCGTAGCGTGATCCGCGAGGTCGATGACGGCGTGCAGGTGACGCCGGTGCGGGCGCTGCGCGGCAAATGGCTGCGCGCCGAGCCGGTGGCGATGCTGTACGAGCAGGGCCGGGTCAAGCACGTCGGCGGCTTTGCCGCGCTGGAAGACGAGATGTGCGATTTTGCCTCCAGCGGATTGTCGTCGGGGCGCTCGCCGGACCGGCTCGACGCGCTGGTCTGGGCGGTCGCCTCGCTGGCGCTGGTGTCGCGCGGCGACGGGCCGCGGATCAGGGTGTTGTAGGTTGTGGTCCGGGACAGGTGCGTCCAGCGATTAGATCAACTCATCCGCGAGATCCCGCCACTCCGGATTGAGCTTCTCGATCAGCGCGAATTTCCATTCACGGCGCCAGCGCTTGAGGGCGTGCTCACGTGCTCGGGCCTCTAGGATCGAAGCATATTCTTCGACATGCACCAGCCGGTCAATCTTGTAGCGCCGCGTGAAGCCATCGGCGGCGCCGGATTGGTGTTCGGCGATGCGACGACTGATATCGTTGGCGACGCCGACATAGAGCGTGCCGCGATAACGGCTGGCGAGGATGTAAACGTAGAACGATCCTTCCATGCGGCGAGGCCTCCACCGATACGCCAGGCAGGATATCGCCGTATTCGTGTTTTTCAAGAACAGCTCTGGTCCGTGTCCCGGGCGCGACGCGGCACGCAGTGCTGCTTCGCAGAACCGGGACCCCGTTTCGGCGGCCCATCCCCATCGCCCGGGGCGATCCCGCCGCGCCGCGCCCGGGAAACGTGGAGAGGTTTGTGATGTTCAACCGCCTGAAAGCCTAGCGCGCCGCGCCGGCTGTTCGGGTCTGGGCTTGTCTTCTACAGGCGGCGCTCTGGTCCGTGTCCAGGGCGCGACGCGGCACGCAGTGCTGCTTCGCAGAACCGGGATCCCGGTTCTGCGGCGCATCCCCATCGCCCGCAGCGATGCCGCCGCGCCGCGCCCGGGAAACGTGGAGAGATTTGTGATGTTCAACCGCCTGAAAGCCTATCTCGCGGCGCCGGAGGCGAAGGCCAGTCGTACGGCCAGAATTCTCGCCTATGAATCTGGCGGGCGGGCGCGGTGGACGCCGCGGGAGTTCGCGGCGCTGGCGCGCGAGGGATATCTGCACAATGCCATCGTGCATCGCGCGGTGCGGCTGATCGCGGAGAACGCCGCGGCGTGCCCGTTTCTGGTGTTCGACGGCGCGCAGGAGCGCGAGGCGCATCCGCTGTCGACGCTGCTGACGCGGCCCAATCCGCGTCAGGACGGCGCGGTGTTGTTCGAGATGCTCTATGCGCATCTGCTGCTCGCCGGCAATGCCTATGTCGAGCAGGTCTCGCTCGATGACCAGGTACACGAACTCTACGCGCTGCGGCCGGACCGCGTGAAAGTGGTGCCCGGCCCGGATGGCTGGGCGGAGGCCTATGAGTACAGCGTCGGCGGGCGCGCGGTGCGCTTCGAGCAAAGCGGCGCGGTGCCGCCGATCCTGCATCTGACCTTCTTCCATCCGCTCGACGACCATTACGGGCTGGCACCGATCGAGGCCGCCGCGGTGGCGCTCGATACCCACAATGCCGCGGCGAAATGGAACAAGGCGCTGCTCGACAATGCCGCGCGGCCATCCGGCGCGCTGGTCTATGCCGGGCCGGACGGCGCGATGCTGTCGGAGGCGCAGTTCGATCGCCTGAAGCACGAGCTGGAAGGCGGCTATGCCGGCGCCATCAATGCCGGCAAGCCGTTGCTACTTGAAGGCGGCCTGGACTGGAAGCCGATGTCGCTGTCGCCGAAGGACATGGACTTCCTCGAAGCCAAGCACACCGCCGCGCGCGAAATCGCGCTGGCCTTCGGCGTGCCGCCGATGCTGCTCGGCATTCCCGGCGACAATACCTTTGCCAATTACCAGGAAGTGTGACGCGCAAGTTTGGGTGGCGCTAATCGGGATCAGCCGGGAATGTCGGGGATGCCGCGGGAAAGGCCCGGTTTTATTGGGTTTTTCGACAATCCGGCGGGCGCAGGCGGGCGGCGGGTCGTGCAAGTTCGAATGGCAGGGCGGGGCGACCGGGTTCGGATTCCCCGGCCAAACGACCGCCATCCGGGCCAACCGGGAATCCTTACCGGGAAAAATCGCCGGCGATTCCCGGTTCGGCGGAATCGCTATTTCAGCGCGGCTGGCGCGGGTTTTCAACGCGCCGCGCAACTTCGTCCGCCGCCGAACCGGGAAAGTAACCGGGAATCCCGAAATGCAGCAAACGCAGGGCTGGCGAAGCGTCGGAATGCATCGCGGCCTGCCGCCCGCAACAACTATTCTCGCATCTGAAGGATCCGCCTGGCGTCGCGGTCGCGCGCCTGCTGCTGCAACTGCCGGCAGCGCTGCAGTTGCGGCGTCGCCCGGCGCGCCTGCGCCATCCGGCCGGACCTGATCAACGCCGCGACGCTGTCGGTCAACGCGCCACAAATCTGCAGTGTCGCATCGTCAGCCCGCGCCGGCGCCGCGCCAAGCGCGCCCGCCAGTAGTAGCACGGCTACAGACCTCGTCCCGCCCATTTCACGCGTCCATAGATCCGCAACCGCAGCTCCTTCGGCACGGTCTCCGGCGGAAACATGTCGCGGTTGTCGGCGATCATGATGACGTCGTCACCGCTGCGCTTCAACCGCTTGACGTAGGCCTCGTGGCCCACCGTAAACACATAGATCTTGCCGTCGGCGATCTGCGTGGCCGCCGGCGAGACATCGACCAGCATCAGGTCGCCGTCCGAGATCGTCTCGCGCATGCTTTCACCGCTGGCCTGCATCAGCCGGGCATGGCCCGGCGCGACGCCGTGCTGGTGCAGCACGACGCGCGGAAAATTCACGTAGCTGGAGCCGTCGTCGAGCATCAGCGCGCCGCCGGCCGCGGCCTTGAAGGCGAGTTTCTGGATCGGCACATCGTCGCCATCGGATCTCGCGATGTCGGGCGCCGCGTCGGCCGGCTGCGTCCGCCGATCCATCGCGCGTCCGCTGACGATCCAGTCCAGTGGAATCTCCGTTTCAGCCGACAACGTCGCCACGACCGTCAGCGGGATATCCATGCCTTGCTCATAGCGGCTGTAGGTCGACGCCGACTTGCCGAGCAGCTGCTCGCGCTGCGCCGCAGGCACCAGTCGCAGCGTAATCCCGAAACGGTCGCCGATCGTCAGTCTCGACCAGTCGGGCAGGGCCGCGCCGTCCGGCAGGCTTTCCAGCAGATCGACATATTCCCGAATCTGCCTGATTCCTAAGCGTTTTTTACCGGAGTCCGGCTCAATATTTGCAGATATGGTAATATTAGACTTCAAAACGATTGATTTTTTTGTCATATTCGGTAAAACCTGCTTCGTTCGTAGCATATCTGAAATAAAACAACCTGAGCGATCTCCATTTCAGGGCACCTCGCAGATGGCTTCCCCCGGCTGGCATCGCGCCGACATCGTCGCCGCCATTCACAAGCAGAACACAACCCTGGCCCAGCTGGCCCGAGACAATGGTCTCCACGAGGGAACGTTGCGTTCAGCCCTGTCCTACCCCCGAAAGCCGTCTAACGAAATCATAGCCAGAGAGCTGGGAGTCTCGCTGCATGCGCTCTGGCCCTATTGGTTCACGTCCGAAGGCGTGCTGACTGCGCCGACTCGTACATCCGGCCTGCGCCCGAGGTCGAGTCAGAAACGCCGCCGCAAACTGAACCGTGCCGGAGCGCGACGATGACAGCCGGGCGCGCCGACGATGTCAGCCTCACTGTCGACCTGATCGCGGTCGACCGCTGCAGCCTGACGGTGCGCGATCGTGCAGATGGCCGCCAGCATATCCTGGCCTTCGACGGTCTCCGCATCGGCGCCGCTGAAAGCGGCGACGGCTACACCCTGGTGCTGCCGCGCCTTGTCGCCATCCTGCGGGGGCTGGGCCCTGTCGATCC
>JACMOT010000128.1 GCA_014377915.1 Tardiphaga sp.
TTAACCAGCGCGCCAAGATATTTGTCCTCGACGGCGCGCTTGTTCTCGGCAAAGCGGCTGGTATCGACGCCGTAGCCCATGGCCTGGTCCTGCAGGTCGCACTCGCCGCCCTGATCGCAGATCGGGCAATCCAGCGGGTGGTTGATCAGCAGGAATTCCATCACGCCCTCGCGGGCCTTCTTCACCATCGGCGACTTGGTCGAGATCTCCGGCGGCTCGCCCTTCGGGCCGGGCCCGCAGTCGCGCACGCCCCAGGCGCAGGAGGCGACCGGCTTCGGTCCGCCCTTCACCTCGACCAGACACATCCGGCAATTGCCGGCGATCGACAGCCGCTCGTGGTAGCAGAAGCGCGGAATCTCGGCGCCCGCCGCCTCGCACGCCTGCAACAGCGTGTACTCGGCGGGGACATCGATCTCTTTGCCATCGATGATGAGTTTGGTCATTGCCTCAAGTCTTTCTCAAGCCGCTTCGGCATTCCGTATTCGCATGCGTCCGTCGATTGCGACATGCTCTTTCAATCTCAATGCGCCGTACTGACCGGATCCAGACGGCGCTCGATCCGATCAAGCCGCTCGTCCACCCGGTCAAGCCGGCGGTTCACGCCAGCGATACCCAATTCCATCTGGGCAAACCGAATATCGATCTGCCCCATGCTCATCTCGATATTCGTCATTCTCAAGTCGCGGACATCTTCCATGACGCGATCGATCTTCTCATCCATGCGTCGCAGATAAACCAGAACGAAATTGTCCGGCTCAACCATGTCCGCCTCCTGATCCCTACTCCGCCGCGACCATGTGCACGGGATCGAGAACACCCTGGTCATCGAGACTGGCCTTGCGGCTGAAATCGTCGATGCGGCGCTCGATCTCCGGACGGAAGGCGCGGATCAGGCCCTGCACCGGCCATGCCGCGGCATCGCCGAGCGCGCAGATGGTGTGGCCTTCGACCTGTTTCGTTACTTCCAGCAGCATGTCGATCTCGCGCTTGTGGGCGCGGCCCTCGACCATGCGGTTGAGCACGCGCCACATCCAGCCGGTGCCTTCGCGGCATGGCGTGCACTGGCCGCAGCTCTCATGCTTGAAGAAGTAGCTGATGCGCGCGATCGCGGCGACGATGTCGGTGGACTTGTCCATGACGATCACGCCGGCGGTCCCGAACGACGACTTCACGGCACGGGTGCCGTCGAAATCCATGATCAGATCTTCGCAATCCGCCGCCGGGATCAGCGGGCAAGACGCGCCGCCCGGAATGATCGCCAGCAGATTGTCCCAGCCGCCGCGGATGCCGCCGCCATGCTTCTCGATCAGTTCGCGCAATGGAATGCTCATGGCATCCTCGACAACGCAGGGCGTGTTGACGTGACCGGAGATGCCGTAAAGCTTGGTGCCGACATTGTTCGGGCGACCGATGCTGGCGAACCACGATGCGCCGCGGCGCAGGATATCCGGCGCGACCGCGATCGACTCGACATTGTTCACCGTCGTCGGGCAACCATAGAGGCCGACATTGGCCGGGAATGGCGGCTTCAGGCGCGGCTGGCCCTTCTTGCCCTCGGGGCTCTCCAGCAGCGCGGTCTCTTCGCCGCAGATATAGGCGCCCGCGCCATGGGCGACGTAGAGATCGAACGGGAAGCCGTGGACGTTGTCCTTGCCGATCAGCTTGGCTTCGTAGGCCTGATCGATCGCAGCCTGCAGATGCTCGCGCTCGCGGATGAATTCGCCGCGGACATAGATGTAGCCGACATGGGCGCCCATCGCGCAGCCGGCGATCAGGCAGCCTTCAATCAAAAGATGCGGATCGTGCCGCATGATCTCGCGATCCTTGCAGGTGCCGGGTTCGGATTCGTCAGCGTTGACGACGAGGTAGCTCGGCCTGCCATCGGCGGAATCCTTCGGCATGAACGACCATTTCATGCCGGTCGGGAAACCCGCGCCGCCACGGCCACGCAGGCCGGAGGCCTTCATTTCGGTGATGATCCAGTCACGGCCCTTGTCGAGAATGGCCTTGGTGCCATCCCAGCTGCCGCGACGGCGTGCGCCTTCCAGGCCCCAGTCCTCGAGGCCGTAGAGATTGCGGAAAATGCGGTCCTTGTCGTCGAGCATGTTGACCTCGATCAGCGATGGGTCTGCTTGTAGGCGAGCATCGCGGCGCAGCCGCCGAACACCAACGCCCATAGCAGACTGGATTCAAGCGTGGCGCTCAGAAAAAAGCGCTGCAGCAGGAAAATGAAACTTGCAGCCGCGGCAGTATGCAGCGCGATGTACAACCATTTGTTCATCGTCACGGCACCAGTCTGCGTTTCCGCCATAAGGGAAATATCAGATATCACTTCTTGCGTCCCTTCACAGGGCCACTGCCGGTCGGCGGATTCTTTTTCGTGGCATCGGCGGCCGGCGGCTTCGGCGCCGGGCGCTCCTGCGCGTTAGCGGCCTCGGTCTGTTTTTTCGGCTCCGCGTCGGCCAGCGCCGGCTCCTTTGGCGTTTCCACCTCCGCGGGCTTCGTATGGGTCATGGCGCCGCCACCGATCAGCGTACGCGCACCGCCTTCGGGCGCGGCGAACTGTCGACCGATCTGCGATCCCGGCTTCGACGGTGTGCCGGCGGCGAAGCCGTCGATCAGGCTGTTGAGGCTCTCCTTGGTGAGATCCTCATAGGTGTCGCTCCAGATCATGGCCATCGGGGCGTTGACGCAAGCGCCGAGGCACTCGACCTCTTCCCAGCTGAAATCCTCGTCCGCCGACAGATGGAAGGGATCGTGATGGATGCGATGCTGGCAAACCTCGATGAGATCGCCTGCGCCGCGCAGCATGCAGGGCGTGGTGCCGCAAACCTGGATATGCGCCTTCTTACCGACCGGCTGCAGCTGAAACATCGTGTAGAAAGTCGCAACTTCCAGCACGCGAATATAGGGCATGCTGAGCAAATCGGCGACGACGCGTAGCGAGGCCTCCGAAATCCAGCCGGCATGCTGCTCCTGCGCGCGCCACAGGATGGCGATCACCGCGGAGGCCTGCCGGCCCGGCGGATATTTTTCCATCTGCTGCTTCGCCCACGCCAGATTTTCCGGCGTGAAACTGAAGGTCGCTGGTTGCAATTCTTTCGGTGCCAGGCGGCGAACGGCCATTGTCAGTCTCTCATTGAGCGCGGCGCGAAGCGCTCGCATTCAGGCTGTTGATACGATCGAGCCAGAATACGCTCGCGGTACCAAACACGTTGTAACCGACGTGGGTGGACACCTTAATGCGATCGAGGATCGATAATTCGGTAACGGTCTCGAAACGATTGCTGACCGGGTCATGTACGATCAGCCTTAGCGGAGTCTGGTCAAGGATATAGCGCGACACCGTGTGGCGGGCGTCGTTGCCATGCTCCTCACACATAATCACCGAGTCGCCCGCGAGCAATCGCGCGCCGCCCTTGATGGCATCGATCTCGACGCCCTCGACATCTAGCTTGATCAGGTACTTGCCGTCCGGCGACACCTTGCCGTCGTCGATCAGATCATCAAGCGCGAGCACCGGCACGGGTTCGCCGCCGGCATCCGCCGCGCCGGCGATGCTGAAGGCCTCGTGCTTGGTGCCCGACAGATTGGCGCTGCCGCGCGCCGCGCCGATGGCGCATTTCATGACCTCGAAACGATCGCCATTTAGGCGCGCATTATTCGCAAGCCCCGCGAAATTTTGCGCGGACGGCTCGATCGCGATGGCTCTGTGCGATCCAAACGGCGCACTCGACACCAGCACCGACCAGTAGCCATAATTGGCGCCGCAATCGAGCAAGGTGTAATCGACGCCAACGGAATCCCGGAACAGCAATTCGAGTTCGTCCTCGTAGGAAAACGTCGCGTTGAGCAGCTTGCTCCAGTAGCCGTCGCCATAGGGAAAAGCGAACAACGCGTCCGGATTGAGCTTCACCACGAGGTCGCGCTCCGGCAACGCCTTGCGAAGCAGATTGGCGCACATGTTGTAGCCGCGATGTGCGAATGGCGCGGACAGTTTCGAGCCTGCCATCAGTGCGAACGCGGCCAGACGCTCCCAGGGGTTGACGCCCTGGAGAACGCCGGAGGACCGGTCAAACTGGATGGGAGGCTGCGCGGATGTCACCGATCGACCTCGCCAAACACGATATCGATCGAGCCGAGGATCGCCGAAACGTCGGACAGCAGATGTCCCTTGCAGAGGAAGTCCATCGCCTGCAGATGCGCGAAGCCCGGCGCGCGGATCTTGCACTTGTAGGGCTTGTTGGTGCCGTCCGATACCAAATAGACACCGAACTCGCCCTTCGGTGCCTCGACGGCGACATAGACCTCGCCTTCAGGAACGCGGAAGCCTTCGGTGTAGAGCTTGAA
>JACMOT010000009.1 GCA_014377915.1 Tardiphaga sp.
CCGGCAATATCAGCGTGCATGTCATCGCCGGCGATGGCCTACTTCCGGAGTCGAAGAAGCCGGTGCAGGCGGATGACCGCGTCGAGCCGATCGACGCCCGGGCTTATCTCGCGTCGCTGGGGATCGTCGCGCTGGCGCTTGGCGTCGCCGAGCTGATCCAGCCGATGTTCGGGATCGAGAATGTCGACCTGGTATTTCTCACCGCGGTGGTCAGTGTCGCGGTGCGGTTCGGGCTGTGGCCGTCATTGCTGGCCAGCGTGGCGGCGTCGCTGAGCTATAATTTTTTCTTCCTGCCGCCGGTCTATACTTTCACCATCACCGACCCGACCAATATCGCGGCGTTCTTCTTCTTCATGCTGATCGCCATCGTGGTCTCCAATGTCGCCGCGCGGGTGCGCACCCAGGCGATGTCGGCGTTCGGCCGCGCCCGCACCACCGAGTCGCTGTACACCTTCAGCCGCAAGCTCGCCGGCACCGCCACGCTCGACGACGTGCTGTGGGCGACGGCCTATCAGATCGCGCTGATGCTCAGGGTGCGCGTCGTGGTGCTGCTGCCGGAACAGGGCGTCATCACCGTCAAGGCCGGCTATCCGCCCGAGGATGAACTCGACAGCGCCGATCTTGCCGCCGCCAACTGGGCGTGGGGCAATGATCGCCCGGCCGGTCGTGGCGCGGATACGCTGCCCGGCGCCAAGCGGCTGTTTCTGCCGATGCGCACCGGCCGCGGCGCCATCGGCGTGATCGGCATCGACGACGACCGCACCGGTCCGCTGCTGACGCCGGACCAGCGCCGGCTGCTCGACGCGCTGGTCGACCAGAGCGCGCTGGCGATCGAGCGCGTGCAACTGGTCGAGGATATGGACCGCGCCCAGCGCAATATCGAATCCGACCGGCTGCGCGCGGCGCTGCTGACCTCGATCTCGCATGATTTGAAGACGCCTTTGGCCTCGGTGCTCGGCGCCGCCAGCACGCTGCGCGATCTGTCGCCCAGGCTCAGCGAGGCCGAGAAAGCGGATCTGCTGGGCACCGTCATCGACGAATCCGAACGGCTCAACCGCTTCATCGCCAATTTGCTCGACATGACCAGACTGGAATCCGGCGCCGTGGTGCCGAATGCGTCGCTGCAGGATCTCGGCGAGATCATCGGCAGTACGCTGCGCCGTGCCAGCAAGATCCTGGCGCGGCATCCGGTCAGGCTGGAACTGGCGCCGGATCTGCCGATGCTGCAACTCGATGCCGTGCTGTTCGAACAGGTGCTGTTCAACCTGCTCGACAATGCCGCCAAATACGCGCCGGTCGATACCGCGATTTCCGTCGTGGCGCGACGGGATCGCGATTCGGTCTGCCTTGAGATCATCGACGAGGGTGCCGGCATTCCGCCGAATGATCTGGAAAACATTTTTGACAAGTTCTTTCGCGCGCAGAAGGGCGATCACGTGCGCCCGGGCACCGGCCTCGGCCTCGCCATTTCGCGCGGCCTTGTCGAGGCCATGCACGGCTCCATCTCCGCGGCCAACCGCGGCGACGGTTCCGGCGCGGTGCTGACGATCAGACTCCCTGTTCCCCCCCCGCCCGAACCCCTGGCCACCGCCGCATGACCCCCCCTGCCATCAAGGTTCTCGTCATTGATGACGATCCGCCGATCCGCAAACTGCTGCGCATGGGGCTGAGCACGCAGGGCTACGACATTCTCGAAGCCAGTAATGGCAAGATCGCGCTGGAATTGCTGGCGCGGGATCCGGCGCTGATCATTCTCGATCTCGGCCTGCCGGACATCCAGGGCCATGACCTGCTGCGGATGATCCGGGCGCGCAATGACAGCGTGCCGATCGTGGTGTTGTCTAGCCGCGGTGACGAGGCCGGCAAGGTCCAGGCGCTCGATCTCGGCGCCGATGATTATCTGACCAAGCCGTTCGGCATGGACGAATTGCTGGCCCGGATGCGCGCGGCGCTGCGGCACCAGTTGCAGGTCCATGGCGAACGCCCGGTGTTCAAGTCCGGGGAACTGACCGTCGATCTTGTCCGGCGCCTCGTCAAGGTCGGGGACAAGGACGTAAAATTATCGCCGAAGGAATATGAGTTGCTGCGGGTACTGGTGCAGCACGCCGGCAAGGTGCTGACCCATCGCTTTCTGCTGAAGGAATTGTGGGACGAACTGACCGACGCGCAATATCTGCGGGTCTATGTCCGCCAGCTCCGGCAGAAGATCGAGCCCGACCCCGAGCGGCCGCAATTTGTGTTGACGGAGACCGGAATCGGATATCGCTTGAGGCCGCCGGACTGAGCCGGCCTATCTGGATTCTGTTGCCGTGGATCAAAGCACCCATCTCGCCGCGCTCGACAAGCTCAAGGCGCGCATCCAGGCGCTGCGCGCCAAGACCATCGCTAATGGCTGCACCGAGGACGAGGCGCTGTCGGCCGCCGCCAAGGTCGCCGAATTGCTCGATCGCTACGACCTGTCGCTGACCGATGTCGAGATGCGCGAGGCGCCGTGCGAACGGCGCACCTTCGAGACCCATCGCAAGAAGCGGATTCCGCTCGACGACTGCATCGGCGCGATCGCGCATTTCTGCGATTGCCGGGTGTGGCGGGAAAAGAACCCGATGGGCGAGAGCCGCTACGTGTTCTTCGGCCTGCGCTCCGATATCGAGGTCGCGCATTATCTGACCGAGTTGGTCGACACCGCGGTCCGCTCCGAGACCGGCCGGTTCAAGACCACCGCCGAATATCAGAAATTCAGACACAATGAGCGGCATCTGGCGAACGCATCATTCGCGCTCGGCATGGTCGCCTCGATCGCCGACAAGTTGTCGGTGTTGAAAGCCGAACGCGATCAGGTGATCCAGAATTCCGGCCGCGCGCTGGTCACCGTCAAGGCCGCCGTCGTCGATACCGAGTTCGAGAAGCTCGATCTCAAGCTGCGGACCTCCCGCGGCGGCGGTAGCCGGATGGTGTCGATGTCGGCCTATGAGGCCGGCGGCGCGGCCGGCGCCTCCTTGCCGATCCATCCGGGCGTCAAGAAAGGCAATTGATCGCGGTGATCAGCGGACGGTGACGGCATCTGAATTGGTGAAGGTCACCGGTGCGCCGGCCTTGATGACACGGGCGGTCTGGCTGCCGCCGTCGCTGCCGGTTCGGGCGGCAAAGCCAAGGCCGGCGATCACGGTGCCGGCAACCAAAGCGACAATTACGATCTTCAGGTGGGTGCTGCGGTCTGCGCTGTGAATGGAATGGTTCATGATGCCGGCCTCCTGCCGTTCTCCGCGGCGTTCCATTGGCAGCATGACTAGAATGCGTGGGTTTCCGGCCGATGGTGTCGGTCCTGAAAAGTGTTTCGTGACCCTGGAGATTTGTTTCTTGCCGAGGCGAAAGGGCACGATCGCGAAGCCGCACGGATGTACAGGTCCGCTGTGTGGTATAAAGGTACGGACAGATCGGGGAAGCTTAAATGTCCGTCATTATTCGAAAATTTGTCGTGCTGTCGGCGTTTGTGGCCATGATTGGTTCTTGCGGCAGCTTTGTGCTGGCGGACGAAATGGCGCCCCGCACCATTCTGGCGCCGTCCGGCAAGCTGCGCGTCGGGCTGTATCCGGGAACGCCGACCTCGATCCTTCCCAATGCGGAATCCGGCCCGCGTGGCGTCGGCTACGATCTCGGTCGAGCCATGGCGGAGCGTCTGGGCGTCGCCTATGAGCCGGTGGTGTTCAGCAAGAATACCGAGGTTCTGGAGGCCGTGAAGACCGGTAAGGTCGATGCGGCATTTACCAATGCGTCAGCCTCCCGGGCCAAGGAAATGGACTTTGGTCCGGCCTATCTGGAAAGCGATCTGGGCTATCTGGTGCCGTCCGGTTCCCCGGCCAAGGCGCTGGCCGACATTGACGTCCCCGGGCGCCGGGTCGGCGTCACCGAAGGAAGTTCATCCGACGCGGCGCTGTCGCACGACCTCAAGCAGGCGGAAGTGGTCCGCATCGCAGCGATCGGGCTGGTGCCGGAGCTGATGGCCGCGGGCAGGCTGGATGCGTTCGCCACCAACAAGGCGACGTTGTTCGAGATCGCCGAAAAGCTGCCGGGATCGACGGATCTGCCGGGGCGCTGGGGTGTCGAGCGACATGCGATCGCGATCCCCAAGGGGCGCGAACAGGGCATGGCCTTTGTCAAGAAGTTCACTGAAGACGCCAAGTCAGGGGGGCTCGTCAGCGCGGCGATCACCCGCGCGGGCTTGCGGGCAGCGGCGCCTGCACCCTAGAATTTGCTAACCCTTTCGCTCGATGTCGGTATCGATCAACCGTCGGTTCTGATTTACAGCGCTCTCAACAGGCTCGGGCTCTTGGCGCGCGGTTGACCGCCACCGACGGTTCATTTCAGGAGGACTCGCTCAGTGTCAGCTTTGACGAAATTGGTCGGTGCGGTCATGACGACCGCCGCTATTGGCCTCGCCGCTCACGCCGCCGAGGCGCAGTCATTTCCGGCCAAGCAGGTGACGTTCTACGTGCCCTATGCCGCCGGCGGCGCCGTCGATGTCATCGCCCGCACCATCGGCCAGTCGCTGTCGAAGAGCTGGGGGCAGGTGCCGGTGATCGAAAATCGTCCGGGCGCCGGCGGCACCGTGGCCTCGAAGGCGCTGACGCAGGCCACTCCCGATGGCCACACGCTGATCCTGGTCGCCTCGGGCCATCCGCTGAACCAGTTTTTCTACCCCAGCCTGCCCTACGACACCTTCAAGGACTTCACCGCGATTACCGAGGTCGCTTTTTCGCCGCTGGCGATCATGGTGGCGAAGGACAATCCGGCGAAGAACCTGCAGGAATTGCTGGCGCTCGCCAAGGCGAAGCCGGACTTCCTGTCCTATGGCATGTCCGGCAACGGCACCTCGGCGCATCTCGCCGGAGAATTGCTGAACCACATGGCCGGCGTGAAAATCGTGTCGATTCCCTACAAGGGCGGCGCGCCGGCGCTGACCTCGGTGATGGCCGGCGACATCCCGATGAGCATCAATCCGCTGCCCGAAGTGGTCGGCCAGCTCGATGGCGGGCAGTTGCGCGCCATCGCCGTCACCACGGCCGCGCGCGCCAAGTCGCTGCCCAACGTGCCGACGGTCGCTGAATCCGGCGTGGCCGGCTACGACACCGCGGTGTGGTGGGGCTTCCTCGGACCCGCCAACATGCCGCCCGCGCTGGTCGCCAGGATCCAGGCCGACATCGCCACGGCGCTGAAGGATCCGGTCGTGATGACGGCGCTGGAAAAGATCGGCGCCACGCCGCTCGGCAGCTCGCCGGCGGAATTCGACGCCTATATGCGCGCGGAAGCCGCCAAATGGGGGCCGATCCTGAAAGAAGCCAATATCAAGATCCAGTAACGACCGCGCGGGATATGAAAGGTCGTCATGGATTCCAGAACCTCCAATCAGTGGCACATCGGCCTCGTCGGTTACGGCGAGGTCGGGCGTATTCTCAGCGAGGACCTGCGCGCCCGGAACGTGCAGGTCAGCGCCTATGACCTCAAGCTCGATGGCGACCAGGCATCTACGTTGCGCGACCACGCCGCGGCGCATGGCGTTGGCCTCGCCGCGTCGCACGCGGAACTCGCAGCCCAGGTCGATTTCCTGATCTCGGCGGTGACGGCCAGCCAGGCCGTGCCGGTGGCGCAGGCCTGCGCGCCGGCCGTCAAGCCCGGCACCTGGTATCTGGATTTCAACTCGGCCTCGCCCGGTGCCAAGCAGCGCGCCGCGGCGCTGATCGATGGCGCCGGCGGACGGTATGTCGAAGGCGCGGTGATGACCTCGATCCCGCCCTATCGCATCAAGGTGCCGTTGCTGCTGGGCGGTGCCGGCGCGGCTGAACTGGCGCCGCTGCTGCTGGATCTGGGCTTCGATGCCAAGGTCGCCAGTTCCGAGCTCGGCGTCGCCTCCGCCACCAAGATGTGCCGCAGCATCATGATCAAGGGCCTTGAAGCCATGGTGATCGAGAGTTTCACCACCGCCCGCGCCTATGGCGTCGAGGATGCGCTGCTGGCGTCGCTGGCGGAGACCTTTCCGAGCATCGACTGGGAGAAGCAGGGCGCCTATTTCTTCCAGCGCGTCATCGAGCATGGCCGTCGCCGCGGCGAGGAAGTCCGCGAAGTCGCGGAAACCGTGCGCGACACCGGCCTGACGCCATGGTCGGCGGAGGGCACCGCCGAGCGCCAGGCCTGGATTGCCGATCTCGCCGATGACGGATTGTTCGGCCGCAAGGGCACGCCGGAATTCGCGCGCAGCGCCGACTGGCGTACCGAGGCGGATCGCATCCTGGCGAAGCTGCAGGCCGGCGAGTAGTCGCCGGAGGCTGGGGCACTCAGCCCGCGGCCGCATTCACCAGCGCGATGATCTCGTCGCCATAATGCTCCAGTTTCTTGTCGCCAATGCCCGGAATGCCGCGCAACTGCGCCAGCGAGGTCGGCCGCGCGGTGGCAATGCCGTCCATGGTGGCGTCGTGCAGTACGACATAGGCCGGCACGTTGCGCTTTTTCGCCACTTCGGATCGCCACGCGCGCAGCACCGCCAGCAGGTCCGGATCGCCGCTGTCGCTGCGCGGCGCGGCCAATTCGCCGCGGCGCGATTTGCTGCGCGCGGCGCGGCCGAGCCCGGCAGTCTCTTCGCGCAGCATCACCTCGGTCTCGCCCTTCAGCACGCCGCGCGCGGTCTCGGTCAGCTTCAGCGCGCCATAGGCCTCGCTGTCGGCATAGAGATAGCCCAGCGCCACCAATTGCCGTGTCACCGCGCGCCACTGCTTCTCGTTGAGGTCGGCGCCGATCCCGAACACCGACAGCTGGTCGTGGCCGAACTGCTTGATCTTGTCTGTAAGCCGGCCGATCAGCACGTCGATCAGATGCATGGCGCCGAAGCGCTGCCCGGTGCGATAGGCGCAGGACAGGAATTTCTGCGAGGCCACGCTGCCGTTCCACACTTTGGGCGGCGACAGGCAGTTGTCGCAATTGCCGCAAATCGTGCCGGCGGTGACTTCCTCACCGAAATAGCCGAGCAGCCGGCTGCGCCGGCAATGCACGGTTTCGGCGAGGCTGACCAGCGCGTCGAGCTTGGCGATCGATACCCGCTTGAAGGCTTCGGCGCCGGTGGATTCGTCGATCATGCGGCGCTGCTGCACGATGTCGGACAGGCCATAGGCCATCCACGCATTGGACGGCTTGCCGTCGCGACCCGCGCGTCCGGTCTCCTGGTAATAGGCCTCGATGCTCTTCGGCAGATCGAGATGGCAGACGAAGCGCACGTCGGGCTTGTCGATGCCCATGCCGAAGGCGACGGTGGCGACGACCACCACGCCGTCCTCGTTGATGAAGCGGTCCTGGTTGTGCGCGCGCACATTGGCGTCGAGCCCGGCATGATAGGGCAGCGCCGAGACGCCGGCCTTGTTCAGCGCCTTGGCGGTGTCCTCGACCTTGGCGCGCGACAGGCAATAGACGATGCCTGCCTCGCCGGCATGGCGCTCGGCGATGAACTCCTGCAACTGCTTCTGCGCATTGGTCTTGTCGACAATCTCATACTTGATGTTCGGGCGATCGAAGCTGGCGACGAAACTCGGCGCGTCGTCGAGGCCGAGCCGATGTGAGATCTCCTGACGGGTCAGATCATCCGCGGTCGCGGTCAGTGCGATCCGCGGCACGTTGGGAAAGCGCTCGGCGATCACCGAAAGCCCGATATATTCCGGCCGGAAGTCGTGGCCCCATTGCGACACGCAATGCGCCTCGTCGATCGCAAACAGCGCGATCCTGGCGCGGCCCAGCATCGCCAGGCAGCGCGGCGTCAGCAGCCGCTCGGGTGCGACGTAGAGCAGATCGAGATCGCCGCCGAGCACCCGCCGCTCGACCTCGTTGGCCCCGTCCCAGGACAAGGTGGAGTTGAGCACCGCCGCCTTGACGCCGGCTTCGAGCAGGCCGGCGACCTGGTCGCGCATCAGCGCGATCAGCGGCGACACCACGATGCCGCAGCCCTCGCGCAGCAGCGACGGCAACTGGTAGCACATCGACTTGCCGCCGCCGGTCGGCATCAGCACCAGGCAGTTGCCGCCCGCGGTCACATGGCGAACGATCGCCTCCTGCTCGCCGCGGAACCCGGGCAGGCCGAACACCGAATTCAGGACGGAAAGGGCGTTCGGGGCGATATCGGACTCATCGGTGCGGGCGGAAGCTGTGGCGGAAGCGGACATGCGGCAGGTCAATCCCTGATTCGTCGGCCGGGTATAACAGACAAGCGACACTAGCGCGGTCGCATCCCCCGTAAAACCGGTGTAGGCTGCCGTCACGTGTCAGGCCGCCGGGATCACCCGCGGGTTCCATGCACAGATCGTCGAAGATTGCCCATGTCCCTCATTTTGCGCGTCTTTTCGTGGCTCCTGAGCCGTCGCCGCCGGCCCGCGGCGCGCTGGCGCGCGGCCAATGAAAACACCTCGAAGAAGCCGAAGCAGCGGGTCGGCAAGGCGCCGAAATGGACTGTGATGGCCCATGTCATCGCGCATGACCCGCCGGTGACGATGCTCGGTCACCGCACCGCGCTGGAAATCTGGAACCTGTCCGATCCGACCCGTCTCGCC
Organism: Tardiphaga sp.; assembly: GCA_014377915.1. The sequence goes on from JACMOT010000009.1 coordinate 8,583, forward strand.
TTCCTCTATCTGCAGCACGGTCGCCGCCTCAGGCTGCCGGCGCCGGCCGCGATCGTCGAATTCGGCAAGGCCGCACGGCGCAGCCGGATGGCGGAATAGGCTGCGCCTCCCGGCTCAGCGATCCATCCGGGCCGCGGCTCACCGGATCATACTGGCAAGGCTCGTATCCCAGTTGCGGAGGGCCAGCGCTCGCTTTAACCAGCCTCCCGATGGCTGGTTCCGGCGGCTTGACGTTCCCGCCGCGAGCGGAGAAGGTCCCGCCGGTTTCCGCCGCTTCAACGAAAGATACTCCCATGATCAAGCGTCTCGTCCCCGGCAAGCGTCTCAGCCAGGCTGCCATTCACGGCAACACCGTCTATCTCGCCGGCCAGGTGCCGAATGATTACACCGGCTCCATCGAGGCACAGACCACGGAAGTGCTCGCCAAGATCGACGCGCTGCTCAAGGAAGCCGGAACCGACAAGACCAGGATGCTCAGCGTCACCGTCTGGCTGCCGAGCATGGGCGATTTCGCCAAATTCAACACCGTCTGGGACAGCTGGGTGCCGCAGGACAACACGCCGGCCCGCGCTTGCGTCGAAGCCCGGCTCGCTGATCCCTCGATCAAGGTCGAGATCGCCGTCATCGCCGCGATTTCCTGACCGTGCTGCCCGTTGCGCTCGCGGTCGCCCCCAATGGCGGCCGCAAGGTCAAGGCGGATCATCCCGCCGTGCCGCTATCTCCAGCGGAGCTGGCGGTGACCGCCGCGCGCTGCCTCGAGGCTGGCGCGGCCATGATCCACGCCCATGTCCGCAACCCGGACGGCACGCATCTGCTCGATGCCGCCGCTTACAAGGCGGCAATATCGTCGATCCGCGGCGCGGTCGGCGACCGGCTGGTGATCCAGATCACCAGCGAGGCGCTCGGCAAATACGCGCCCGCCGCGCAACGCGCCGTGATCCGCGATGTCAAGCCGGAGGCCGCCTCGCTGGCGCTGCGCGAGCTGGTGCCGGACGCGTCGGAAGAGCGCGCTTTCGCCGATCTGCTGGGCTGGATGAAGACCGAGGCGGTGACGCCGCAGATTATTCTGTACGATATCGAGGATACCATCCGTCTCGCCGATTTCCGCAAGCGCGGCCTGGTGCCGTTCGAGCGCCTGCCGGTGCTGTTCGTACTCGGTCGCTACACCGCCGGCCAGACCTCCAGCCCGCGTGACCTGCTGCCCTTCATCGAGAGTCACGCGCCGGCCTTCGAGCATTGGAGCGTCTGCGCCTTCGGCGCGCAGGAGACCGCCTGTGTCACCGCGGCGGCACTGCTCGGCGGCCACATCCGCGTGGGCTTCGAGAACAATGAGTTGTTGCCGGATGGTACGCGCGCGACCGGCAATGAAGACCTCGTCGCCGCCGCTCGCCGCGCCATTGCTTCCGTTGGACTGAGGGCCGCGACGGCGGATGATCTCCGGGCCGCGACGGCGGTCTGACACCCGCAAAAGCCGCCCGCACGATAGAGCGATTGCTTAAACCAGCCAGATCCTAATCGTCCCGCCGCAGCGTTTCCGGTGGCCGTTCGCCGAACTCCTTGCGGTAGTCGCGCGCGAATGTCCCGTTTTGGTAAACCGGCATTCGAAGGCGACGCCGAGGGCGGCGGTCTTCGACGGCTTCGCCGTGGCCATTGGATTAAATGTCAACCATAATATCAGGGGCTGGGCTGCCATGAATTTCAGTTATTGAGCAAGGTGGACGTTAACAGGCGTAACGGTATCGTTATCTTTTTGCGATATGTGTAGAAGATGACGTTTTGCCTGTCGTGCTCATTGCGCGTCGCGATGGCCGTTCGAGCCATCCGACCAGAAATAATCTCTGATGTTGTTTGTTGATCCACGCTTTGTCGGGGCGGCGGGCACGCATGCCATGCGCGGCGCGGCGCCCTTCCATCGGTTGCTGTCAGCGCCGATGTAAATCCATCGCCCATGGGTATTCAGGCAGCCTCTATCTCGCTGAGATAGACGGGCGAGCTTAAGGCATTTCAAATTTTCCAATCGAGCTGAAGCCCATTGGGCCACAGGAGAATGAGCGGCATGAAAATGCGCCTGACGATTTCACGTGTCATCTTGCTGTTCGGTCTCATGACGGCTGTCGGTCTTGGCGCCATCATCGCGACCAGCATCTACGGGCTGACGCAGCTGAAAGTCGGCGGGCCATTGTATGACCGGATCAAGCTGGGCAATGATCTGGTCGCGGACATCCTTCCACCGCCGGCCTATGTGATCGAGGCCTACCTCGAAATCACCCTGGCGATGCGGGACCCCGCGTCGCTGAAGGCACGTGTCGAACGGCTGGGCCAACTGAAGAAGGACTATGACGAGCGGCGGGAATTCTGGTCGAAGTCCGATCTCGGCCCGGCCATCAAGACCCGGCTGGTGGAGCAATCGGACGGCGACGTCAGGCGCTTCTGGACCGGGGTAGACCAGAAGCTCGTCCCGGCGCTTGCCAAGGGCGACACGGCGTCGGCAACGATAGCCTATGCGGCGGTTACCGAGGCCTATGCGGCGCACCGCGCGATCATCGACGACATCGTCAAACTGACCAACCAGGACAACACGGCGACCGAAGCAGCCGCGCAGGGCAGAGTTGGCTTTTTGACCACGACATTGTGGATTGTGTTGATACTCGTCTCGCTGATCATCGGAGCCGGGCTGGTCGGCGTTGCGCTGGGAGTGATCCGGCCCATGATCGAAATCACCGGCGTGATGCAGGGCCTTGCCGATGGTGACCTGCGGATCAGTGTGCCTTCGCTCGGCCGCCACGACGAGGTCGGCGCCATGGCGCGCACCGTTCAGGTGTTCAAGGACAATGCCATCCGGGTCGGCACGATGGAGGCCGATACTCTGGCGTTGGCCGTGCGCGGCGAACAGGACCGCCGGACCACCATGCAACAGATGGCAAACGGGTTCGACCAGGCGATCGGCAAGATCGTGCAGACGGTATCGGCGGCGTCGTCCGAAATCGAATCCGCGGCGGGCAGCCTGACCCGGACTGCCGGCGAGACCCAGTCGCTGGCCGCGACGGTGGCCACGGCCGCCGAGCAATCCTCGGCGAATGCGCAATCAGCGGCCAGCGCATCCGAGCAGATGGCGTCGTCGGTGTCGGAGATCAGCCGTCAGGTTCTCGCATCGCACCGGATTTCGCGCGCGGCCGTGCAGCAAGCCGAGCAGACCAATGCGCGGATCGGCGAGCTGGCGCTGTCGGCCGGCCGGATTGGCGAGGTCGTCAAGATGATCAGCGCGGTCGCGGAGCAGACCAACATGCTGGCGCTTAACGCGACCATCGAAGCGGCGCGTGCCGGCGAGGCCGGGCGCGGCTTTGCCGTGGTCGCTTCCGAAGTGAAGGCGCTCGCCGCGCAGACCGCCAGGGCGACCGACGAAATCAGCGCGCAGATCGCCCAGATGCAGTCTGCGACCGGCCTGTCGGTCTCCGCGATCCAGGAGATCAGCGAGACCATCCGTGAGATCTCGGTGATCTCCGAGTCGATTTCGGCGGCGGTGGAACAGCAGGGGGCCGCGACCCAGGAAATTTCCCGCAGCGTGCAGCAGGTCGCGCAGGGCGCCAACCAGGTCTCCGGCAGCATCGCCGATGTTAACCGCGGCGCGGCGGATACCGGAGTGGCATCAGGCCAGGTGCATGGCCTTGCCCGTTCATTGCGCGACGAGAGCGGTCATCTGCAGGACGAGGTCACCCGATTCCTGGCCACGGTTCGCGCCGCCTGACGCGATGACGGCCGGGCTTGGCTAATCGTACCACGGCCATTCCGCGGCGCCGGCATGCGTCACCGCGCCGCCCGGAGCCTGTCCCACCAGCCTGGCATATTTCGACAGTGCGCCGGCGCGGTGGCGCGGCGGGCGCTGAACCCAGGCGGCCTTGCGTGCGGCGAATTCGACGTCGTCGATCAGCAAGTCGATCCGCCGTGCGGGCGCATCGATGCGGATCCGGTCGCCGTCGCGCACCAGCGACAGCGGACCGCCGACAAAGGCCTCCGGCGAGACATAGCCGATGCACATGCCGCGGGACGCGCCGGAAACGCGGCCGTCGGTGATCAGCGCCACCTTCTCGCCCATGCCCTGGCCGTAGATCAGCGCGGTGACGCCGAGCATCTCGCGCATGCCGGGGCCGCCAACCGGACCCTCGTTGCGGATGATCAATACGTCGCCTTCGCGATAGGTTTGCGCCTTCACCGCCGCGACACATGAATCCTCGTCCTCGAACACGCGCGCGCTGCCCTCGAACACTGTCTTCTTCAGCCCGGCGACCTTGATCACCGCGCCGTCGGGGGCGAGGTTACCCTTTAAAACCGCGACGCCGCCATCCGGCATGATCGGCGTCGCCGCGCTGTAGATCACCTCGCCGTCGGCCAATCTGGCATTGCCATATTCCTCGGCGAGGGTTTTCCCCGTGATGCTCAGACACGAGCCATCGATGTGGCCGCTCTCGATCAGCGCGCGCATCACCACCGCGCAGCCGCCGATGTCATAGACATCCTTGGCAGTGTACTTGCCGCCGGGCCGCAAATTGCCGATCAGCGGCGTGCGCGAAAATACTTCGCCGACATCGTCGATGGTGAAGGGAATGCCGGCCTCGTTGGCGATCGCCGGCAGGTGCAGCGCGGCATTGGTCGAGCCGCCGGTGGCAGCGACGATCGCCGCGCCGTTTTCCAGCGATTTTCGCGTGACGAGATCGCGCGGCAGCGGGCTGCCCCGCCGCAGCATGTCCATGATCAGCCGGCCGGCGCGGCGCGCATAATGCGCGCGTTCGGCATAGACGCCCGGCACCATCGAAATATTCGGCATGGTCAGGCCCATCGCCTCGGAGACCATCGCCATGGTGTTGGCGGTAAACTGGCCGGCGCAGGCGCCGACCGTCGGCAGGCAGGCGCGCTCGATGCCTTCCAGCGTGATGGCGTCGATCTCGCCGGTCATGAAGGAGCCGACCGCCTCGTAGGAATCCAGCGCGGTAATGGTCTTGCCGTCGTAGTTGCCGGGCAGCGCGCTGCCGCCATAGATGAAGATCGACGGCACGTTGCAGCGCACCATGCCCATGATCACGCCAGGCAGCGTCTTGTCGCAGCCGCCAAAACCGATCAACGCGTCGAAGGCGTAGCTGTGCACGACGGCCTCGATGGAATCGGCGATGATCTCGCGCGACAGCAGCGAGAATTTCATGCCCTCGTGGCCCATGCTGATGCCATCGGAGACGGAGATGGTGGAGAATTCGCGCGGCGTGCCGCCGCCCTCGCTGACGCCGTCGCGCGCGGCGGCGACCTGAAAATCATGCGTCATGTTGCAGGGCGACAGATCGCCCTTCATGCTTACGATGCCGACCATCGGCTTGGCGATGTCCGCGTCATCGAGCCCGGTTGCCCGCAGGAAGGCGCGGTGCGGCGCGCGATCGAGTCCATCCGTGGTGATACGGGAGCGCCATTTGTTCATCGGGGGCTTTCGGAATTCGGTTTTTGAAATCTAGCACGGACGTCGCGAAAGTACCTCCACCCGCGTAGCAATGGGGAGGGTCGACCGAACGAAGCAATACGCAGCATTGCTGAAGGGGAGGCCGGGGTGGTGGGCGCCCCATTGATGGTCATTCCGGGGCGTGCGCGGCGCGAGCCTCGCTCTCGCGCCCCGGAATAACAACTTCTTGTGGCGGCTCTCTCCCGGCTTCGCTTCGCTCAGGCCCCCACTCTCGCTGCGCGCAGCTTTGCTGCGCTGGGGGAGTGGGGATGCAAGTCCCTACTGGATCGGCGCGACGATGGTCGGGTGCTTGAACTGCATGACGTCCATCTTTGGCAACATGCCGGCCTCGGTGTAGATGTCGAGCATCTTCTGCATCGCCGGGAAATTTGGCGCGGCGCCGGGCTCACGCGAAAAATCGTTTTCCTTCAGCAAATACGTCTCCAGCACCGGGATCGGCGCCTTCATGACTTCGTTGACGACTTTCAGGGTCTCGTCGCGGTTGGCCAGCGCCTTCTTCATGCCGAGCGTGATATCCGCCACATAGGCCTTGGCGATGTCAGGATTCTTGTCGACGAAATCGGCGCGGCACGCTTCGAGAATATGCACGATGTTCGGCATCGCCTCGTTCAGCGAGAACAGTTTTCGCGTGCCGCCCTTGGCTTCCATGCGCGCGGCGAACGGCTGGTTCATGTTGATGGCGTCGACGCGGCCCTGGCGCAACGCGTCCTCGGAGGCGGCGAAGCCGATCTCGACCAGCTTGATGTCCTTCTCGGGATCGATACCTCCGGCCTTCATCAGCATCTTGAACGGGCCATAGGTGCCGCCGCCGATCACCGAGATACCGACATTCTTGCCTTTTAGATCGGCGATGGTCTTGATCGGTGAGTCGTCCTTCACCGCCCAGTAGACCGAGAAGCTGCCGGGCTTTTCGGAGACGTGCTGCGCGACGATATAGGCCTTCAGATTTCCGCCGTTGACGCCATTGGCGAGCGACAGCACGCCCTGGGTGGCGCAGTCCAGCGCGCCGGCCGCCAGCGCCTGGGTCATCGGCGAGGTGCCCTGGAATTGCGTCCACTCGATATTGTAGACCTTGCCGAGATTGCTGAATTCGGTCGGGCGCTTCATCATCCAGTATTTGGATTCTTCGGCCGGAATGGTCCAGCCGACGCGGATGGTCGGAATCGTCTGCGCGTGCGCTGCACTCGCCAGCGTAGTTGCGGCTAACGCCGCCGCCATCATCCATGTCGACAAATTCAGCTTCATGCCCGCTACTCCGTTGAAGATGACCAGCCGGCCATCGAAAGCCGCGCTATTGCAAAGCCTTTCATGCTTCAAACAATCATTCAAGCGATCGTCTGCCCAACAAACGTTCTCGCACTGCCGCAACATGCAGCAAGCACCGGTCGGTTGATATCATCGTTGATGCGGGGCCGGTCGCAGCGTAGACAGCGCACAAGCGCAGCGCCGGCGACAATTCGGGGTTGAGGGTTCTGCATCGCAAGATGCAGTGAGCGAAGAGGCGGCGGAGCAGTCATGACGGAAACAGCGGACGGCCACGAGCGGGTCGGCTATCTCGGCCTCGGGCTGATGGGGCTGCCGATGTCGCAGCGGCTGCTCGCCGCCGGCTACGACGTCACGGTCTGGAATCGTTCACCCGGCAAGGCCGTGGCTCTGGTGGAGGCCGGCGCGACGGTGGCGACCAAGCCGGCGGTGGTCGCCGCCAATGCCGGGATCATCTTCATGTGCGTCACCGACGCCGCGGCGGTGGAAGAGGTCGTGTTCGGGGCTGGCGGCCTCGCCAGCGTGCCGGGGGTTGGGAAACTCGTGGTAGACTTCTCCTCTATCCATCCCGATGCGACGCGGGCGATTGCCGCGCGGCTGAAGGCCGCGAACGGCATGGGCTGGATCGACGCCCCGGTGTCCGGCGGCACCAAGGGCGCGCAGGAAGGGACACTCGCGATCATGGCTGGCGGCGACGCCGCCGATGTCGAACGCGTCCGGCCCTATATTCTCAAAATGGCGCGCGGCTTCACCCATATGGGACCGACCGGTGCAGGCCAGACCACCAAGCTTTGCAACCAGGTGATTGTCGGCTGCGCCATGGCGGTGCTGGCGGAGGCGACGCGGCTCGCCGTCAATGCCGGCATCGACGCCAAGCGCCTGCCGGAGGCACTGGCCGGCGGCTTTGCCGATTCGATCCCGCTGCAATTGTTCGTGCCGCGCATGGTAGCCGGCATCCATACGCCGCCGCTCGGTCACATCAGCACCATGCTGAAGGATCTCGACACCGTCGTCGACGTTGCCCACGACACCGGCACGCCGGTGCCGATGGCGGCGCTGGCCGCGCAACTGTTCCGGATGGCCGCGGCGACGCGCGGCGCCGGGGCCGACGCGCTGGAAATCTACAAGCTGTCGGCACCCAAAGTATGAAGGTCCTCGTCATCGGCGCCGCCGGCATGATCGGCCGCAAGCTGTGCGAGCGGCTGCTCAAGGACGGCCGTATCGGCGCCGCCGATATTACCGGCCTGGTGATGGCCGATGCCGTCACCGGCGATCCCGGCGGCGATTCCAGTTTTGCGCAAAATCTGGTCGTGGATCTGGCGCATCCCGATGCGGCCGGTGTGTTGCTGGCGTCGCGACCGGATCTCATTTTCCATCTGGCCGCGGTCGTTTCGGGCGAGGCGGAGCAGGATTTCGACAAGGGCTATGCCGTCAATCTCGACGGCACCCGCGCGTTGTTCGAGGCAATCCGCGTCACGGAAAATTATACGCCGCGCGTGGTCTACACCTCGTCGATCGCGACGTTCGGCGCGCCCTATCGCGGGGCCATCGCGGACGAGTTTTTCCATACGCCGCTGTCCAGCTACGGTACCCAGAAGGCGATCTGCGAATTGCTGCTGGCCGATTATTCGCGCCGCGGCTTTCTCGATGGCGTTGGCATTCGCCTGCCGAATATTTGCGTGCGGCCCGGCAAGCCCAATGCGGCGTCGTCGGGCTTCTTCTCCAGCATCATCCGCGAGCCGCTTGCGGGCCGCGAGGCGATCCTGCCGGTCGCCGACAGCGTTCGCCAGACCCATGCCAGTCCGCGCGCCACCGTGGAATTCCTGCTGCATGCCGCGACGCTTGACAGCGACGCACTCGGTCACCGCCGCACGCTGATGATGCCCGGGGTACCAGCCTCGATCGCCGAGCAGATCGACGCGCTGCGCCGCGTCGCCGGCGCTGCCGTGGCGGCCCGCGTCCGGCATGTCCCCGATCCGGCGATCATGGCGATGGTCGCCGGCTGGCCGACCAGTTTCGACACACCACGTGCGGTTTCGCTGGGTTTTCGGGCGGAATCCAGCTTCGAAGTCATCATCCGTACCCATATCCATGATGATCTCGGTGGCAAATTTGTTAGCTAACCATTGAGGACGTCCATGACCCAAGAAATCATCATGGCGGCGGGAGGCATTGTCGTTCAGCGGACAGAGTCGCCGCGCTTCGCGGTGGTGTGCCTGCGCAAGCGCTCCGATTGGGTATTGCCCAAGGGCAAGCTCGACGCCGGCGAGACCGCGCGTGCCGCCGCCCAGCGCGAGGTGCTGGAAGAAACCGGCCACGAGGCCCAGGTTCAGGACTTTCTCGGCACGCTGGCCTATCCGCTCGGCGAGCGCGTCAAGGTGGTGCATTTCTGGCATATGGAAGCGGCGGCTGCGCCGTCGCGCAAGCTGATGAAGGATGTCACCGCGGTGGAATGGCTGCCGCTGGAGGATGCGCTGGCCCGGTTGTCGCGCGGCCACGAGCAGGCCTTCCTGGCGCAGGTCGGTCCGCTGGCGATCGCGGCGATGCAGGGCGTCGCCACTCCGGCCGAAAGCCCGGTTCCGGCCCTGCTGCCATCTGAACCGAGGGGCTGGGCTGAAAAAATCTGGCGCTGGCTCAGGGCTGATCGCGCGGACGCTTAGCGGAGGTGAGCGCAACGAGCCTTTGTGCCGCGTTGTACCCGGCAAAAATTGCCCCCTGGTAACCAATCATTAACCATCCCGGCTTCACTCTCGAATTAACAATTCGATAAGGACAGTGAGTCGTCATGACTGAAATCGTGGAACAGAGCCGCCCCTTGGCGCGCTTTCGCGGCCGGTCGTATGTCGCGTTCATGTTCAAGCCGATGGTCCCGATTGTCGACTGGATCGCCGAAATCGACGCCACGCTGGAGCACTCCGCCGGCTTCTTTGCCGGGCGCCCGGTGGTGCTCGATCTGTCGGCCGTCGATCTGAGCCATTCGGCGATCGTGCATCTGATCGACAGCCTCGAGACCCGCGGCATCCGGGTGCTGGGGCTGGAAGGGCTGGATGAAGCCAAGGCGGTTCCGGGCCTGCCGCCGCTGCTGACCGGTGGCCGGCAATGCGTGATCGAAAGCCAGGTCGCCGAGCCGGCGCCGATCAAGCCGGTCAAGTCGCTGCTGCTGGAAGCCCCGGTTCGGTCCGGGCAGTCGATCGTTTTCACCGATGGCGATGTCACGGTGCTGGGTTCGGTCGGCTCCGGCGCCGAGATCGTCGCCGGCGGTTCGATCCATATTTACGGAACCCTGCGCGGCCGCGCCATGGCAGGGGTCAACGGCAATTCGTCGGCGCGAATCTATTGCCACAAGCTCGAAGCCGAACTGCTGGCGATCGACGGTTATTATCAGACCGTCGAAGACATGGATGTGACGTTGCGCAATCGGCCGGCTCAGGCCTGGCTCGACGGCGACGTCATGAAAATCACAGCGCTTAATTGAAGCGCGGAGGAGTTGAGATGGGCAAAGTCCTGGTAGTAACGTCTGGAAAAGGCGGCGTCGGGAAAACGACCTCGACGGCCGCGCTCGGTGCCGCTTTGGCGCTTGGCGGCAAGAAGGTGGTCGTGGTCGATTTCGACGTCGGCCTGCGCAACCTCGATCTGGTGATGGGAGCCGAACGCCGCGTGGTGTTTGACCTCGTCAACGTGGTGCAGGGCGTGGCCAAGCTGTCGCAGGCGCTGATCCGCGACAAGCGGCTCGAGAACCTGTGGCTGCTGCCGGCGTCGCAGACGCGCGACAAGGACGCGCTGACCGAGGAAGGCGTCGAACGCATCATCGACGAATTGCGCGCCAAATTCGACTGGGTGATCTGCGACAGCCCGGCCGGCATCGAACGCGGCGCCACGCTGGCGATGCGTTATGCCGACGAAGCGGTCATCGTGACCAATCCGGAAGTCTCGTCGGTGCGCGATTCCGATCGCATCATCGGCATGCTCGATTCCAAGACCGTACGGGCCGAGCGCGGCGAAGAAGTCGTCAAGCACGTGCTGATCACGCGCTACGACGCCGGGCGCGCGGCGCGCGGCGAAATGCTCAGCATCGACGACATTCTGGAAATCCTGGCCACGCCGCTGCTCGGCATCATCCCGGAAAGCCAGGACGTGCTGCGCGCCTCCAATGTGGGGTCGCCGGTGACGCTGAACGATTCCGAAAGCGCGCCGGCCAAGGCCTATATGGACGCCGCGATGCGGCTGGAAGGCGACATCATCACCATGCGGATCCCGGTGCAACGCAGGGGTTTCATGGAACGGCTTCTTGGGCGGAGGGCGGCATGAGTATGAACTTTCTGCGGCTGCTGAGCGGCCGGTCCGCGGTGGCGAAGGCCTCGGCGCCGGTGGCGCGCGAGCGACTCCAGATCCTGCTCGCGCATGAACGCGGCATGCGGGGCCAGCCGGAATTACTCAACTTGCTGCGCGAGGAAATCCTGGCCGCGGTGGCGCGCCACGTCGATCTCGATCCGGACAAGGTCATCGTCAAGATGCAGCGCGGCGACGTGGTGTCGACGCTTGAAGTCGATATCGAACTTCCCCACGGGGTGGAACGCGTGCAGCGCGACCGCAAGGCCGGCTGATCGGTTCTGCGGGGGCGGGCAGGCTTCGTCAGAAGCTGTCCCGCCTCTCAGGCCCCGCGAAGAATGACGCCGAACCAGCCCAGACCCTTATAGGTCTCGTAGCCCGGCGTCGCATGGAATGCGACCATATTGCCGGCATGCTCATGATAATAGCCGCTGCGACGTCCATTCAGCTTGAGCGCGATGCGCTCGGTGAGCAGCCCCTGGCCGTCGGACGCGGCGATCACGCGTAAATTCGAATCCACCAGCAAGACGCGGGTCTTGTCATCGTCGCCGATGCGCACGCCCTCGACGATGGCGCGGGCCTGGCTCTCCCAGTCGAAATGAATGGCGAGCACGCCGATGGCGCGACCATGCGCCTTGCCGCCTTCGCGCACGCTGGCGCAGTAGGTCGCGACCTGCGCATTGCCGAGCAGCGGCTGCCGGTCGACATTGCCGGCTGTATATTCGTCCCCCGAGCGTAGTTTTCGCGCCTCGCGAAACCATGATGTCGCGGCGACATTGGCCCCCTTGACGTCGAAGCGACTGCCGAGACCACTGGCCAGCACATTGCCTTCGAGGTCGCACAGCCACAGATCGAGATACACCGTGTAGGCGCCGAGGATCACCGCGAGGCGTTCCGCGACGTGGGTCTTGGCGGCGTCGGTCGGTGAGGCGGCGCAGTCAATGATGGCGGAATCGGTGGCCCACCAGCGTACGTCACAGGTTCGCTCATAGAGGTTACGGTCCATCAGCTCGATGGCGTTGAGGGAGAGATCGACCATCCGCTCGCCGCGCGAGCGCTCGGTCATCTTGTCGATCGACGCCATCAGATTGCCGGTGCGGGCCGTCAATTGTGTTTCCAGATCGCTGGCGATGTTTTCGACCTGCTGGCCGACATGGCGCACCTCCTGTGCCACCACCGCGAAGCCGGCGCCCTGGGCGCCGGCGCGGGAGCTTTCGATCAAGGCGTTCAGCGCCAGCATCTTCATCTGGTTGGTGATGTTCTGGATCGATTTGGTCTTCTCGCGGGCGATCTGATTGACCTCGAGGGTCAACCGCGCGATCAGCGCGGAGATGTCCGACGCCTGCCCGCTGTCGTCACCCTGATCATCGGTCCTTGCCAGGCTGCTACCGCGATTCATCACCACGCTCATCGCCGCATTCCTTGCAATATTGGTGTTTGATCAAATCGTGGTTTAGCGCGTAACGCGCTCATGTCGTTGTAGGGTACCTCCGCGATTATCCATCATCATACCTAACGCGAGATTAATTTACCTCTCGGCTTCGCTCATCGGTCATGCCGGGACGTCGGGTCGCGGCCGCGTGATCGTGGCGTGTCCGGTTCTCGGCCAGGCATTCATCGATCACCGCCAGCAGCGTTTTCGGCTTGAACGGTTTGCGCAGGGAGCGCGTGGCGCCTAGCGCCAGCGCCATGCGCAGGAAATCCGGGGCTGGGGAACGGCTTTCGGCAAAATCATAGCCCGAGATGGCGATCAGCGGCACCGCCGGCGCGCTCTGATGGAACAGCCGCACCGACTCGAAGCCGTGCATGTGGGGCATGAAGATATCCACGATCATCAGGTCGAACCGGCCTTTGGTCAGGACCGCAAGACCGGTCGCCGCGCCATCCGCCGTGACGACCTCGAAGCCTTGCTGTTTCAGCCACAGTTCAATCGCTTGCGATACCAGCGGATCGTCGTCGACAACCAGAATGCGCAACATGGTGAGCTCCAGCAGGCCGATTTGGAGTCCGCGGCCCAATTGCCGCTGTTCCGGAGCGATCCGGCGACTCGGTTTGGCAAATCTGCTGAGCGACGCGCCCACGTGTCTGCGCTAAAATGCACATACACAGGTTGTGACAGGGGCATTCTTTTTGCTATTTTCAGCGCCTTGGTATCCGGCCACCCGCTTGTGGTATCTATATGAAATCTTGCGGTTTCCTGCCGCCATGCCATATCGAGATCATCCGTTCTGACAACAGACTGAGTACGCCCGATGACTGACACGACGACCGCCTCCGCCCCGACCTCGCAGCCGTTCCAGGCCGAGGTCGCCGAGCTGCTGAACCTGATGGTGCACTCGGTCTATTCCGAGACCGATATCTTCCTGCGGGAGCTGATCTCCAACGCGTCCGACGCCTGCGACAAGCTGCGCTACGAGGCGATCGCCAGTCCCGTGCTGATCGCCGAAGGCACGTCCCCGAACATCACCATTGTGCCGGACAAGGCCGCCAATATCCTGTCGGTGATCGACACCGGCATCGGCATGGACCGCCAGGAACTGATCGACAATCTGGGCACCATCGCGCGCTCCGGCACCAAGTCATTCCTGTCGCGCCTCACCGAGGCCAAGGACGGTGTTGGCCTGATCGGCCAGTTCGGCGTCGGCTTCTACGCCGCCTTCATGGTCGCCGAGAAGATCGTCGTGACCAGCCGCCGCGCCGGCAGCCATGATGCCTTCACCTGGACGTCGTCGGGCGGCGCCGGTTTCGAGATTGCCCAGCTTGAAAATGGCATGGACGTGCCCGCCGGCACCCGCATCGACCTGCATCTGAAGGACGACGCCAAGAAATATCTCGAGGCGCACGAGATCGAGCGCATCGTCGGCGCCTATTCCGACAACATCCAGTTCCCGATTCTGCTGCGGACGGAAGAGGGCGAGCCGCGCCAGATCAATTCGGCCAGCGCGCTGTGGCAGCGCTCGAAATCCGAATTGACGCCGGAAGACTACACCCAGGCCTACAAGTCGATCGCGTCAGCCTGGGACGAGCCGGCGATGACGCTGCATTACCGCGCCGAGGGGCGCTATTCCTACGCCGTGCTGCTGTTCGCGCCGTCCGCGAAACCGTTCGACCTGTTCGAGCCGTCGCGAAAAGGCAAGGTCAAGCTGTATGTCCGTCGCGTCTTCATCACCGACGATGCCGACCTGCTGCCGACCTATCTGCGCTTCATCCGCGGCGTGATCGATGCAGAGGACCTGCCGCTCAATCTGTCGCGCGAGATGCTGCAGAACAATCCGCAGCTGGCGCAGATCCGCAAGGCCGTCGCCACCCGCGTGGTCGGCGAACTGGAGAGCATGAGCGACAAGGAGCCGGAAGCCTTTGCAAAGATCTGGGACGCGTTCGGCCCGGTTCTGAAGGAAGGGATCTACGAGGACTACGAGCGCCGGGAGAAGCTGCTGGCACTGACGCGCTTCACCAGCACGACGGGCGAGAAGCGTTCGCTGAAGCAATACGTCGCCGAGCTGAAGCCGAACCAGACCGAGATCTATTATCTCGCCGGCGACAGCATCGAACGGCTGAAATCAAATCCGAAGCTGGAAGCGGCGAAGTCGCGCGGCATCGAGGTGCTGCTGCTCACCGATCCGGTCGATGCGTTCTGGACCTCGACGCCGCTCGATTTCGACGGCAAACCGCTGAAGTCGCTGAGCCAGGGCGATCTCAATCTCGATCTGATCCCGCGCATCGATGAAGGGGCCAAGGACGAGACGACGCCGGAGACCGATGAAGCCACGACCATCGCGGTCATCAAGGAAGCGCTCGGCCAGCGCGTCTCCGACGTCAAGGTCTCGACGCGTCTGACTACTTCGGCGTCGTGCCTGGTGGCCGGCGGCCATGGCCCGGACCGCGAGCTGGAGCGCATGCTGGCGATGCAGAATCGCGGCAGCGTTACCAAGCCGATCCTCGAGATCAATCCGCGGCATCCGCTGGTGGCCCGTATCGCCACCGCCGACAAGGCCGCCGGCGGCGACGCCGCGGATCTGTCGTTCCTGTTGCTGGAACAGGCGCAGATCCTCGATGGTGAACTGCCGGAAGATCCGGCCGCGTTCGCGGCAAGGCTGAACCGTCTGGTGCTGCGGGGAATGTAGTCGTTCGCGCCACGTCCTCTCCACGCGTCGTCCCCGCGCAGGCGGGGAACCATACGCCGTGACGAATTTTGTCGTGGGACAGATGCCGTTCCGCGATTATGAACTCGGAGGCCATGGATCCCCGCTTGCGCGGGGACGACGACTGATAGGGCGACGTTCGATTGTCTCCTGTCCTCATCCCAAAGATTAGCTGGGCATCCGCGCCGTTCTAAAATAGCTTCCCGTCAACATAAAAACATCGGGAGGCTATTCTATGAAGTTCCGGCACTTGTCATCGGCTGTCGCCGCTTGCAGCCTGTTGGTCGCAGCACCCGCTCTGGCACAGGGCGTCAAGATCGGCATTCTCAACGACCAGTCCGGTGTCTATGCCGATTACGGCGGCAAGGGTTCCATCGAGGCCGCCAAGATGGCGATCGAGGATTTTGGCGGCGAAGTACTCGGCCACAAGATCGAACTCGTCACCGCCGACCATCAGAACAAGCCCGATCTCGCCGTCAGCATCGCGCGTCGCTGGTACGACGTCGAAGGCGTCGACATGATCACCGAATTGACGACGTCGTCGGTGGCGCTGGCGGTGCAGGAATTGTCGCAGCAGCAAAAGAAAATCGACATTGTGGTCGGCGCGGCCTCGTCACGGATCACCGGCGATGCCTGCACGGCCTATGGTTTCCACTGGTCGTTCGACACCCGCGCGCTCGGCGTCGGCACCGGCGGGGCGCTGACCGAAGCCGGCGGCGATACCTGGTTCTTTCTCACCGCCGATTATGCGTTCGGCTATTCGCTGGAGAAAGACACCGGCGATATCGTCAAGGCCAAGGGCGGCAAGGTGCTCGGTGCCGTCCGGCATCCGCTGAATTCATCGGACTTCTCCTCATTCTTGCTGCAGGCGCAGGCCTCAAAGGCCAAGGTGATCGGCCTCGCGAATGTCGGGCTCGATACTACCAATGCGGTGAAGCAGGCCGCGGAATTCGGCATTGTCGCCGGTGGCCAGAAGCTCGCCGGATTGCTGATGACCCTGTCTGAGGTGAACGGGCTCGGCCTGCAGGCGGCGCAGGGCCTGGTGCTGACGGAATCGTTCTACTGGGACCGCGACGACAAATCGCGCGAATTTTCCGAGCGCTTCTTCAAGCGGGCGCAGCGGATGCCGAACATGATCCAGGCCGGCACCTATTCGTCGACGCTGTCCTATCTGAAGGCGGTGAAG
This sequence comes from Tardiphaga sp., assembly GCA_014377915.1. Next base: position 25,003 of record JACMOT010000009.1, read on the forward strand.
GCGGCCGGTACCAAGGATTCCGATGCGGTGGCCAAAAAGCTCAAGGAGCTGCCCGTCGATGACGTCTTCGCGCAGGGCGGCAAGGTGCTGGCCAATGGCCGGATGGTGAAGGATCTCTATCTGTTCGAGGTCAAGAAGCCGTCGGATTCCAAGAAGCCCTGGGACTACTACAAGATGCTCGCCACCGTGCCCGGCGCCAAGGCCTATCCGACGGCGGCCGAAAGCGGCTGCCCGCTGACGAAGTAAGCGGCGAACTCTTCCGTGTCCCAAGCGCGGTGCGGCATTCTGATGCCGCTCCGCGGAGCCGGGACCGCCAGGACCGCCAGCGGGTGCGACGGTCCCGGCTCTGCGAAGCGATACTGCGTATCGCATCGCGTCCGGGGCAAGACGTTCATCCGAAGCCTCAATACCCCGTCATTTCCAGATAACCGACGCCTTGCTGGCTGCCGGTGAAGGCGATCGGTCCTTCCCAATAGGGAAAGCTGGTCGCCATCCACGCCTGTGGATTGAGCGGCGTGGTCTCGATCTGCAAGCCGCGCGAGGCGATGCCGACGTTCCAGGAGGTTGGAATCCGGCGACCGGCGACCTCCGTGAACGCCGTCGGCGTCATGGCGATCGCGCCGGATGCGATCTGTTCGGAGCGGCCGTCCGGCGAAATCCAGTTGCCGGAAAAATAGTTTTGGCCGTCTTTCTGGCGCAGCCGGAACAACATCAACTTGCCGCCGCTGGCCAGATGCAGTGAGAACCAGTCCCAGCCGGTCTGGTCCGACGACAGCGGCTGGCTGGAGAATTCACGGTCCATCCAGGCGCGCCCGGTCACCGCGATTTGTCGACCATCCAGCGTGAGCGAGCCCTGCGCGGCGAACCAGGGCTGGCTGTAATAATACGACGCCTGGCCGCGTTCGGATTTCTTGCTGTAGCCGGCGTCGCCCTGCGGCACCAGCGGCTGCGGCGTATCCAGACGCAGATCGTAGCTGAACTCCGCGCCCGCGGCGGACACCCGCAGCGGCGCGACGGTCGCCTCGCTGAAGCCGTCTAGCCCGCGCAACTCCCACGCATCGATCCAGGCGCGGAATGGCATCGCGGTGACGCCGGCCTGGCCAATGCCGCCGCGCGCGAAAGCTTCGGCATAACGATGCACGGTCGCCGAGGTCGCCGCGGCGTGGCCCATCCAGATCTGCGGGTTGGCCCAGCCCTCGCGTTGCGCGCCGGGTGCCATCGCCTGGCGAAACAGCGTCCATTGCGCGCCAAACGCGGCGCCGGCGGCATCGACCAGATTGGCGGTGAGGTACCACCATTCGATGCGGTAGTCGGGATGCGGGCCGTGATCGGCGGGGAAGGTGAGGGCTCGGCCGGGCGTCACGGTGGCAAATCCGTCGGCGTCGCGGCCGAGTCCGGCAAAGCCCTGCGCCAGCGCGCGCGGCGCGTTGAGGCCAAGCAGTGCCAGCCCGCCGACAAAGCCGCGTCGTGTGGGAGCGCTACCGCTCATCGGCAAACACCTTCACCAGTTTCGCCGGCTGCATCCGCAGCAGTTTCAGGATCGGCAGCAGCGCGGCCAGCAGCGACGCCAGCATGGCGACGCCGAGCAACTGGATCAGCTGGAGCGGAAAGACGTGGAACGGCAGCCGCCAGCCGAACGCCTTCACATTGACCACGGCGATCAGGCACCACGCCACCAGCAGGCCGAGCGGCAGCGCCAGCAGCGCGGTCAGCAGCGCCACCGACAGGGTCTTGAGCAGTTCGATCGCCGCCAGCCGCCGTCGCGTGATGCCGATCGCCCATAGCGGCGCCAGTTGCGGCAGCCGCGAATTGCTCAGCGTCAGCAGGCTGGTCAGCAGTGCCACCCCGGCGACGCCGAGCGTAAAGCCGTTCAATGCCGCGGTCACCGCGAAGGTGCGGTTGAAGATCCGCAGCGATTCCGCCTTCACCGTGGCCTGGTCCGCGAGGTTGCCGCCGTCGAGGCCAAATCGGCCTTGGATCGCGGCCATCAGCGCCGGCACGGCCGCGGGCGCGACGCGCAGCCCCATCCGGGTTTGCGAAATGTCCGGGAAGCGTGTTGTCAGCGCATCGATGGCGACGCCGAGCTGCCCCTTCGGATTGCCATAGTCGGCATAGATCGCGACCACTTCGAGTGACCAGCTCCCCGACGGCGCGGGCACATTGAGGTGATCGCCGACGCCCAGCCTTAGTCGCCGCGACAACTGCTCGCTGATCAGCGCGGCATTGCCGCCGCGCACCCGGTCCCAGGCATCAGCCGTCGCTTCCAGCAGCGGCCATTGCTGGCGATAGGTGGCGTGGTCGGCGAAGCCGAGCACTTCCACCGGCAATCCGTCGAGTTGTACGTCGGCGCGGCTGCCCGGCAGTACCGCTTGCACGTCGTTGCGCGATTTCAGCCAGTCCGTGATCTCCAGCGCCTGCTTTTCGCTCGATGCGTTGAGGTAGATCTCCGCCGCCAGCCGGCCGTCGAGCCAGCCGGTAAAGGTGCGGCTGAAACTTTCCACCATGGTGCCGACGCCGACATTGACGGCCAGCGCCAGCAGCAGCGCCATCAGTGCGAGCGACAGGCCGGAAAGCTGTAGTCGGCTGTCAGCCCAGAACCATTTTGCCAGCGGCCGCTTTGTGCTGCGCTCGCCGAGCGCCAGCACGATCCCCAGGATCACCGGCAGCGCCAGCGCCGCGCCGACCATCAGCGCGGCGAGCACCACGAAGCCCGCGATCAGCGAATCGCCGAGCCATAGCACGCCGGCCGCGCCGACCAGGATGATGGCAGCGAAGCTGCCTTGCAGTGTCAGCCAGCGGCCCTGGGCCTGCTGCCACGCATAAGGTTGCGCCGCCGCCAGCAAGGGCAGCCGCACCGCCTTGAGCAGGCTCGACGTCGCCGCGGCGAGCGCGCCGAGGATGCTGATCGCCAGCCCGGCCAGCCACCATTCCGGCTTCAGCGTCAGTTGCCCCGGAATCGTCGCGCCGTACAGGCCGCGCAGGCTGGCCGCGACATCGGGCAACAGCGATGCCGCGATGAAATAGCCGCACACCAGACCGACCAGCCCGGCCACGATGGCAATCGACACCAGCTCGATCAGCAGCACGGTGTTGAGTAGTCGCGCCGACACGCCGCAGGCGCGCAGCGTGCGCAGCATCGGCCGGCGCTGCTCGAAGCCGAGCCCGATCGCCGAATTGACGATGAACAGGCCGACGAAGAACGACAGCAGCCCGAAGGCGGTGAGGTTGAGATGAAAACTGTCGGTGAGACGTTCGAGATCGGTTTCGGCGTCGGGCTCGACCAGCCGCAATTGATCCGTCACCGTTTCCAGCGCCGCGCGCGGGCCGCTGGTCTTGCCGATCAGCAGCCGCGTGATCTGTCCGGGCATTTTCAGCAGCTGTTGCGCAATGCCGATATCGACCACCAGCACGCCCTGCACCAGTTGCGGCTGCACCCGCAGCGGCGGCAGATGGGGCGCGCCCTCGATCGAAGGCGTCGCGCCCTCGGCGAGGCCAAGCTCCGCCAGGGTCTCTGGTGCCAGCAAGGTCTGGCCGGGCGGCGTGATGAAGCCCTGCACCCCGGCCTTGCCGATCTCCGCGGTGGCGCTCGCTTCCACTGGCAACGTCACCGGCTCGATGCCGAGCAGCCGCACCATCCGGCCCTCGATCGGTACCCGGCCTTCCAGGATCGGCGAGACCGGCCAGCGGGCGCGGCGTAGATCGACGAAAAGCTGTTGCGAAAACGCCGACCCGTCTCGGCTCACCAGCATCGCGGTGCGCGCCCCGCCGAACGTCGCCGCCGCGCGGTCATAGCTGGTCCGGGCCTGCTGGTTCAGCGCCTGCACGCCGCTCCACAGCGCCGTCGCTGCGATCAGCCCGACCAGCAGCGTGGCCAATTGCGTCGGGTGCCGGCGCCAATGGCTCAGCAGCACTGCCAGAACCCACAGCCCGCGTTTCACCGGATCAGGCCGGCATGCAACTGGACCTGTCGGTCCAGCGTGGCGGCAAGACGAGCGCTATGCGTCACCATCAGGAAACCGCAGCCGGTGCGCGCGACCAGATCGCGGGCCAGGCTGAGCACATTGTCCGCGGTTTCCTCGTCGAGATTGCCGGTCGGCTCGTCGGCGAGCAGCAGCAGCGGCTTCGAGGCCAGCGCGCGGCCAATGGCGACGCGCTGCTGCTGGCCGCCGGACAGCTGTTCGGGGTAGCGCTTCAGCAGCGCGGCGAGGCCGAGCCGCTCGATCAGTTCGCTCTGCCAGACCGCATCATGCTTGCCGGCGATGCGCGACTGGAAGGCGAGATTGTCGGCCACGCTGAGGCTGGGGATCAAATTGAATTGCTGGAACACCAGCCCGAGCCGGTCGCGCCGCAACTCGGCGCGGGCCGCATCCGGCATTCCCGAAATCAGCACGTCCTCGAGCTTGACCTCACCGCTGTCGGCGGCGTCGAGCCCGGCGATCAGATGCAGCAGCGTGCTCTTGCCACTGCCGGATTCGCCGGTCAGCGCCACGCTCTCGCCGGCGGCGACGTCGAGATCGACGCCGCGTAGCACGGCGACTTGTTCCTGGGCGGAGCGATAGGATTTGGTGAGGCGGCGGACGATGAGCATGATCGGAGGGTCTAGCAGAATGTGGGCGTCGCGGCGACCAACCGGAAGGACGTCCTTGGTCCCCTTGAGCGCCAACGGATCAGCGCCGGCTGGCGGACACTGTTCCGGATACGAATGTCGGCTTGCGTTCCGATACCAGCGCCAGCAGCACCGTCGCCGCCATGAAGCCGGCCGAGACGCCGAACACCCAGCCCGGCAGCGCGTGGTCCATTAGCCAGCCGAACAGCAGCGGGCTGAGAATGCCGCCGAAATTGAAGCCGGTGGAGACGATGCCGAAGGTGCGGCCGGCGGCGCCGGGTGGCGCGGCGTTGCGCACCAGCATGTCACGCGAGGGTACGATGACGCCGCTGAGAAATCCGGCCAGCGCCATCGTGAGGGTCAGCGCCAGCGCCGGCAGCGTCACCGAGGCGATCGTGAACACGATCGCGGCATTGATCGCAAAGCATCCCGCCGCGATCTGGCTGTGGCGCTCGGTACGGTCGGCCAGCACGCCGCCGACCAGCACGCCGATCGCGCTACAGCCGAGATAGCCGGTCAGCGCGATATTCGCCGCCGAAAACGAACTGCCATAACCGGTCATCATCGCCACGATGCCGAAACTGTTGATGCCGTTTTGCGACAGGCTGAGTAGCGTGAAGAACACCGTCAGCAGCAGGATCGCCGGCGTCAGCATGCTGACCTTGGCCGCCGGCGCGCCGTCCGTGTTGCGCGAATGGATCGCGCCGGCATCGGGTATCCCGATCACGATCAGCATGAGCACCACGGCCAGTCCGATCACGCCAGCCACGATCAGCGCGCTTTGGCCGCCAACGCCGGCGACCAGCGCCGCCATGATGGCGGGTGCCACCGCGCCGCCGACAAAGCCGGCGAAGCTGTGGATCGAGAACGCCCGGCCCATCCGCGTCTCGTCCATATGGGCGGACAGGATCGCGTAGTCGGCCGGATGATAGACACTGTTGGCGAGGCCGAGCAGCGCGGCGCAGACGATCAGCGAGGGATAGCTCAACGACAGGCCAAGTCCGATCAGCGCGGCGCTGCCCAGCGCCATGCCGACGATCAGGATCTTTCGCGCGCCGATGCGGTCGACCAGATAGCCGATCGGCGCCTGGGTCAGGCCGGACACCACGGCGAACAAAGTGAGTGCGAAACCGAGGTCGATATAGCTGACTCCGAGCCGTTCCTTCAGGAACGGGAACAGCATCGGCAGTACGAAAATATGAAAGTGGCTGACCCAGTGCGCGGTCGAGATCGCGCCGAGGGTGCGCAGCGCCGAATCCCCTTGGACGTGATGTGTGGCGGCCGGAATATCGACCATGGCAGTTTCCACCCGTGCTCTTGTCGCGTCTTGTTGAGGCGCTAGCCGTAGGGCTGCCGGCGCGGTCTGTCCACGAATGTTGCCGCATGCAGCCGTTGCAATCGGAGCAGGTCGCCAAGGCAGGGGCGGGATGGCGGCGCCTTCATCGCGCGTTTCTTGTCCGGATCGCGCGAATCGACCTCAATCTGACCGTCATTGCCGCCGATAGTGGCAAGATCCCGCGATTGAGCCTGCCTTTTTTCGCCGTTCCGTGTAAACGGGGGCGAACCCACATCACCGAACTCCCGGAGCGACGATGAAAAAGCCGAAGATCGAAATGGACGAACCGCAGCCCCGCAAGATCGTTCGCGCCGACCGCGCGCCGACCGAAGGCTATTCGATCGTCGTCGACGGCCATTTCAAGTCGCATCACGACACCGTCGAAGCCGCGGAAGAAGCCGGCATGAAGCTGAAGAACGCCTATCAGATGCTGCAGATCCAGGTCTATGATTCCGCGACCAAGACCCGCACCATGATCGAATGGCCGGCCCCCACCGCGGCGGAGGCCGTCTAACCATCCGCGTTCAGGTCCGGCGTCCGCCGCTCTGCTGTCCGGCCAGCCAGGCGGCGAGCGCCGGCGATTTTTCGACAGTCTTCTTGCCTGCGACGGTCTTGCCGGCGCCAGTCTTGGCGACCTTTTTCTTGACCGCGGCGATCGGTGGCGCCAGCGCCTCACGAGCCAGGCGTTGCGCTTTCAGCTTCGCCATGTTGTCGATGACGGCCCTGGACGCAGCGTCGCGCTCGGCCTTGCCGGATTTGCCTTCATCCTTCGCCATCAGGTCACTTTCTTTTTCTTGGCCGGCTTGGCTTTGGGCTCGGGCGGATTGCTGAGCGCCTCGGCTTCGCGGGCCAGCCGCTCCGCGCGCAGGCTTTCGGTGCGTTTGCGGATCGCGATATCGGCCGCGGCGATGTCCGCCATCGCCTTGATGCCTTCGGTCTCCTGCGCGATCTTGCGATTCAGCCGGATTTCCTTCATCTCGGCGGGGGTCTTCGGTTCCGGTTCGGTGTCCATGCGTGCCTCGAATTTGGCCGTGCGGCGTACGCTTCGGCTATTGCTGGGGCATTCCTATCAGAAACATCCCGGCAAAGGCACCCCAAGGGCCATTTTGAGGGTTATTTAACCTATGTCGCGGTTAAGCGCCGGGCCTTGACGGCAGGTCAAGCGCATCGGCGGTTGTGTTGCGCGGCCGCGGTGATCCTGAGACAATACCACTGAAAACACGGACCGTACCCCGCAATGATCCGCACGCTTTTTGACGACGGCGCCGACAATCTGCGCGGCCGTATCTTCACCATTTATGCCATCCTGATACCGGCCAACGTGCTGGCCTGGCTGTGGGCGCTGATCGCGTTTCGCGACCAGCCGGTGCTGCTCGGCACCGCGCTGCTGGCCTATACGTTCGGACTGCGCCATGCGGTCGACGCCGACCACATCGCCGCCATCGACAATGTGACCCGCAAGCTGATGCAGTCCGGCAAGCGGCCGATCTCGGTGGGCTTCTTCTTTGCGCTCGGCCATTCCACGGTCGTGGTCGTGGCTTCGTTGTTTGTCGCGCTGGCGGTGTCGGCGCTGCATTCGAAATTCGAGGGGTTTCGCGAAGTCGGCGGTCTGATCGGCACCGGCGTCTCGGCGTTCTTCCTGCTGATCGTCGCGGCGGCCAATATCGTGATCCTGATCTCGGTATACCGGCTGTTCCGGGCGGTGAAACGCGGCGAACGCTTCATCGAGGAAGATCTCAATGCGCTGCTGGCGCAGCGCGGCATCGTCGGCCGCGCGCTGCGTTCGCTGTTCGGGATCATCTCGAAGAGCTGGCACATGTATCCGCTCGGCATCCTGTTCGGACTCGGCTTCGATACCGCGACGGAAATCGCGCTGCTCGGCATTTCGGCGGCGCAAGGCGCCGAGGGCATGTCGATGTGGTCAATCCTGGTGTTTCCGGCGCTGTTCACCGCCGGCATGTCGCTGGTCGACACCACCGACGCGGTGCTGATGGTGCGCGCCTATGGCTGGGCCTTCATCAAGCCGATCCGCAAGCTGTATTACAACATGATCATCACGCTGGTGTCGGTGATCGTCGCGCTGGTAATTGGCAGCGTCGAGGCGCTCGGCCTGATCGGCCGCAAGCTCGATCTCACCGGTGGCTTCTGGCACGCCATCGAGATGCTCAACGAAAATTTTGGCGCGCTCGGCTATCTCATCATCGCGATCTTCATCCTGAGCTGGATGATCTCGGTGATCGTGTATCGCATCAAGGGCTATGACGATATCGAGGTCCGCGTGCACTGAACACGCGGACCCGGACCTCGATGATTACTTCGCCGTCATTTTTTCCAACGCTGCGCGTTTCCACAGGTCCCAGGCACGGCCGTGGATGTTCTCGATCGTGGCCAGCGTCTTCTGGCTCTCTTCCGGCTCCATGTAGTTGACCTTGCCGCCCAGCGCCATCGCCTGCGACTGCAGCGACGCGTTGACGTTGCTGTAATAGGCACGGAACACCGCCATCGGCACGGTCGAGGCGACGACGACGCTGCCATGGCCGCGCAGCAGCGCGACGCTGCGGCTGCCCAGCGTCGATGCCAGCGACTTGCCGAGATCGGGGGTGCCGACCAGCATGTTGGTCTGGCCCGCGGCCTTGCGGATATCGAACACCGGCACGCTGGGCGACAGGAAGGCGCCGAGCAGGAACACCGGACGCAGCGGCACGCCGCCGATCCCGAACGGGATCACGCCCAGCGAGTGGGTATGGATCACGGCCATCACGTCCGGTCGGGCCTTGTAGATCTCGCCGTGAATGTATCGCTCGAAGAAGCTGTTGCGGCCTTTGGCGTCGACCGGATTGGAAGCCAGATCATATTCCATGATGTCATCCGCCGTGACCAGCGCCGGCGCCACCGAGCGACTCAGCAGATAACGGTTCGGATTGCCGGGATGCCGCATGCTGATGTGGCCGAACCCGTCGATGACATTGAGGTCGGTGAGTACGTGGTTGGCGATCACCAGTTCCTGGATTTTTGCCGGATCGACCGGCCCGCCCGATTCGGGCGCGGCTGGCGCCGTAGCGGGAGCGGCGGTCTGGGCATGGACCGGCGGCAACGCGCCGACCAGCAGGGAGATGGCCAGCGCGGCATGCGCCGCAGTTAGTGAAAGCTTCATCATATGGTCCTGTTGAAGTCTGGTGGCAGTTCTGAAGGTATTTTTGTAGGGTTATGTGTCAATGATTAATCCTTCGTGACAACGTACCATCCGCTTTTTTCCTCGCGCCAGCGCGGATGACATGATTGGCACGTTCATTCCTGCTAGACGACAGAGGCGACGCATAGTCGCCTTGCGCGGCGGCGCCATGATGCCAGCATGATGACGTGATCCGGAGACTGGATTTGGCGGAATATGTTGTGGAATTCGGCAAGGACGGCCGAAATGTCGAAGCTGACGGCCGGCTCGACGCGGCGGCGTTTCACCGCAACCATGAGGCCATCTGGGCCGCGCTGGCGCCGTTTCTGGACGGCAGGGCTGGCGACGTCGTCGAGGTCGGCAGCGGCACCGGCCAGCATGTTGTCGATTTCGCCAGCCGTTGTCCGGATATCACCTGGTGGCCGAGCGATCTCAACGAAGCGCATTTGAAGAGCATCGCCGCCTGGACCGCGCATGCGCGGCGCGACAACGTCCGCCCGCCGTTGCGCATCGATCTCACCGATCCCGCCTGGTGCGCGCAGATGCAGGACGGCAGTGGACCGACCGCCTTGCTGGCAGTGTTCTGCGCCAATGTGGTGCACATCGCGCCGTGGCAGGTGGCTGAAGGCCTGATTGAAGGCGCGTCAAACTATCTGCGACCGGATGGCCAGCTGTTCATCTACGGCCCGTTCAAGCGCAACGGGCAGCACACCGCCGTGAGCAATGCGCTGTTCGACACCAGCTTGCGGAGCGGCAATCCGGACTGGGGCGTGCGTGACGTCGCGGAGCTCGAACGCGTCGCGGCACGCGTCGGCCTCACGCTGGTCGACGTGGTTGAGATGCCGGCCAACAATCTGTTGCTCAGCCTGGCGCGGCAGCCCGTTCGGTAGCGCCGCTTGCATGGGGCGTTTGCGCTGGTACATGTTGATCGACCAGCAAGCGCCGGTCATAGTCCGCGCGAAATGACAGGCCCGGCGAGCACCGGGCCGAGCCGGGGCGGAAATCAATGACCATCAGCACCAGTCGCGACACCGCCGATGACGTCCGGGCGCGTGCCACTGTGTGGCGGCTAGCCGCGGCGCAGGCGCTGGGCGGCGCCAATTCAGCGGTTATTTTCGCCACCGGCGCCATTGTCGGCGCGACGCTGGCGCCCAGCGTGTCGCTCGCCACCGTGCCAATCTCCGTCTATGTCGTCGGCCTCGCCTGCGGCACCCTGCCGGTCGGCATCATCTCGCGGGCCTATGGCCGTCGCGTCGCTTTCATCCTCGGCAGCGGCGCCGGCGCGCTGTGCGGCGTGCTCGGAGCCATCGCGATTCTCGAGGGCTCGTTCGCGCTGTTCTGCTGCGCCACCTTTTTCGGCGGCCTGTACGGCGCCGTCGCGCAATCCTATCGCTTCGCCGCGGCGGACGGCGCCAGCGCCGCCTATCGGCCGAAGGCCGTGTCCTGGGTGATGGCGGGCGGCGTATTCGCCGGCGTGCTCGGGCCGCAATTGGTGCAGTGGACCATGGACATCTGGCCGCCTTACCTGTTCGCCTGCAGCTTTGCGGCGCAGGCCATCGTGGCGTTGATCGCGATGGCGCTGCTGGCGACCGTCGATGCGCCGAAGCCGGCACCGGCGGACATGACCGGCGGCCGCCCCCTGCTGGAGATCGTCCGGCAGCCGCGCTTCGTCGCGGCGGCGATCTGCGGCGTGGTGTCCTATTCGATGATGAACCTGGTGATGACGTCGGCGCCGCTGGCGATGCAGATGTGCGGGCTCAGCCTCAGCGATTCCAATTTCGGCATTCAGTGGCACGTGGTGGCGATGTACGGGCCGAGCTTCTTCACGGGATCGCTGATCGTCCGCTTCGGTGCGCCGCGCGTCGTCGCCGTCGGCCTGGCGCTGGAAGCCGTGGCGGCGATGATCGGCCTGTCCGGCATCACCGCGATGCATTTCTGGGTCGGCCTCGTCGTGCTCGGCGTCGGCTGGAATTTCGGCTTCATCGGCGCCTCGGCGCTGGTGCTGGAAAGCCATCGGCCGCAGGAACGCAACAAGGTGCAGGCCTTCAACGATTTCCTGGTGTTCGGCGTGATGGCGGTGGGGTCGTTCGCGTCCGGGCAGTTACTGGCGCATTATGGCTGGTCGACCGTCAACACGGTGGTGTTTCCGCCGGTTGTTCTCGGGCTCGGCTTTCTCATCGTGGCGGGAGTGGCCAAGCGGCGGGCCGCGCAACGCGCCGTGTTGTCCAGTCACATTGTCTGATCAGGTTTCGATGAACCGCTCGGTGGTCTCGAAGCTTTCGCGCGGCCAGGCGATCTGCACCACGGCGCCGTGGTCGGGGAACACGCGATTGGTAAAGGTGACCTTGGCGCCGGTGCGCTCCAGCAGCGTGCGGGCAATGAACACGCCAAGCCCGAGCCCGGTATGTTCGCCGCCGTCCTCGCTGCTGCGCCGCCGCGACAGATACGGTTCGCCGATCCGCTTCAGCAGGTCCGGTGGAATGCCCGGTCCATCGTCGGAAATCGAGATCACGACGCTGTCGGCATTCCACCACGCATTGACCTCGACCATCTCACGGGCGAAATCGACGGCGTTTTCGAGAATGTTGCCGACGCCATAGAGGATCGCCGCATTGCGCATGCTGACCGGCTCGGCAGCGCTGGCGACGGCGATCCGGGTCTTGATGCTGATGCCAAAATCGCGATGGGGGGCCACGGCTTCCTCGATGATCGCCGACAGCCGCATCCGGTCGAATGGCGCGCCGCTCGAATTCAGCTGCGTGATCTTGGACAGGATTTCGCGGCAGCGCTGCGCCTGTTCGCGCAGCGTCCGGAGGTCATCGACAATCTCGGGGTGGTCGTGCGCCGATTTTTCCAGCTCGCGCGAAATCAGGAAGATGGTCGACAGCGGCGTGCCGAGCTCATGCGCGGCGGCGGCGGCGAGGCCATCGATCTGGGTCAGATGCTGCTCCCGGGTCAGCACCAGTTCGGTCGCCGCCAGCGCATCGGACAGCTTCCGCGCCTCCTCGGTGACCTGAAAAGCGTACAGGCTGGTGACGCCGATCGCGGTCAGGATCGAAAGCCAGACGCCGAACAGATAGATCTGCGGCAGCACCAGCGGCTCCGTCGAATCCCACGGTAGCGGTAAATGAAAGAACGCCAGCGGGGTGGCGCTGGTCGCCGCGAAGATGCCGAGCGCGATGGTCAGCCGCGTCGGCAAAGCGGTTGCCGAAATCAGCACCGGCGCCAGAAACAGGAACGAGAACGGATTCTGCAGCCCGCCGGTGAAGAACAGCAGGCAGGCCAGCTCGGCGATGTTGAGCGCCAGCAGCGCCGCGGCATAACGCGGTTCCAACCGGTGCACCGGGTTGAAGATCGTCTGCAGCACGAGGTTGAGCGCCGCCGACACCCCGATGATGGTGAGGCAGGGCACGATCTCGACGTCGAATTCAAGGCCCTGCACCACGATGAAGATCGCCGCGAGCTGGCCGAGCGCGGCCAGCCAGCGCAGCCGCAAGATCGTGTCGAGCCGCACGTAGCGGCGCGGGTGGCGAAAGTCGGAGGCGGCGATATCAGTCATGTCGCGGACATTAGCCCCCGGATCGGCTGACCACAAATCCGGGGACTTACGGCGACAGCCTGACAGGTCCCTGACAGGTCGAAGGCTTGCATTGCTGGGCCTCAAGCCGCTAGGAACGGCGGATATGACAATCGAGATCGACAAGTCACGTGCTGTAGCTGCCATTGGCGCGGAAACCTCCGCGGCGATCAAGGTCGCGCGTCTCGTCAAACTCTACAAGACCACCCGCGCCGTCGATGACATTTCGTTCACGATCGCGCGCGGCAGCATCACCGGGCTGCTCGGCGGCAACGGCGCCGGCAAGACCACCACGATCGCGATGATCATGGGGCTGGTGCTACCGACGTCCGGCCGCGTCTCGGTGCTGGGTTGCGCGATGCCGGCGCAAAGCGCCGAGGTGCTCGGCCGGATCAATTTCGAGAGCCCCTATGTCGACATGCCGATGCGGCTGACGGTGCGGCAGAACCTGACGGTGTTTGGCCGGCTCTACGCGGTGAAGCATCTCGGCGAGCGTATCGCGCAACTGGCCAGCGACCTCGACCTCACCGGTTTCCTTGATCGTGCCAGCGGCAAGCTGTCGGCCGGCCAGAAGACCCGGGTCGCGCTCGCCAAGGCGCTGATCAACGAGCCGGAACTGCTGCTGCTCGACGAGCCCACGGCGTCGCTGGATCCCGACACCGCGGACTGGATCCGGCAGCATCTGGAGACCTATCGCAAGACGCACAACGCCACCATCCTGCTGGCCTCGCACAACATGCTGGAAGTCGAGCGCCTGTGCGACCGCGTCATCATCATGAAGACCGGCCGCATCGAGGATGACGACAGTCCGGAGAACATCCTGATCCGTTATAACCGCGCGACGCTGGAAGAAGTATTTCTCGACGTCGCGCGCGGCCGCGAGCGCGCCCCATGAACCTGACCGCCCCCTATCGTGGCATCGCCATGCACCGCGTGTATGCGATGGTGCTGCGCTACTGGTACCTGCTGGTGTCGTCCTGGCCGCGGATGCTCGAACTGGTCTACTGGCCGGCGCTGCAGATCATTACCTGGGGCTTCTTGCAGAGCTACATCTCGCAGAATGCCGGCTTTTTCGCCCAGGCCGGCGGCACGCTGATCGGCGCGGTGATCCTGTGGGACATCCTGTTTCGCGGCCAGCTCGGCTTCTCGATTTCGTTTCTCGAGGAGATGTGGGCGCGCAACCTCGGCAATCTGATGATGAGCCCGCTGAAGCCGATCGAGTTCCTGATCTCGCTGATGATCATGAGTCTGATCCGGCTGGCCATCGGCATCGTCCCGATGGTGCTGCTGGCGCTGGTGTTCTTCAAGTTCAACCTTTTCACGCTCGGCCTGCCGCTGATCGCGTTGTTCTGCAATCTGATCTTCACCAGCTGGTCGATCGGTATCTTCGTCTCCGGCCTGGTGCTGCGCAACGGGCTGGGTGCCGAGAGCATCGTCTGGACTCTGATGTTCGGCCTGATGCCGCTGACCTGCGTGTATTATCCGGTGAGCGTGCTGCCGGGCTGGCTGCAATATGTCGCCTGGATGCTGCCGCCGACCTATGTGTTCGAGGCCATGCGCGCATTGCTGTTCGACCATACGTTCCGTGTTGACCTGATGCTGACCGCGCTGGCCATCAATGCCGTGCTGTTTATCCTGTCATTCGCGATATTTCTTGGGCTGTTGAACAGCGCCCGCCGGGTCGGCTCGCTGGTCTCCGGCGGCGAATAGGCGGAATTGCCGGGATAAGCCGCTGTCCGGCGCCGCGGTTACGTCAGCCATGCGATCCTCGCATTGACGCTTTCTTATGCAGCCCCCACTATCTTAAGCTGAAACAGCCTTGGGAGACAAAATGCCGATCGGTGAATTTGGCAGGCCGCCGGCCTTGCCGTCGGAAGTAAGCCCGGCCCTGACGACGCCGATGTACTGGATGCATGAGATGGTCCGCGCGTCGCTCAATCCGGCGCGGATGATGAGCGATGCCACCAAGATGATGTTCCAGAATCCGTTCAATCCGCTGTCCAACACCGAGTTCGGCAAGTCCGTCGCCGCCGGCTGCGAATTATTCGAACGCACCACGCGCCGCTATGGCAAGCCGGAATGGGGCCTCGACGACACCGAGGTCAACGGCGTGCGGACTCCGATCGAGATTCGTTCGGTGTGGGAAAAGCCGTTCTGCCGGCTGCTGTATTTCGATCGCCAGCATCCGCGCCCGCTGCGCAGCCCGCAGCCGCGCCTGCTGATCGTGGCGCCGATGTCCGGCCACTATGCCACGCTGCTGCGCGGCACCGTCGAGGCGTTCCTGCCGACCCACGAGGTCTATATCACCGACTGGTCCGATGCCCGCATGGTGCCGGTGTCCGAGGGGCGCTTCGACCTCGAGGACTATGTCGATTACGTCATCGAGATGCTGCATGAGCTGGGCGGCAACGTCCACATCCTCGCGGTGTGCCAGCCGTCGGTGCCGGTGCTGGCCGCGGTTTCGATCATGGAGGCCGAAGGCGATCTGTTCGTGCCGGTGTCCATGACCCTGATGGGCGGGCCGATCGACACACGGCGCAATCCGACCGCGGTGAACAATCTCGCCGCCGAAAAGGGCATCGACTGGTTCCGCGGCAACGTCATCACCAAGGTGCCGTTTCCGCATCCCGGCGTGATGCGCGACGTCTATCCGGGCTTTTTGCAGCTCAACGGCTTCATCAGCATGAACCTCGACCGCCACATGGACGCGCACAAGAAGCTGTTCGCGAATTTGGTGAAGGGCGATGGCGACCTGGTCGACAAGCATCGTGAATTCTACGACGAATATCTGGCGGTGATGGACCTCACCGCCGAATATTACCTGCAGACGGTGGACACCGTATTCGTCAAGCACTCGCTGCCGAAGGGCGAGATGACGCATCACGGCAAGCGTGTCGATCCCTCTGTCATCACCAACGTCGCGTTGATGACGGTGGAAGGCGAGAACGACGACATCTCCGGCCTCGGCCAGACCGAAGCGACGCACACGCTGTGCTCATCGATTCCCGATGATCGTCGTGTGCATTATGTGCAGAAGGGCGTCGGCCACTACGGCGTGTTCAACGGCTCGCGCTTCAAATCGGAAATCGTGCCGCGCATTTGCGATTTCCACCTCAACGCTGCGAGCGCCAAGATCAGTGCCGCCGCTGCGGAGTAGTTATAGTTCCGTGCATCGACTGTCGTGACGCAGTCGATGCACGAAGCCCGATGTATCCGCGTGATTGGCGTTTTTGATTCGATCCCGGTGCTTTGTAAGCCCCTGAAAACAGGAGCGGAAAAGCAATATCCCCAGCATTTTAAAAAATGAGGATGAATTCATATTATAAAGCTTGGTTCCGGGCTTTATTTGAATCTTGATTCGTGTTCCGGGCCCCATCCTGTGGGGGACAAAACGTTGGTTTGCCCCGTATATTGGGCAAATGATTTGTTTTTCAGCCGAGCAATTCCCATGGCGGCGGATATGGCAGAATCCGGTCGAACTCCTGACGACCGGATCTTTAGACATGGCATTTCGCGCACTGCTTTATCGCCGCCCCGCTGAACCCGACACGCTTGCCGTCAAGCACGGCTCGCAAATTTTCTCCATTCGACTGCGAAGACATCGCCGCGCGCGGCGCTACACGCTGCGCATTCATCCCAGCGATCGCGAGGCGATCCTGACGATGCCGCCGCGCGGCACGCTGGCCGATGCCAAGGAATTTGCCGCCCGCCACGGCGGCTGGATCGCGGCCAGGCTCGGCCGTTTGCCGAAGGCGGCGCCGTTCCAGGCTGGAACCCTGGTGCCGCTGCGCGGCGTCGCGCACAAGATCGTGCACCGTGCCGGTTCGCGCGGCACGGTGTGGACCGAGGTGCGCGACAGCGGCGAGAAGATTCTCTGCGTCGCCGGCGAGGCCGAGCATGTCGATCGCCGCGTCCACGACTTCCTCAAGCGCGAGGCGCGTGCCGACCTGCAGAAGGCGTCCTCGCATTACGCCACGACGCTGAACGTCAAGGTGACGCGGCTGATGATCCGCGACCAGTCGAGCCGGTGGGGCTCGTGCACTTCGGCGGGGTCGCTGTCGTTCTCGTGGCGGCTGATCCTGGCGCCGCCTTTTGTGCTGGATTATCTCGCCGCGCATGAAGTCGCGCATCTGGTGGAGATGAATCACTCGGCCAAGTTCTGGAAGGTGGTCGCGAAGATCTGCCTGGCCACTGAACGCGCCAAGACCTGGCTCGATACCCACGGCAACGATCTGCACCGCTACGGCGTGCAGGACTAGACGCCTCGGCGTCGTGTCCCGGACGCGCTGCGGCATCCTCCATGCCGCTGCGCAGATCCGGGACCCCCGTTTCTTTCTGCGTCCGGGGAACGGAGCCCTTATCTCCCGAACAGCCGATCCACCAGCCAGCCGTCGAGTCCGCTCGCGGCTTCCGGGCGCGCGTTCGGCGGCGGCTGCGAACCGCGCGCGTCGCGATAAGTGGTCTGAGTGGGCGCCGGCGGCTGCGGCCGCGCACCATTATAGACCGGCGCGCTCGGCACATAGCCGCGCGCCGGCGCTTCCGAGGCGGGCGCGCTGATCCCCGGCAGCAGTTGCGACATCGCCTGGCCGATGCCGCCGAACGCGCTGCTCGGCGCCAGGCCGGGCACCGGTTCCGGCGGCAGGCCCTGATGCGCGGTCTTCATGAAGCGCGACCAGATCTCCACCGGCAATCCACCGCCGGTCGCCTTCTTGGTCGGCGAATTGTCGTCATTGCCGAGCCACACGCCGGTCACCAGCCGTGACGTGTAGCCGATGAACCAGGCGTCGCGAAAATCCTGGCTGGTGCCGGTCTTGCCCGCCGCGCCCCAGCCCGGCATGTCGGCTTTTTTCGCGCTGCCGGAGATCAGCGTCTCCTGCATCATGGTGTTCATCATCGCCACCGCGCGGGCGTCGATCACGGTGCCCAGCGCATCCGCCGGCCGGGCATAGATCACCTTGTTGTTGGCGACGTTGCGGATCCTGTTGATCACATGCGGCGTGACGCCGAGCCCGCCATTGGCAAACGGCACATAGGCGCCGACCAGCTCGGTCAGCGACACTTCCGACGTGCCGAGCGCGATCGAGGCATTGGCCTCCAGCTTGGAGGCGATGCCGAGCCGGTGCGCGGTGCGCACCACGCTGGCCGCGCCAACCTCGAGCCCGAGCCGCACCGCGACGGTGTTCAGCGACATCGCCAGCGCCTGTTTCAGCGTTACCGCGCCAAAATATTCGTGGGTGTAGTTCTCCGGCTTCCAGCCCTTGACGTCGAGCGGCGCGTCGGTGCGGATCGTCTCCGGCGTCAGCCCGGCCTCGATCGCGGTCAGATAGACGAATGGCTTGAACGACGAGCCCGGCTGCCGCTTGGCGGTCACCGCGCGGTTGAACTGGCTGTCGGCATAATTGCGGCCGCCGACCATCGCGCGCACCGAACCGTCCGGCGTCATCGCCACCAGCGCGCCCTGGGTGACGTTGAACTTGACGCTCTTGGCCGCCAGCTCGTCGATGATCGAGGCCTCCGCCACCGCCTGCAGCTTCGGATCGATCGAGGTCTCGACGATGATGCTCTGGTCGATCTGGCCGACCAGATCGTCGAGCACTTCGCCGATCCAGTCGGCGACATAGTTCACGGTGCCGGCGCCGACCGGCTTGACGTTGTAGGACGGCGCGCCGATCGAGGCCTTGGCCTGCGCCGCGGTGATGAAGCCGGCATCTTCCATCGCCGCCAGCACGATTTTCGCGCGCGCCTCGGCGCCTTCCGGGTTGCGGTTCGGCGCCAGCCGCGACGGCGATTTGACCAGCCCCGCCAGCATCGCCGCTTCCGAAATCGTCACGCTCTTCGCCGACTTGCCGAAATAGCGCTGCGCCGCCGCCTCGACGCCGTAGGCGCCACTGCCGAAATACACCCGGTTGAGATACAGCTCGATGATCTCGTTCTTGGAATGCTTGCGCTCCAGCCAGAACGCCAGTTCCACCTCCTGCAGCTTGCGCGCCATGGTGCGCTCCTGCGTCAGGAACAGGTTTTTCGCCAGCTGCTGGGTCAGCGTCGAGCCGCCCTGCGACACGCCGTGATGCAGCAAATTGGTCACCGCGGCGCGCGCGATGCCGATCGGGTCGACGCCGTAATGCGAATAGAAGCGGCGGTCCTCGATGGCGATGAAGGCTTTCGGCAGGAACGGCGGGAAATCCTTCAGCGCGACATTGGCGCCCGCCTGTTCGCCCCTTGTCGCCAGCAAGCTGCCGTCCATGCCGACGATCTGCACGCTCGGCGGCTTCGGCGGAATTTCCAGCGACTGGATCGGCGGCAGATGCGCGCCGACATAGATCACCACGCCGACCACCGCGATCGCGCCCCACAGCCCGAGCACCGCGCCCCAGTAGAATGTCTTGCGAACCAGGCCGCCGATCCGTCCGGATGTCCGCGCGCGGCTGGCCTTGCGCGGTTTTCGCGCGCTGCGCTCCGCGGCCTTGCGCGGCGCGGGTTTGGGCTTTTCCCTGGGCAGATCATCCTCGTCGCGGGCGACGCGGTCCCGCGGATTCATCCGCGGCTCCGACAGCGAGGCCGAAACCCCGAATGTCGGCTCCTTGCGCCCGCCCTTTTTCTTCGCCATCCGCCACCCACGCTTCCGATGCGCGACCCTACTGTTCCCGGTTTAAAGCGCCGTTAAGCAGAGATTAACGCGGACGGAAAAAACGGTGGGTTTGCGCGGTGGTGCGCGCTGGCCGTTTTCCGGATCTCCGATGTCGTCCCCGCGAAAGCGGGGAACCATAACCTCCGGCGTCATGAGGATTGATCGGCAGCTTCGCCACGCCAGAATTCTGCACGGCGTATGCGTCCCCGCTCGGCGCGAGCGAAGGCTCGCAACGCGGGGACGACTGTCGAGAGGATATTGCGTCCTGGAGACGCGCCTCACCCGTTGACATCATCCTCGATGATCGGGCCGAACAGCTCCCACCTCTCGCCGTTGAATTTCTGCATCTGCAGCTGCTTGTTGAGGCGGTAGTCGGTGGGCGTGGTGGAGTAGCTCATGCCGGGCAGGCCGAGGTCGTTGGTGTAGCCGGACAATGTCGTCGCCTGCTTCATCACATTGGCGCGGGTCAAATCGTCGCCGCAGCGCTTCAGCACTTCGACCATCAGCTGCGCATTACCGTAGCCATAGGTGTTGAAGTTCGAGTTCTTGTCGCCGTCGGGATAGTACTTTTCCATGAAGGCGAAATAGCGCTTCATGCCGGCGTCGTCCTTCCATTGCGGGTCGGCCGGGTCCTTGCCGTAATTGGTCGAGATCAGTCCCTTGGAATTGTCCAGCCCGGCGGGCACCAGCACGGCGCCGACCGAGGTGGCGTTGATGTCGACGATATGGGTCGGCTTCCAGCCGAGATCGGCGACCTTCTTGATCGCCTGGGCGGCGAATTTCGGCGTCGAGGCCGAGAACAGCAGGTCAGCACCGGAGGATTTCAGCTTCACCACCTGGGAATCGATGGTCGGGTCGGACAATTCGTAGGAGGCGTCGGAGACGATCATGCCCGCGGCCTTGTCGCCGAGCCCGGCCTTGATCCCGGTGACGTAGTCGCGGCCGAGGTCGTCATTCTGCCACAGGATCGCGACCTTGGCGTTCGGGTAGTTCTTCAGGATGTATTTGCCGTAGATGCGGCCTTCGCTCTGGTAGTTCGGGTTGTAGCCCATCGTCCAGGGAAAGTTCTTCGGGTCGGAGAAGCGGGTCGCTCCGGTGGCGGCGAACAATTGCGGCACCTGCTTCTGGTTGAGATATTTTTGCACGGCGGCGTTGGACGGCGTGCCGACGATCTGGAACGTCAGCAGCACCTCGTCGGATTCCACCAGTTTGCGGACCTGTTCCACCGCTTTCGGCGGCGAATAGGCGTCGTCATACTGGATCAGGTTGATCTTGCGGCCGTTGATCCCGCCCTGCTCGTTGACCATCTTGAAATAGGCGGCCTGGGTCTTGCCGATCGAGGAATAGGCCGAGGCCGGGCCGGAAAACGGCACCGTCTGGCCGATCTTGATTTCGGTGTCGGTGGCGCCGGGGTCGTATTTCTTCTGCGCGGACGCGGTGGAGGCGGATAGCGCGATCAGCAGCGCGGCGGCGAGCCCCTGGCCGGCGCGGGCAGCCAAAAACGAAGCACTAAAAACCGAAGTCCTCATGGCGTTGCCTTCCCCTGATAGTGATATGTCATGTCGTCGACGATCATGCCCGCGAGGGTGCCGCCGTTACCACCGAGTGTGACGCAGGGAACCTGAGATGGCAATGCCGAGCCGCGGCCGCTCAGCGGTTCGGGCCATGGATCAGCCCATCCGACCAGCGCCGCGCCGCCGGCCCAGCGCCGCGACAACGTCGCATGCAACTTCGTAGCGGCGCCTTCGTTATCAACCATGGCTAAATTATTTCTGATCCTGATCCTGGTGGGAATTGCGTTGCTGATCGGACTGGCGGCATTTCTGGTTGTGGTGTGAGGAACTGGAATCACAATTTGCCATTGGATGGACGCTCAACCATCCAACTGGAGTTCACAGGAACCAGATCGTCCTCGCGACTGCTTTCGTCTCCCTGATGTCCGGCGTCGCTTCGCGCAGGCCGGTGCCAATCCGAGCGCGCCGCAACCCGGTTCCACCGGAATCGGCGTCAACCCGTCTGGCACCACCAGCACCGCGGTCGATCGTCCGGATTTGATGGCGAAAGGCAGCACCAGTGGGGTGGCCTCGGGCAACATGAAGAAGGACAAGAAGCACAATTAAACGATGCCTGGCAGAATCGTGCTGGCGACAGCGCGTTCCGGTCGTGCGGCTCAACCGAGCCAGATCACCAGCAGCGCCAGCGCGGCGGGAGCTGCCTGCACCAGCAGGATCTTGCGGCTCACCGTCGCCGCGCCGTAAAGCCCTGCCGCGATCACGCAGAGCAGGAAAAACACCTTGAGCTGCGACGCGAACGCCGGCGCAGGGTGCCACAGACTCCAGATCAGTCCGGCGGCCAGAAAGCCGTTATAGAGGCCCTGATTGGCGGCGAGGACCGCGCTGTCCCGCGCCCTGGCCGCCGTGTTGCCGAAGGTCTTGAGGCCGTAGGGCCGGGTCCAGAGAAACATCCCCAGTACCAGGAAATACAAATGTAGCGCCGCGACCAGCGCGACCAGTGCATTGCCGA
>JACMOT010000129.1 GCA_014377915.1 Tardiphaga sp.
GATCACCAGCAGCGCCAGCGCGGCGGGAGCTGCCTGCACCAGCAAAATCTTGCGGCTCAGCGTCGCCGCGCCGTAAAGCCCTGCCGCGATCACGCAGAGCAGGAAGAAGATCTTGAGCTGCGACGCGAACACCGGCGCCGGGTGCGCTAGGCCCCAGACCAGGCCGGCGGCGAGAAAGCCGTTATAGAGGCCCTGATTGGCGGCGAGGACCGCGCTGTCCCGCGCCCTGGCCGCCGTGTTGCCGAAGGTCTTGAGGCCGTAGGGCCGGGTCCAGAGAAACATCTCCAGTACCAGGAAATACAAATGTAGCGCCGCGACCAGCGCGACCAGTGCATTGCCGACGACCTGCATCAAATCCTCCCGCGCGCGCCCGACGCTATCTGCCGTGCAAGCATAGCATGACCGGTCGCGCGCCGCGGACAATACCGGCGCCTTGTGGTCGGGATTGCTCTTGTCAAATCGGCGGCGCCGGCAATTGATGTCCGAGTCGGTCCGCTTCATGTCGTGCCGGAACAGAATGCGGATGGTCGCATGAGGCTCTCGACCCGGCTCACGCTCGCGATGGTGACGCTGGTGCTCGGCACCGCGGCGGCTGGCGTGGCCGGCTATCACAGCGTCGAAGCCAATGTCGTGCCCGCGGCGCTGGCGCGGCTCACCACCCAGGCGCGCGCCCGGCTCGGCATCCTCGACATCTATCTACGCGACGTGCGCGGCGACGTGCTGGCGCTGCGCTCGATCCCGGCCCATGACGGGCTGGTGCGCGCGCTGCTTGACGGTGGTTTCGACAGCGACGGAAATACCTCCGCGGCGAAGTGGCGCGAGCAAATCGAAAACATCTATGTCGGGCAGTTGGTCGCCAAGCCGGCGATCCAGCAATTGCGCCTGATCGGGATCGCCAATGGCGGTCGCGAAATCATCCGCGTCGACCGCAATGGGCCGGACAACGCGATCCGCGTGGTGGCGCCGGGCGACCTGCAGTCGAAGGACGACCGCGGCTATTTTCGCGAGGTGATCACGCTGCCGGCCGGGCAGGTCTATATCTCGCCGATCGAGCTCAACCAGGAATATGGCAGGCTGGAAGTGCCGCATGTTCCGGTGCTGCGCGTCGCCACGATGATGCCGGACGCCACCGGCAAGCCGTTCGGCATCGTGATCGTCAATCTCGATATAAGGCCGATTTTCGAAGGCATTCGTGCCGCGATGGATGACGATGCGCAAATCTACATCGTCAACGCCAATGGCGATTTCCTGCTGCATCCCGACAACGACCGGGCGTTCGGCTTCGACCTCGGCACGCCGCATCGCTGGCAGGATGAGTTTCCGGCGCTGGCGCGGGCGGTCAGCACCGTTGGCAGCGGTTCGGCGGTGATCGAGAAAAGCGGCGGCGAGCGGATCGCGGCGGCGCTGGTCAGTGCGAAGATGGCGGATCGCCCGCGGATCGGCGTCATCGAGACGATGTCCTACCAGGCCATCATGGCACCAGCCTCGAATCTGCGACGTTCCGACAGCATCGCGGCGCTGGCCGCGGTGGCGCTGGCGATCACCATGGCCGTGATCGTGTCGCGCTCGCTGGCGCGGCCGCTGCGCCAGATCACCGAGGCAGTGGAGAAATTCGGCCGCGGCGAGGTGATCCAGCTCCCCACCGGCAGCCATGGCGAGATCGGCCAACTGGCGGCGGCGTTTCAACGCATGGCCATCAACGTCAACGACAAGACGGCGGCGTTGCGTGACAAGTCCGAACTGTTCGACAAGACCGTCGACAGCCTGGCGGATGGCCTGCTGATCATCGATGCCGAGGCGCGCACCGTATTCTCCAATGCCACCTGCAGGACGCTGTTCGGCAGCGACCTGCCGATCGGGTTGCCGGCCTACCAGACAAGCCATCACCGCTTCCGCCGCGACGGCGTGACGCCGCTGCCGCCCGAGGAGACGCCGATCTCCCGCGCGCTGCGCGGCGAGAGTTTCGACAATGTCGAGATTGCGTTCCGTCGCGGCACCGAGCCCGCCCTCACCCAGCTCGCCGCCAGCGGCCGCATCCTGTCCGGCGCCTTCGGCCAGATGGAAGGGGCCGTCCTTGTCTACCGCGATCTCACCACGTTCAGGGAAACCGAACGCCAGTTGCAGCAGGCGCAGAAGATGGAAGCCGTCGGCCAGCTCACCGGCGGCATCGCGCATGATTTCAACAATATCCTCACGGTCATCGCCGGCGCGGTCGAGCTGTTGGCCGACGGCGTCCGGGACCGGCCGAAGCTGGCGGAAGTGGCCGGGATGATCGAGGAAGCTGTCGACCGCGGTGCCAGCCTGACGCATCGGTTGCTGTCCTTCGCGCGCAAGCAGCCGATGCAGCCGCGCGAGCTCGACGTCAACGCCCTGATGCATGATGCCGGGCGGCTGTTGCGGCCGACGCTTGGCGAGCAGGTCGAGATCGAGCTGCGGCTGGTGCGCGACCTCTGGCCGGTGATGGCCGATCCGACGCTGCTCGCGAACGCGCTGCTCAACCTCGCCGTCAACTCCCGCGACGCGATGCCGTCCGGCGGCAAGCTGACGCTGGAGACCGCCAACATCATGCTCGACGAGGCCTATGCGGCGCTGCACGCCGAAGTCCAGGCCGGCCCCCATGTCATGATCGCAGTCAGCGATACCGGTACCGGCATCCCCGCCGCCATCCGCGACCGCGTTTTCGAGCCGTTCTTCACCACCAAGTCGCTCGGCAAGGGTACCGGGCTTGGCCTCAGCATGGTCTACGGCTTCGTCAAGCAGTCCGGCGGCCATATCGTCATCTACAGCGAGGAGGCCTACGGCACCACGATCCGGATCTATCTGCCGCGCGCCGCCGAATCCTGCGCCGCACCGACCCCGACGGTGGAGCCGGGCTTCGTCGGCGGCATGGAAACCCTGCTGGTGGTGGAGGACGATGCGCCGGTGCTGCGCAACGTCATCATCAATCTGGCGGCGCTAGGCTATACGGTGCACACCGCCACCAGCGCGACCGAGGCGCTGAAGCTGGTCGAACAGGGCCTGGCATTCGACATGCTGTTCACGGATGTCGTGCTGGGCGCCGGCATGAATGGACGACAGCTCGCCGACGAGGTTCACAAGCAGCGGCCGGAGCTGAAGGTGTTGTACACCTCCGGCTATACCGAGAACGCCATCGTCCACCACGGCCGCCTCGACGCCGGCATCCATTTGCTCACCAAGCCCTACCGCCGCGCCGATCTGGCGCGGATGCTGCGGCTGGTGCTGGATGCGAAGACGGTGGCGGCGGCGACGTAGCAACGGGTTCGTCATTCCGGGTTCGATCGCGGCTGACGCCGCGTTCGCCCCGGAATGACAGTTCTTACCCCGCCGGTTTCGCCGCGACGTCGCCATGTGCCAGCAGATGGATCAGCGCGCGTTTGATCGCGGCCTGCCTTGTCGGGGCGTTGATCTGCGCGCCCAGCAGGTCGGTGACGTAGAACACGTCGCGGGCACGTTCGCCGAAGGTGGCGACATGGGCCGAGCCGATATTGAGGTTGAGCTTCGAGATCGCGGTGGTCAATTGGTACAACAGGCCCGGGCGGTCGAGGCCGGAGACCTCGATCACGGTGTAGCGGTCCGACCACTGGTTGTTGATGGTGATCTCCGGCTCGACCACGAACGGCTTCAGCTTGCCGCGGCTGTTGGCGCGCTGGGCGACGGTTTCCGGCAGCCGCAGCTTGCCTTCCAGCACGTCCTCGATCATGTCGCCGATCCGCGTCGCGCGGCGGCCTTCATCGTCGTCGCGGTCATATTCCCGGGAAATCGCGATGGTGTCGAGCGCGCGGCCGTCGGTGGTGGTGTAGATCTGGGCGTCGACGATATTGGCGCCGGCGGCGGCGCAGGCCCCCGCGATGATCGACAGCAACCACGGATGGTCAACCGCGAGGATGGTCAGTTCGGTGACGCCGCGCGCCTCGTCATAGCCGACATTGATCGCCAGCTTGTGGCCGGCTTCCTCGGACGCGCGCAGGAAGCGGGCGTGGCGCAGCTTGCGATCGAGCTCGACCTTGAGCCAGTACGCCGGATAATGCCGGCTGATATAGGCATTGAGCTCGGCCTCCGGCCATTCGGTGAAGGCGGCGCGGAATTCGGCCTGCGCCATGGCGATGCGCTGGGCGCGGTTGACCTCGGAAAAGCCGCCGGTCAGCGCCGGCTCGGTCTCATAATACAATGTACGCAGCAACTGCGCCTTCCAGCCGTTCCAGACGCCGGGGCCGACGCCGCGGATGTCGGCGGTGGTCAGGATGGTCAACAGCTTCATCTGCTCGACCGACTGCACCACGGCGGCAAAGTTCTCGATGGTCTTGCGGTCCGACAGGTCGCGCGACTGCGCCACCGTGGACATCGTCAGGTGCTCCTCGATCAGCCAGGCCACCAGTTCGGTATCGGCGGCGTTGAAGCCGAGCCGCGGGCACAGCCGTCGCGCCACCCGGGCGCCGCCGATCGAATGAACCTCTGGCCGGCCCTTGGCGATATCGTGCAGCAGCACGGTGATGTAGATCACCGCGCGATGTTCCGGCTGGATCTTGCGCATCAAATCGGAGGCGACGACGAACTCGTCATTACCGCCGCGCTCGATCTCCTGGAGGATGCCGACGCAGCGCAACAGATGCTCGTCGACCGTATAGTGATGATACATGTTGAACTGCATCATCGACACGATGCGGCCGAAAGCGCGGATGAAGTGGCCGAGTACGCCGGTCTCGTTCATCCGCCGCAGCACGGTCTCGGCATTGTCCGAGGTCAGGATCTCCATGAACAGCGCGTTGGCTTCGGGGTCTTCGCGCACCGCCGGGGTGATCAGCCGCAGTGACCGCGTCACGGTCCGCATCGCGTCGGGGTGGAAGGCGAGGTTGTTCTTCTGCGCGAGGCGAAACAGCCGGATCAGATTGACCGGATCCTCGCGGAACACGTCGGGCGCGGCGAGGTTGATGCGGTTGTTGTCGATGATGAAGGCGTCGGAGCCGGGTACGCGGCGGCGCTGCGGGTCGGGGCGCAGCTTGGCCATCATCCGGCTCAGCGCCGGCGCCGGCTTGGCCTGCTGGTCTTCCAGCTTGGCGCACAGGATCGCGGTAAGGTCGCCGACTTCCTTGGCGATCAGGAAATAGTGCTTCATGAAGCGCTCGACGTCCTGCATGCCGGGATGCGAGGTGTAGCCGAGGCGAAGCGCGATATCCCGCTGCAGGTCGAACGACAATCGCTCTTCCGGGCGGTTGGTGACGAAGTGGATGTTGCAGCGCACCGACCACAGGAAATCCTCGCAGCGGTTGAAGGTGCGGTATTCCTGCGCATCGAACACGCCATGCGCCATCAGCTCGCGGGTGTCGCTGACGCGGTAGACATATTTCGCGATCCAGAACAGCGTGTGCAGGTCGCGCAGCCCGCCCTTGCCATCCTTGACGTTGGGCTCGACCAGATAGCGTGACTGGCCGCCGCGGCGATGCCGCTCCTCGCGCTCGGCGAGCTTGGCGGTGACGAATTCGGCGGC
>JACMOT010000130.1 GCA_014377915.1 Tardiphaga sp.
GAACGGTCGCCGCGGCAGTCGCCGCGCTTGGTGACGAAGTTGTAGATGCCGCCCTTGCCCTCGCAATTGCCGGGGTACCAGTTCTGCACCGTCCAATATTTGATCTCGGCATCGTCATGGGTGATGAGCTCGACCACCGCGGCGTGCAGCTGGTTTTCATCGCGCTGCGGCGCCGTGCAGCCTTCGAGGTAGCTGACATAGGCGCCCTTGTCGGCGATGATCAGCGTGCGTTCGAACTGGCCGGTGTTGCGTTCGTTGATCCGGAAATAGGTCGACAGCTCCATCGGGCACTTCACGCCCGGCGGCACGTAGACGAACGAGCTGTCGGGGAATACGGCGGAGTTCAGCGTGGCATAGTAATTGTCCGTCGTCGGCACCACCGTACCAAGATACTTTCGTACCAGTTCGGGATGCTCGCGGATGGCTTCCGAGATCGGCATGAAGATCACGCCAGCCTGCTTCAGCTCCTTCTGGAAGGTGGTGGCGACCGAAACCGAATCGAACACCGCGTCGACCGCGATGCGCCGTTCACCCTCGGGACGCACGACGCCTTCGAGCATCTCGACTTCGCGCAGCGGAATACCGAGCTTCTTGTACGTCTCAAGGATATCCGGATCGATTTCGTCCAGTGATCCGATCGTCTTCTTCGGCTTCGGAGCCGAATAATAATACAGATCCTGGAAATCGATCTTCGGATAATTCACCCGCGCCCAGACCGGCTCATCCATGGTCAGCCAGCGGCGGTAGGCCTCAAGCCTCCACTGCAGCATCCAGTCAGGCTCGTTCTTCTTGGCGGAGATGAACCGGACAATATCTTCCGACAGCCCCTTGGGGGCCTTGTCGGATTCGATGTCCGTGACGAATCCATAACGATATTGATCAACATCGATCTCGCGAACGCGATCGACGGTTTCTTGTACGGCAGCCATTCTGTCCTCCGCTCGCGGTTTCAAGGACCGCGGTGGATCAAATTACAATCTTGAGGTTCTTTACGACGTTCAGTTGAGGAAATCACCCGCCTTAGAACCGTTCAAGCGGTGTTTCGTCGTTATGTTTAAGTAGTGTGCCTGCGAGCTTTCGCCAAGCCTCCAGACAGCGATCGACTTCCGCGCCGGTGGTCGACCATCCCAGACTGACACGAACCGCGCCCCGCGCCAGTTTCGGGCCATAGCCCATGGCTTCCAGTACATAAGATGGCTGCACCTTGCCCGACGAACAGGCGGAGCCGGACGACACCGCGATACCTTCGAGGTCGAACCCGATGACGGCGGTCTCGGCCCGCAGGCCGGATGCCGCAAACAACGTCGTATTCGGCAAACGCGCCGCGTTTTCGGCGAACACCCGAACGCCAGAGTTTTGCCGCAAGCCGTCCTCAAGCCGTTTTTGTAGTTTTCCGACGGCCGCCATGTCGTCCGCAAGGCCCACTATTGCGGCCCTCGCCGCGGCGCCAAACCCGACAATGCCCGGCACGTTCTCGGTCCCGGCCCGCCGCCCCAGTTCCTGGCCGCCCCCGCGCAGCAGCGCGTCGAGCCCGACGCCATCGGCCAACACCAGCGCGCCAATGCCCTTGGGGCCGCCGATCTTATGCGCGGAAACACTCAGCAGATCGGCGCCCAAAACCTTGAGATTGATCGGTATTTTACCAAAGGCCTGAACACCGTCAACATGCAGGAGGCCACCGGCCGTGTGGACGATTTCGGCGGCTTCCATGACCGGCTGCAGGGCCCCGGTCTCGTTGTTTGCCAACATGATCGAAACCAGCGCCGGCGCCCCTTGCGCCAGCAGCGCGCCCAGATGCGCGAGATCGACGACTCCGGCTTCCGACACCCGGACGATCCCGATATCCGCGCCCGAAAAACGCCCCCCGGCCAATACGGAGGCGTGCTCGACGGCCGAAACGATCAACCTTTCGACGGCTTGTCCGCCATTACGACGCAGACCGGGAGTCAAGGCCAGCGCATTGGCCTCAGTGCCCCCGGAGCTGAACACGTCGTTTCGCGGGTCGGCATTGCCCGCCGAAGCCACGGCTCCGCGCGCGTCCTCGACCAAGCGGCGCGCGGCTCGACCTTCAGCATGGACCGAGGACGGATTGCCGCTCAGGTCCCACGCGACGGCCATCGCCTCGCGCGCCTCGCGGCGCAGTGGCGTGGTGGCGTTCCAGTCCAGGTAGACGCGGTCACGAGCCAATGATTTCAACGCCTTCGCATGGTTTGATAAATTTTCCGGGAACGCAAATTCGCGTCTTTTTTCATATAGGTCGCTTTGGGCCGAAACCAATTCGTCCGCTGTAGCGCGGCTGGACGTGAACCGGACATTAAACCACCGCCGTCCGTGCTTTGCAGATTGACGCAGTGCAACATCACACCTAACAGTCCGTCTTCTCAATTAGCTAAGCCCTACCAGGCGCAGCCTTGCTTAGCGCCGGAGGCGCCGCGTGACGATGACCATGACTTTCGCCGATCTCGCTTTGGCCCCATTGTTGCTGCGCGCACTGGCCGAGGAAGGCTATGCCAGCCCGACCCCGATCCAGGCCCAGTCAATCCCCATGCTGCTGCAGGGCCGTGACGTGCTTGGCATGGCTCAAACGGGCACCGGCAAGACCGCGGCCTTCGCGCTGCCGCTGCTGCATCGCCTGGCCGCGGACCCACGCCCAGCGCCCGAGGGCGGAGCCCGCGTCCTGGTCCTCGCGCCCACGCGTGAACTGGTTTCACAGATCGCCGCCGGCTTTGAGACTTTCGGCCGCCATCTGCCGCTTCGCGTGACGACAATCTTCGGTGGCGTCAGTCAGTTCCACCAGGTCAATACACTGAAGGAAGGCGTCGACATCATCGTGGCCGCGCCGGGGCGCCTGCTGGATTTGATCGAGCAGGGCCTCTGCGACCTCTCCGGGCTCGAGGCGCTGGTGCTGGATGAGGCCGACCAGATGCTCGACATGGGCTTCGCCAAGCCGATCGAACGCATTGTCGCGACGCTGCCGAAGGATCGGCATACCCTGTTGTTTTCGGCAACGATGCCGAAATCGATCGCCGCGCTGGCCGAGAGCCTGCTGCGCGATCCCGTGAAAGTCGAGATCGCCCCACCATCGACCACTGTCGACCGGATCGAGCAGTCCGTGATGTTCCTCGATGCGGCCCACAAAAAGGCGGCGCTGCTCGAGTTGCTGCGGACGCCGGAGATGGGCCAGGCCGTCGTGTTTACGCTGCAGAAGAACATTGCCAACGAAGTCTGCGCCTTCATCAGTGAGGCGGGTATCACGGCGGAGGCCCTGCACGGCAACAAGTCGCAGGGGCAGCGGGAGCGGGCGCTCGACGCCTTCCGCGCCGGTACCGTGCAGGTTCTGGTGGCGACGGACATCGCGGCGCGCGGCATCGATGTCGATACGGTGACGCATGTGTTCAATCACGACCTGCCAAGCCTGCCGGAAAGCTATGTCCACCGGATCGGTCGCACCGGGCGCGCCGGGCGCAGCGGCTTCGCTATCACGCTGTGCGATGCCGAGCAGCGCGCCTGGCTGCATGATGTGGAGCGGGAGATCGGCCGCACCTTGACGGTTCAACAAGATCACCAATGGCATTGCGAAGTGGCCCGACACTCGACCGCGCGCGCGCCTGTGCTGGGCGGTGGGCCGGTCAAGCAGGTCAAACCTCCGAAAGAGGCGCGCGAGCGCAAGGTCTGGACCGAGGAAGAGAAGCTCGCCGCGCGCATGGCAGCAAAGGTCGCCTGAGCGGAACCCGCCGGACTGTCACCGGCCAGGTCACGCTATTGGGGGATCGGAATCGGCCACGAGAGATCGTGGCCAAACTGGAATAAACAGCGCTATCGGGCCTGGCTGGTGCGCCTCACGGCAACCAAACTATCTTGCGCCGTGGCCGAAAGCGCCTCCCGCCTGCCCTGTCTGCCCCAGCAAACCCGTGGCACCCTGTTCAAGATGCTTGCTTTTTGCCCTGTGCCTCATGGTAGAACGCGGCCTCAGTCTCACCCGGCGCCGTCCAAAATCCAGCGACGACGCCCGATCGCCCCTTTATTCGCAGGGCTTGTCCGGGCTTCGGTCCCGATGATCCCGGTTCGAAGTCGGTTGATTTTGCCAAGGATCACCAATGCCTGAAGTCATTTTCACCGGCCCCGCCGGCCGCATCGAAGGCCGTTATCATCCGGCCAAGCAGAAGAATGCGCCGATTGCGATGGTGCTGCACCCGCATCCGCAGTTCGCCGGTACCATGAACCACCAGATCATCTACCAGTGCTATTATGCCTTCGTGCATCGCGGCTTCTCGGTGCTGCGCTTCAACTTCCGCGGCGTCGGCCGCAGCCAGGGCTCGTTCGATCACGGCACCGGCGAGTTGTCGGACGCCGCGGCGGCGCTCGACTGGGCACAGACGATCAATCCAGAAGCCCGCGCCTGCTGGGTCGCCGGCTTCTCGTTTGGCGCATGGATCGGCATGCAGCTTCTGATGCGCCGCCCCGAGGTCGAAGGCTTCATTTCGATCGCGCCACAGCCCAACCTGTATGATTTTTCGTTCCTGGCGCCCTGCCCGTCATCGGGGCTGATCGTGCATGGCGACAAGGATCTGGTAGCGCCCGCCAAAGACATCAACACCCTGGTCGAAAAGCTGAAGACCCAGAAGGGTATCGTCATCGACCAGCATGTCATCCCCGGCGCCAACCACTTCTTCGACGGCAAGCTGCAGCCGCTGATGGAATCGGTCACGGGCTATCTCGACATGCGCCTGGCCAACGTTCGCTGACCACATCGGCCAAGTCGATATCGAAGGGGCGCCGCGCCATGCGCGGTGCCCCTTTTTTATGCGTGAACGGCTGAGTTGTCTTTCGCAGGAAAACCCTTCGGCCGGGGCATGGCCGAAGGGTCATGGGGATCTACGTTCGACGTTTCAGATGCCTGTACTGGAACCAGATCAGAACGAACGCAGGATCTGAACCGCGCCGCTGTAGATGTTCTGATCCTTAAGCTGGTACTGCTTTCCGCCCTGCTTACCGGAAACGCTGGTACCCGTGTAGGTACCATCGAGGCTCTGATCGAGTCGGCTGTAAGTGAGTTCAGTCGACAGGGTCAGGTTCTTGACCGGGGTCCAGGAAGTGACGGTGCCGATCTGGGCAAGACCCAGGTCGAAGTTGTTGGTTCCACCGGTGATGAAGCCAGCCGAGGTAGCTGCTGTTGCAGACGCTGAATTTGTGCCCGCGCCTGCCGTGGTGCTGGCGAAAGCGGTACCGAGCAACGCATTGCCCGCGTCACCGTAGGAGATGTGGCTGTAGTTACCGAACAGCGAGGTGCGCCAGTTCGGGTTCCAGTAGTGCTCGAAAAACGCGCTGACTTCCCAGGCAGTGCTCTGCTGGATCTGACCGTTGTTGTTGTAAACGCCGTCCAGAACATAGCCGAAGCCCATGCTGTTGCCATCGAACTTGGCATAACGTCCACCGCCCGAAGTGTCTGTCGTACCACCGAAGACATACTTGGCGGCGCCCTTGCCGTAAGCTGCTTCAATCTTCAAGCTGTCGCTCGCACCAGTCGGCAGGTTCTTCAACTCGATTGCGCCGCTGACGGCGAAGCCGTAGGCATCGTCGGCGTGGCCCGTCGATTCATTCGAGCCGTAGAAGCCGGGCGTCGAGGTATGCATCGCTGCGGCACCGTGCAGGCTGCCCCAAGCCTGATCGAGGCGGACATTGCCGACGATGTCAGGAATATGGTTGCCGCCGGTGGCGTTGCCGAGGAATGTGTTCGAGGTTGCGCCATAGCCCGTTCCAGTGAACGTGCTCGCTCCGGGTCCAGCGATGAAGGTGTTGGTGTTGTACAGGCCAGCGTTGCGATAGGCTGAGCCGTTCTCAACCGAGAGCGTTGCCGACACGCCATTTCCGAAGCTTGCAGTGTAGGCGAGCTGGGCGATACCGGTTGCGTTGTTCGAACCGGCGTTGAAGCCCGACGAGATCGTTGGCTTGGTGAGCGCCCACTGCGGGTCGAACTGCGAAACAGCCTTACCCATGGTGAAGCCGGCGAACTGGACGAACGCGAAGTCGACTTCGACGAAACCGCCGGCGATCGATTCACGGTTCTGCGTGAAATCGAACAGCATGCTCGAATAGGTGCGAACGACGCCGTATTCGGTCGCGGTACGGGTATCCAGTGTGCCGATGACACGCTCGCGGGTAAGGAAGTTGTCCTTGGTCCACAGGTTGTTGCCGCCGGCGCCGCCCTGCCAGTAAGGCGTGTCCTGGGCATTGCCGTTGAAGGTGGTGTTGAGGCGGATTGCGCCGCCGATCTTGATGCAGGTGTCGGTGCCGGGGATGTAGTAGAAACCAGCGCCGTACAGCGAGCAGACCTTCACGTATTCGACCGCTTTGGCCTTGACGGGAAGATCGGCCGCGTGCGCTGCGCCGAATGCGAGCAGGCTCGCCGCCGAGCCGAGAACAAGGCCCTTAATGCTAGTCATGTAACCTCCAAGTTGCTGAAGAAACGAACCGATCCGGCTGCCCCGGACGGGTGCGCTTGTCCCGCCAATCGTCCCGATTCACAGGCGTCGGCGATGCCGTTGCCCGCGCATGCGCGACGATCGTTCGGGAGGTTCACCAGATTGCCCCTGATGAACCCGGTACCACCTAGTGCGACAATGAGCCTTTTTTCAAAGCCTTATTTTTTCCTGTTTAAGATCGCTTCGCGGTTGTGGTATCGCCGCAACAGTTTTGTCACTGATCATTTACATATGAGCCAAAATCACGCATTTTGGGGGACATCACGAACAGGTGTTTGGTGCGGAATGGTAATGCGGCGTAGGCCCTCGATCGATGGCGTAACGGTATCCGGGTCGGGCAAGCCGCTTGCGGGAAAGAAGCTGGCAGCGCACCAGCGTGATTCGTTCGATGCCTTTCTCTGGAACATCTTTTCGATCAGCAATTTTTTCGAAGAGATCAGCTTTGCCTGGGCCAAGATGCTCGGCGTCAACGTTCATCAGTGGATGATCCTGATGGCGATCCGCGATCTCGATCGCGGCCACGGCGTTTCGGTCACCGGCGTCTCGGCGAAACTTCATGCCGATGCCTCTTTTGTGACGTCGCAGAGCAAGAGCCTGCAGAAACTCGGCTTCCTCAGCCGCGTCAATTCGGTCACGGATGCCCGCGTCGTGCTGATGTCGCTTACCGCCAAGGCCACGACGGAAATCGGCAAACTGCTGGCGGCGCAGGAGCCGGCGAAAAAGTCGATCTTTTGCGACCTTGAGGGCCATTCGCTGGATGACGTCAACGCCAAGCTGGCGATGCTCTGCGAGAAGTTTCAGCGGACCGCCAAACGGCTGGCCGCCGAATTGTAGCGGCGCTCAGGCTGGCCGCATGACCGATCCACCTGTCATCGCAACCGGCACGCCCGTCGTCTCGGGATAACTCAGCGCCAGGCCGTGCAGGCTCCGCACCGCGAGAAATCCGAACGCCTGCGCTTCCATCGCATCGGCGGACCAGTCCAGCGAACCGGCGGGCTCGACGCGTGCCGGCGTCAACCGGTCGCGCAACATTGCCAGCAGGGTCAGATTTCGGGCGCCACCGCCTGCGATGATCCAGCAATGCGGCAGCTTCGGCAACAACGGCGCAATGCTGGCAATTGCCGCCGCCCTGAGGGCCGTGAGCGTCGCCGCGCCGTCCGCCGGCGCCAGTTCGGGAAGCACCAGCCCGGCAAAATGGTTGCGGTCGAGCGATTTCGGCGGTGGCGCGGCAAAAAAGGCCAGCCGCAACTGCGCGGCGATCCAGGCCTCGTCCACCCTGCCCTGCGCCGCCAGCCGGCCGCCGTCATCGAACGGCTGGCCGGTCGTGCGCAGCATGAAATCATCGAGCAGCGCGTTGCCCGGTCCGGTGTCGCAGGCGATCAGCCCGTCATCGCCATCGATATAGGTGATGTTGGAGACCCCGCCGATATTGACCACGACAACCGGCCCGTCGCGGTCCAGCGCCTGCGTCAGCGCGCGGTGATAGACCGGGACCAACGGCGCGCCCTGGCCGCCGGCGGCGACATCCGCGGCGCGGAAATCATGCACGACCGGAATTTGAACGGCGCGCGCCAGCATGGCGGCATCGCCGATCTGCACGGTCAGCCGCTCCGCGGGCCGGTGCAGCACGGTCTGGCCGTGAAAGCCGATCACGTCGACATTAGCCGCGGCGATGTGATTTTGCGCGAGAAATGCCGCCACCGCCTCGACATGGGCCGCTGTCACCACCCGCTCGGCCTCGGCCAGAATACCCGGCCGGTCGTCGCGGCGCGACAGCGCCACGGCCTCGGCCAGCGCCTGGCGCAGCACGGACCGCTCGGGACCGCTATAGACACGGTAGCCGGTCGGCCCGAACGTCCGCACGCGCTGCCCATCGGTCTCGATCAGGGCGACGTCGACGCCGTCCAGCGAGGTCCCGCTCATCAGCCCGATCGCGGTCAGCATGGTCGGCACGCCCAGGTCATCCTTTACCGCGATTTTGAGGTCCAACTTGTGTCGAACAGCCCGATCTTATAATGCCACACGACGCCTCTGGATGCCGGGACCAGCCTGAACATGCCGACAATCCATTGAGACGGCGTAAAGCATCATGATCCGGATTGCCCAGCGATGACCACCTACAAGTCCGATTTCCTCAACGTGCTGCAGAGCCGCGGCTTGATCCATCAGGTCTCGGATCCGGAGGCGCTGGACGCGCTGGCCCTCAAGGGGCCGATCACCGGCTACGTTGGCTACGACGCCACGGCGACATCTATCCATATCGGCAATCTGATCTCCGTCACCATGCTCTATTGGATGCAGGAAACCGGCCACAAGGCGATCACGCTGATGGGCGGCGGCACCTCGATGGTCGGCGATCCCTCCTTCCGGGATGATCAACGCCAGCTCCTCACCCAGGAGACCATCGGCACCAATATCGAAAGCATCAAGAAGGTCTACAACAACATTCTGCGCTATGACGGCGCCAACCCGGCGATCATGGTGAACAATGCCGACTGGCTGCTGAAGCTGAACTACGTTGAATTCCTGCGCGACGTCGGCCGGCATTTCTCGGTCAATCGCATGCTGGCCTTCGATAGCGTCAAGACGCGGCTCGACCGCGACCAGTCGCTGTCGTTTCTCGAATTCAACTACATGATCATGCAGGGCTACGACTTCGTCGAGCTGAACCGGCGCTACGGCTGCACGCTGCAGATGGGTGGTTCCGACCAGTGGGGCAACATCATCAATGGCGTCGATCTCAGCCACCGCATGGGCGGTCCGCAACTCTATGCGCTGACCACGCCACTGCTCACGACATCGTCCGGCGCCAAGATGGGCAAGACCGCCAAGGGCGCGGTCTGGCTCAATGGAGACCTCTTCAGCCCCTATGATTTCTGGCAATATTTTCGTAACACCGAGGATGACGACGTCGGCAAGTTCCTGAAGATTTTTACGCGGCTGCCGCTCGACGAAATCGCCAGGCTGGAACGGGTCGACGGCGCCGAGATCAACGAGGCCAAGAAGACCCTGGCGACCGAGGCCACCGCGATCGTGCACGGCCGGGAGGCCGCGATCGCAGCCACCGAAACCGCGCGAAAAACCTTCGAGGAAGGCTCGATCTCGGAAAGCCTGCCGACCATCGATATTTCACAGGACGAACTGGCCGCCGGCATCGGCGTGCTCGGGATCTTTGTTACCGCCGGCTTTGTTGGCTCCAATGGCGAAGCGCGGCGACAGATCAAGGGCGGCGGGTTGCGCGTCAACGACGTCGCGGTCACCGATGAAAAAATGCTGCTGACGCCGGCGCTGTTGACCCCGGAAGGCGTGATCAAGATTTCGCTGGGCAAGAAGAAGCACATCCTGCTGCGTCCCGCATAGGCCCATTCGCCCAGCGCACCTTGCCCCTGGCGCGCGAAACGCGCTCCATCGCCGGAGACATCGCACCCAGGACGAGTCGCCGGATGGAAACGCACAAGCCCGCCCCGCAGCACGCGCTGCGGACATCGCAGCATACGGCGCTCGCCGTTCTCGGTGTCTGTTTCACGCTGTCGGTGCTAGGTCGCGGTCTGCAAGAAAGTTTTACGGTCTTCCTGCTGCCGATCTCGCAATCCTTTGGCTGGGATCGCGGCGATGTGGTGTCGATCTACTCGCTGACCGCGTTATGCGTCGGCCTGGCCTCGCCACTGGTCGGCCGGCTGTTCGATCGCTCCGGACCGCGAGCGGTGTTCGTCGCCGGTGTCGCTCTGCTCGGCGGCGCCTTCCTGGCCGCGGGACACGCGCAAAAACTCTGGCAGTTCCAGCTCAGCATTGGCGTCGGCCTCGGCTTCGGCATCGCCTGCATCGGCAATGTCCCCAATTCCATCCTGCTTGGCCGCTGGTTCGGCAAGCGCCTGCCGACGGCGATGGCCGTCGTCTATTCGGCGACCGGCGCCGGCGTGCTGGTGATGCTGCCGATCGCGCAGATCCTGATCGACCATCTCGGCTGGCGTGGCGCCTATCAGGCATTTGGCTGGATGGTACTGGCTTTGCTGCCGCCGTTGCTGATCCTGCCATGGCGACGTTTCGCAGGCGGCTCCACGCATCTGGAGAAGTCGGACGCCCAGGGGTTAGCCGACCAGGGCTGGACGCTGTGGACCGCGATGCAGCATCACGCATTCTGGGCGCTGTTCTCGACCTTTTTTTTCACCGCCATCGGCATGTATGCGATCTCGCCGCAAGTCGTCGCCTATCTGATTGATGCCGGATTCCCGCCGCTGACGTCGGCGACGGCCTGGGGCTTCAGCGGCGTGGTGCTGCTGTTCGGCATGCTCGGCGTCAGCTGGCTTGATGGCATCATCGGACGGCGGCCCTCGATCCTGTTCAGTTACACCCTGTCGATCATCGGCATCGTGATGTTATGGCTGCTGCAATGGTACCCGAACTACTGGATGCTCACCGGATTCGTGGTCTGCTTCGGCAGCATGATCGGCTCGCGCGGGCCGCTGCTGACGGCGACCGCGATGAAGATTTTTCGCGGCGAGCGTGTCGGCACCATCTACGGCGCCATCACCATCGGCAGCGGGCTGGGTTCGGCGTTCGGCTCATGGAGCGGCGGGCTGCTGCACGACTGGACGCAGAGCTATAATCCGCTGATCGCTTTCGCGCTAATCAGCGTGCTGCTCGGCATGATTCCATTTCTCGTGGTGCCGGCGCTCAGGCGTTAGTTCGCCACGCGCACTTGCGTTGCAGTTCATGCCGTTGGGTGGCTCGTCGGACTCGCGGCACGGCTTGCATTGCACATAATTTCCCGCACCTGAATACCGTATACGGCCTTTTACGAATGTTAAGCAGGTTCCTGCTAATTCTCTGGTGGTATTTATCAGACACCAAGGTCGATTTATGACAATGCTTAGCCGTCTCACCATCCGCTCGAAGCTTGCCAGCATGGTCGCCGTTTCGGCGATAGCCGTTTGCGTGGTCATCGCGGTTTCGGCGGCGCTCAGCCAGAAGCGGATGCTCGAGGACCGGATCGATCAGCTACATACCGCGGTCGACATGATGATCGGCATGGCACAGACGCTGCAGGACGAAGTCACGGCTGGCACGATGACGCTGCCCGACGCACAGGCGCAGTTCCGCCAGCGCGGCAAGGGCATGATGTTCAATGGTGGACAAGGTTACGCCGTGGTCTACCGCGCTGACCAGTCGATCCTGCTTAACGCCGCAAACCCAAAGCTTGAGGGCAAGATCACGGGTGCGACCGATTCCAATGGCGTATTGATCGCCAAAGCCATTATCGACGCCGCGCGCCTGAAGCCTGAAGGAAATACAGCATCCTATCTTTATCCGCGCCCCGGTCAGACGGTGCCGGTGCAAAAGCTAGTATTCGCCAAGACCTTCGCGCCTTGGAATGCGACCTTCGGCGTCGGCCTCTACACCGACGACCTTGACTCCGACGTCAACACGCTGCTGCTGAAACTCGGCGCGATCGGCGTCGGCGTCCTGATCCTGATGGCGTTCATGTCCTGGCTGATCGCCCACGACGTACTTGGCGCGCTGAAGCGGCTTCAGCTTCGGATGCGGCGTATCGCTGGCGGCGCCCTCGACGGCGCCGTCGCTGAAACCGAACGTGGCGACGAGATCGGTCGAATGGCCGAGACGCTGGAGATGCTGCGCCAGACATCTCTGAGCGCTCGCTCGCTCGAATCCGAGCAGTCCCGGTTGAAGCAATCAGGCGAAACCGAAAAGCGCGACGCGCTGATCGGTCTCGCCAACCGCTTCGACGCGTCGGTCGGACAGTTGGTCGGCCTGATGGCCACCGGGTCGACGCAGCTCGAGTCCACCGCGCAATCCATGACGGGCACCGCCGACCGCACCAACCAGCAGGCCACGCTGGTCAGCACCGCCGCCTCCGAAGCCAGCACCCGCGTCCAGACGGTCGCTTCGGCCGCCGAGGAACTGTCGTCCTCGATCATCGAGATCAGCCGCCAGATGGCACAGTCCGCCAGGATCACCACCCATGCCGTCGATAGCGCCCGCCGCACCGACACCATCGTCCGCGCTCTGGCCGATGGCGCGCAGCAGATCGAGCATGTCGTCGAGCTGATCTCCAGCATCGCCGGCCAGACCAACCTGCTGGCGCTGAATGCCACCATCGAAGCCGCCCGCGCCGGCGACGCCGGCCGCGGTTTCGCGGTCGTGGCTTCGGAAGTGAAAAGTCTGGCGGGCCAGACCGCCGACGCCACCAAGGAAATCGGGCTGCGGATCGCCCAGATCCAGGCGGCGACCAAGGAGGCTGTCGAGGCGATTCAGGGCATCACCGCGACCATCGAAGAGGTCAGCGCCATCGCCACCACGATCGGCTCCGCTATCGAAGAGCAGGGCGCGGCCACCGCCGAGATCGCCCGCAACGTCACCCAGACGGCGCAGGCGACGCAGGACGTGACGACCAATATCGGTGGTGTCAGCGCGGCCGCGCAGGAAACCGGCACCGCCGCCGGCATGGTCCTCAGTGCCGCTTCCGGCCTGTCAAAGCAGGCCCGGCAGCTATCGGGTGAGGTGAGCACCTTTCTCGCCGGTGTTCGCGCGGCATAGGCTACGCCACGACCAACGGGCGCGATCCGCAGGCATCACAGGCGTGGCGACGATTGCGGCAGATCACAGCGTCGCGGGCACCGCATCTGCTTACGTCGCGGTTGATATCAGTTCGGAGATCCCGGGAATTCCGCCGGGTTGTTCGGCTTGCCGGTCGGAAATTCCATGATTTTTCGCGTGACGCCGGGCAGGATAGCGGAGATCGGGTTGACGCGCAGCACCGGCGCGCCGGGGGTACCGACGACCTCATAGGTGATGCCGAACAGGCCCTCATTGCTGCCGCCGAGGAACAGCCCGACGATCGGGATCTGATTGAACATGTTGTTCAAGCCGAACAGCGGAACGATGGTGCCGCGCATGTGAACCTCACTGGCGGGATAGTCGATGCTGCCTTCGATCGTGGCACCGATCACCGGTCCCTTGACCACGCCTTCCCGGATCGCGAGCTGGCCGTTCTGCCGGGTGAATTCGGCGCGCAAGCGGGTGAAGCCGATGCTGTTCTGGGCGCCCGACGCACCGCCCCCGGTAACGCTGGCCAACTGCGCTTCGCCCTTGACGGCGAAGTTGGTCACATTGATCAGCCCCTCTTTCGGGCGCGAATCCGTGGTCGGAGCATCCATCGCCAGCGACAGCTGGCCACCATACACCTTGGCATAGGTATCGGTGAATCTCAGCAGCGAACCCGCATCCCCCGTCTCGACAACGATGACGTCGCGGGCGGCCCCCTGCGCGCGACCGCGCATGTCGCCGGTCAGCGGCGTGTCACGGCCGAGCTTGCCGGACAGCGTGAAGCTCTTGATCGTGCCGCCGCGCCGCGAAATCTTGGCATCGACACTGCGTACCGCCTCGCCATAATAGCCGGCGACGGCGCCGAGCTTCACGTCGACATCGAAGTCGATGCTCTTGGACTTGCTCTTGGGATCGGCTTCCTTGCCTGAAATAGCCGACTTCAAGAAGCCGCGACCATCGAACACATCGCCGCGCATCGTGACCTTGAGCACGCCGTCGGTTCCGCGGTCGGCGCGAAGCGAGGTCTTGTCGCCGTCCGAGGGCGAATAGGTCGGGAAATTGGCGCTGACCAGATCGCCGGACTGATCGATCTCCACCGCGCCCTTGATCTGCGCGCCACTGCCTTCGATCATGATATCCTCGAACCGCGTCGACGGTCCCTTCTGCACCACGTTGAATACCGCGCGGCCAGTCTTGCCGGGCAGCTTGACCCAGCCCGGCAGAACATTGTCGAGCTTCATCGCCGTCAGATCGGCTTCGATCCCCATCTTGCTATCGCGATCGCCGCTGCCGATCTTGCCGACCAGCTTGATCGGAAGCGCGCCGCTGACCGATGGACCAAGATCGAAGCCCAGCCTGGCCCGGCTGGCGTCGTCGAGCGTCGCCTGCAAACGGACGTCGGCGTCGCCATCCGACGGCTTGCGGTAGTCGAGCGACGCCGTTTGCCCGTTGATCTTGACGTCGCCCTTGACCTGATAACCCTGATTATTGGCGATCACTTTGAGCGCGCTGGCTTCGAGTTTCTGGCCCATCACCATCTTGTCGCCGGAGAAGCCGGCGAGGTCGGCGTTGATGCTGTAGCTGGTATCGGTCTTGGTGAGCTCCCGCTTGATCGGCAGACCCAGTGCCACCAGTGCCGAGACATTTCCCTTGCTGGAATTCGGATCGATCAGATTGCCGGTGAATTCATTGAGGCGGTCCGATGCCAGGATCTCCGCCACCGCCGGCACCGGGCCATCGATCTTGAAGCGGACCTTGGCCGGCGACGGTTTCGGCACCATGTCCGGGACTTCGAACACGATGTCGCTGAGGGCCAGCTTGCGGCCGCCTGGGGTGTCGATACCGGCCTGACCGATCGTCACGGTCGCGGTGCGTCCGGTAACCCGGGCCCGCAGGTCGGCATCCCGGATCAGCGGCAGGTCATCCACCGGCCGCAGCGCGACACCATTGGCGACAATGGTGACGTTCAGGCCGTCATCGGGAATCGGCGGGCCGCGGCGCGACAGGTTTCGCACCGGCGAGTTGACGGCAATTTCCAGCCGCTGCAACGAGCCTCGTTCGATGCGCTCAATGACCCATTCCCGGACCTCCGGCACCACCAGGACAGGCCACATCCGCTTCAGCGCGGAGGCCGACATCGGCGTGCCGGCAAGACCCAGCGTCAGACGCGGCTCGCCGGCATAATCAATACTGCCGCTGCCCGCGAGACCGATCTCGCCATTGCTGATATCGGCCTGGGTCAGCAAGACGCGCTTATTGTCGGTGTCAAACCGGAAGCCGACAGAGATGCGATTGAAAATCAGCGGCTGCTCGCCCTCGGTGCCCGCCAACACGATCGTGCCGCCACTCAGACCCGCCTGCCAGTTCGACACCACGTCGTTCGGCGGCTCGATATGCACCATCGAGGTGACGCGATTGGCGCCGGAGATCACCTTGAACGGCGCCAGCAGCACGCGGCGGCCGGCATCCCATTCGACATTGATCTCGGCCTGATCGATCGGCATCGGATAATCCGGCGTATCATTGTCGATGATATGGCCGGCACCTGCATTGATCTTGCCACGGAAATAGGTCGGCAGACCGTCGCGACCGAGTTCGCCGTTGAGCACTCCGGTCAGTGGCAGATCCGCGCTGTAGGTCAGGTCCTTCAGGCGCAGCGCCAGCAGGATGTTGGTGGTCGAAACCTTATCGGCGCGGATCTCGACCGAGCGCACGCCGTTCGCCGGCGCGCCGACGGTC
Organism: Tardiphaga sp.; assembly: GCA_014377915.1. The sequence goes on from JACMOT010000130.1 coordinate 15,786, forward strand.
ACGCCCAGCGACCACGGATGCAAGCCCGCCTCGCCGACGCTCATGGCGACGCCGCCGCCATGCGGCCGACGAAGGATCAGCGTGATATTGTCGAAGTTCGACGTATTGCCGCGCTGCTGGTCATCCACGATCAATCTGCCGTTCTTCAACCCGATCTCGTTGAGATTCTGGCCGTCGAGGCCGGTCAGGCTAAGACTGTCGAGCCAGTCCAGCCCGGCCAGCAATCCGCCGGCGGGTTCCGGCTTGTCGGCGGTGGGCGGTGTCGGTGCTACCTGGACCAGCGGCGCCACCTGCCCGGGCGGCAGCGAAAGCGATGGCCCGGTCGGGACCGGCGCCGGCAAGGTCGCCGGCAGCCGCGTCGATGCCACGCCGGTTGCGAGCGGACGCGCATTGTCTCCGGTGGACACCGTGACCTGTCCGTCCGGCGTGATCCGCACCGAGAGAACGGCGTCCACCAGATTGAGGCTTTCGGCGCGCAGCCGCCCCATCAGCATCGCGGGAACCGAGAGCTTAACCTCGGCCTTCGGCGCGCTGGCCACGATGGCGTGATCGCGATCCCGCACCACGATGTCACGGATGCGGACGGCGACGCGGACCCGGCCGGCGCGTTCGATCTGCGTGCCGCCCACCTCGACGCTGTTGCCCTGGCCGATATTGTCCTGGATGGCCTCGGCGAGCCACGGCGTCGCCATGTCGAAATTGATCGGGCCGGCGCCAAGTCGCCACCACAGGGCCCCGAAGCATCCGGCGAAGATCAGGACCAGCACGGCAAGGCTGACCGCGATGCGCTTCAGCCAGCGCCCGCCGCCGAACCAACCCAGTATGGCCGCTAGGCTCTCCCCAAAACGGTGCCATCGCGTCGGTGGTTTGGACAGCAGCCGGCGAGCGCGACGATGAGCCATCTCGTCATGATCGTGATCCCAACCGGCATCATCCCATTGCGAAGGCTGGTCGTTGGCACGCGGACGTGTCGCTTGGGGCGGCTTATTTCTTGCCATAGCCTCTGGGTGCTGGCGCTCTTTGCTGGATCGGCTGCGGCCGGAGTTGCGCGCATCAACGGTGGACGGGCGCTCCTCTGCCGGCATTACGGCCAATCCTCTGTTGAAATAGTAGCTCGTCGTCCTGCCGTTGCGGCACCATAGGGCGCAAGGAGCGTGTCGTGTATTGCGTCGAATCTTTTGCGACCATACTCCGGGGTCAGCGAATTTGCACCGCGACTGCTGTTCCAGCCAGGCCCGCCGGTCCGCGTCCTCAACACCATCACTGACCCGCTGAAAGCGACGAAAGGAAGGCGTATGTCCAAGAAATTGCGCGAGAATCCATCCAAGGCCGCGGTCACCAAAGCGGCCCACGGTTCCAAAGCCGCGGTGAAAAAGCTCGCCGGCAAGACGGCCCAGCCTGCGACCAAATCGCCCGTCAGGAAAACCACGAAGAAGGTGGTGAAGAAGACCGCGCCGCCGGCCCCAAAAAAAATCAGCGCTAGCCCCTCCGTGAAGGCTCCGGCCAAGGCCGCCGCCAAACCGGCAAAACCAGCGGTCGCGGCCAAACAATCTGCAAAACCGGCCGTCGCGGTGAAGCCGCCGACGGTGAAGACCGCGACCAAGAAGCCTGCTCTCGCCAAGCCGACCAAGCCGAAGATCGTGCCCGTTGCCGCACCGGCGATCGCCGAGGAAGGCGCGAGGGCGCCCGCTTTCAACCTGCCGCGCGACGGCGGAGCAACGGTATCGCTGGCCGATTATGCCGACCAGAAGCTGGTGATTTTCTTTTATCCACGCGCCAACACCCCGGGCTGTACCAAGGAAGCGATCGATTTCACCCGCCTCGCCGCCGACTTTGCCGCCGCCGGCACCGCCGTACTGGGCGTTTCGGCCGACCCCCTGAAGGCCCAGGAATCATTTCGCGACAAGCACGATCTGACCACGCCGCTGCTCTCCGACGAGACCCACGGCATGCTCGAATCATATGGAGCTTGGGGCGAAAAATCGATGTACGGCAAAGCCTTCCAGGGAGTCTTTCGGACAACGGTTCTGATCGACGCGAGCGGTATCGTCCGCACCATCTGGCGTGGCGTGAAGGTCGATGGCCATGCCGAGGCGGTGCTTGCGGAAGCCCGTCGCATCTGAGCCAATCCGTTCGCTCAAAATTAACCATGAGCGGTTCAAATCAGCCCGTGAATTGAGCTGGCCGGGGCGTTTGCCCGGTTGGCGCGGGAGTATTGATGTCGCACCGTTCAAGCCAGCATGCCGAATATCCGCAGCACCACGCCCATGATCACGGCCGGCCGGTGGCCCGCCGGGTCAGCCCGGTAAAGCCACCGGTCCTCACCGCGGCGCCGAGCGACTACACCATCGGCCATGCCGGCCGTCAGGTCCGCATCGGCCCGGTGCTGTTCTGGATCGTCGTCGGCACGGTAACCGTGATGGGCGCCTGGTCGGCCGCCACCGCGACCTATTTTGCGTTTCGTGACGACGTGCTGACCAAGCTGATCGCGCGTCAGGCCGAAATGCAATACGCTTATGAGGACCGCATCTCCGAGCTGCGCGCCAAGGTGGACCGCACCACCAGCCGGCAGATGCTGGACCAGGAACAGTTCGACCAGAAGCTCGACCAGGTGATGCGCCGGCAGAGCACGCTGGAATCCCGCGCCACCGCGTTGAGCGGCATGCCGGACACTGCCATTACCGGCTCGATCGGCAAGCCCGCGACCCGTGAAACCACAGCGCCGGGCCCCCTGAAACCGTCGCCGATCAGCGACACGGTCACCTTTGTCGCGCCACCCGATCGCGAAGCACGGCTGGAATCGCGCGGCCCCGCCATGTCGGCACCGGCGCCGAAGCAATATGCGCGGAATGGCGGCGTCGACACCGTGATTGGCCGCCTGCAGTCCTCGCTCGATCAGGTCGAAAGCCGACAACTGGCGACGCTGAGCGCGGTCGAGGAGACCATGGATTCCAAGGCGCGGCGCATGCGCGGCGCGATCACCGACCTCGGCCTCAACATGGCACAGCTGGAGGCGGCGACCCCGCGCGTCGCCATGGGCGGCCCGTATGTGCCGGTGAAGCTCTCCGCCAGCGCCGACCCGTTCGAACGACAATTATACCGCGTCTATGTCAGCCGCGCCCAGGTCGACAAGCTGAACCGCACCATGGCGCTGGTGCCCTACCGCAAGCCGGTGGTCGGCGAGGTCGAGTTCACCTCCGGCTTCGGCATCCGCAGCGATCCATTCCTCGGCCGCCCGGCGATGCATACCGGCCTCGATTTCCGCGCCGCCACCGGCGATCCGATCCGCGCCACCGCGAACGGCCGGGTCACCTCCGCCGCCTATAATGGTGGCTACGGCAAGATGGTGGAGATCGACCATGGCAACGGCCTCGCCACCCGCTATGGCCACATGTCGGAAATTCACGTCAAGGTTGGCGACAGCATCAAGATCGGCCAGGTGATCGGGCTGGTCGGCTCCACCGGTCGCTCGACCGGTTCGCATCTGCATTACGAAACCCGGATCGACGGCGAAGCGGTCGATCCGCAGAAGTTTTTGCGCGCCGGCGTCCGCCTGAGCGCGGGTTAGCGAGATAGCAGGGCATTGTTGCCCTGCCCCGAGTGTGATTGAAGCGACATCGAACCCCTTCGAGGTCTCTTCTTGCCTTCAACCCGACGTATCGGCGCAAAATATCCCCGCCTCGGCCGCTTCTGCTTCCGGGCGACGCGGCGCGTGGCCACATGGCTGATGGCCCTGGCGGGCTTTCACGCCAACGACTCCCGTTTCACGATTCGCCGCATCGCCGCGATCCAGGCCAAGCTGGCGCGCGGCGAGACGGTGTATCTCGCCGGGCTCGGGCTGCCGGGTACGCATAATTCCGGAGTAGCGCTCGTCGAAGTCACGCAGGCGCTCGGCCCGCGCCTGCTCGTCAACAATGAGGAAGAACGTTTTTCCGGCGACAAGCACACCACGCGATATCCGCGTGGCGCGCTCGACGCGCTGCGCGTCACCCTGCAGGCGATGGGCCGCGATATCGTCGACATCGATGCGTGGCTAACCAGTTGGGATTATCCCGATCTGCTCGGCACGCTGGTGCGAAGCGTCGTGGAAGAGCTTCCTGATGGCCTGAAACTGCTGCGAACCAAAAACTCCGCCAGCTTCGATGCGCGCAGCTTCGAGCAGATGACGCGGATGCCAAGACTGCTGCGCAGGCAATTCGGCCTGTCCGCGCGCGTCCCACTGATCTGCATGCCGCATCACGACAACCACGCCTGGTTCTCGTTCGCAGCGTCGCCTTTTGACGATAGCCACGAACCGGTCGCCATTGCCGTGCTCGACGGCACCGGCGACCAGGGCTCGATCTCGCTTTACGTTGCCGAAAGCGGCGAGTTGCGCCGGCTGTACTGCAATGACAGCGTGTTCGACTCGCTGGGCGCGTTCTACAGCGTGATCTCCTCGACGCAGGGCGGCTGGACCTGGCTGTCGAGCGAGGGCCGCTACATGGGCGCCGCCGCCTGGGGCGACATGGATCGCGCCACCAATCCCTATTATCTCCGACTGCGCGAAGTGCTGGACTTTGGCACCGGTGGCGAGGTGCGGCTCAACCGCGCGATGGCGAACTGGTATTGCGACCCGTTCGAGCAGCCCTACAAGCAAGCGCTGGTCGACATTCTCGGCCAGCCGCTGACGCCGGATCAATTGTGGAATCCCGACGCCGTATTGCGCGTCGAGGACATCGCGCACCGTCCCGACACAAGGGACCGCCTCGACAAGGCCGCGGCGACGCAACTGGTGTTCGAGGACGCCATGATCCACATCGTCGATCATCTGCTGCGCAGCACCGGCGCGCATCGCCTGGTACTGACCGGCGGCGTCGCCTTGAACGCGCTCGGCAATATGCGGCTGCTGCGGCATTTCGACGAGGCCTGGTTTGCGCAGGCGCAGGGGCGGCAGGCCAGATTGCACCTGTGGATGCCGCCGACGCCCGGCGATCCCGGCGTCACCATCGGCGCCGCCTGGATGTTCGCGCATCTGGCCGGCGCGCCACGGGGCAAGCCGATCACGCATGCGTTTTATTGCGGCGACGCGCCGGCCTTTTCCGATATTGTCGAGGCGCTCAAGGCCGACGACATCGCGTCACAGCCGATCGGTGATATCTCGACCCCGGCAGGACGTGACACCATTGCCGATCTGATGGCCTTCATGGTGGCGCGCAGCGGCATCATCGCCTTGTATCAAGGCGCGGCGGAGACCGGCCCGCGCGCGCTCGGCCATCGCTCGATCCTGGCCAATCCCTGCGATCCCGCAACGCGCGAGCGCCTGAACGAACGCGTCAAATATCGCGAAGCGATACGCCCGCTGGCGCCGATGGCGACACTGGAAGCCGCACAGAACTATTTTGATCTGCTGGAGGGAGCATCGGACGCGGACTATAACGCCTATAACTATATGGTGCTGACGGCGCTGTCGAAGCCGCATGCGCGTGACAAGATTCCGGCGGTGATTCATGCCGATGGCACCGGCCGGATCCAGATCGTCCGCGCGCAGGACGATCCGCTCACGCATGCTTATCTGAAAGCACTGGGCCGCCACATCGGCGTTGAGCTATCCGTGAATACTTCATTCAACGTCGCCGGCCCGATCGCACAAACGCCGCTTCAGGCGATGGAGACATTGCGCCGCTCCGCGGGCCTCGACGTGGTGCTGATGGTCGCGAGCGATGGCGCCGTCACCGCCGCCTGGCATGGCGGCGAACGCGACAGCAGCCGGTTCACAACGTGGTACCGCGATTGGACGCTGACCGACCGTGACGGGATGATGCCGGACCAGAGCATAATGTATCGAGACTAAATTGACGTCGTAGCCTTCGTCCTTGCGAGGAGCGAAGCGACGCGGCAATCCAGAAGCAGCAAGCGACGAAAGAACTGGATTGCTTCGTCGCAAGTGCTCCTGGGAATGACAGGGGTATGCGTTGCAAACTAGCTCGAAATCATCCCGCGCTACGCGGCCCGCACCCCGGTGATGAAGCGGTTGACTTCGTCCAGGATGCTCTCCGACTGCCGCGAGACCTGACCGGCGGCATCGAGAACATGGGAAGCTGCCGCGCCGGTTTCGCTAGCGGCATGGCTGACGCCGGCGATGTTGCGGGTCACCTGTTCGGTGCTGGCCGCGGTTTGCTGCACATTGCGGGCGATCTCCGCGGTCGCCGCCCCCTGCTGCTCCACCGCCGCGCCGATCGCCGCGGCAATGCCGTTGACCTCGTCGATGGTCGAGCCGATGCCGCGAATGGCTTCCACGGCCTCCTGCGTGGCGCTCTGGATCTGCTTGACCTGGTTGCCGATATCATCGGTCGCGGTGGCAGTCTGCTGCGCCAGCGCCTTGACCTCGGTCGCGACCACGGCGAAGCCGCGCCCGGACTCGCCCGCCCGCGCCGCCTCGATCGTCGCATTGAGCGCGAGCAGATTGGTCTGGCTGGCGATGTTGGAAATCAGGCCGACGACATCACCGATCTTCTGGGCAGCGTCAGCCAGCGCGCGCACAATCCCGTCGGTCCGGCGGGCGTCCTCGACTGCCTTGTGCGTGATCTCAGTCGAATGGGCAACCTGCCGCGCGATTTCGGCGATCGATGACGACAATTCCTCGGCGGCCGTGGCCACCGTCTGCACGCCCACGCCGGCCTGCCGCGCGGCCGATGCGACGGTCGCCGCCTGCTGGTTGGTGCGCCCGGCGGTGGAAGACATCGACTCCGCCGTGCCTTCCAGTTCGACCGAGGATTTGACGAGCAGGCCGACCAGTTGTTCGGCCTTGGATTCAAAGCCTTTGACAAGGCCTTCGAGCCGCTGGCCGCGCTCCACTTGCGCGTTCTGGTCGCCGGCCTGTTCGAGGACGAGGCGTTCGGCATTGAGGGCGCCGAGCCGGAGATCCTCCAGCGTCGTGGCCATCGCGCCGAACTCGTCGGCGCGGATCATTGCCGGGACTTCGGTCTGGAAGTCGCGCCGGGCCAGCCGTGCGATCGACAGTGTCAGCGAACGTACCGGCGCAATGACGCGCTTCCGGATCATCCACAGACCCAGCACCGAGCCGGCGACGCCGATCATCAGCACCGAGCCAATCAGAAGGAGATAACCAAGCGCGGCGGAATGGCGCTGCTCGGCGCGTTGCGCCATGCCCACCAATGCGGCCTCCGCGACCTTGACGACCTGTTCGATCGGCGTGTTGCAGATCTCGGTCCAGCCGGCCGCGTTCGGCGCTTCGGGAGTTCCTGACTTGGCATAGGCGGCATCCCGCGCGGCATAGGCGTCATTGTAGATTTGCCGCGCGCTCGCCGCGGCGTCTATCAGCGCGCGTGGCGCACCGGCGCGTGACAGCAGATCATCGAGCATCAGAAGCGACCGGCCGCTCTCGCCGCGCAGTCGGGCGATCTGCAGGCGCGCCTTGGCGTCGACGACGGCACCGCTATTGAACAGCGGCCGGTTGACCGAACACTCGGTGCCGAAACTGTCGCGGGCTGACCAGGAATATTGCCGCGCCAGCACATATTCACCGATCACCGGATCGGCCAGCCTGGCCTCGCCGGCGATCGAGCGGGAAACGTCCGACAGGTTAGCGGCCACGGCACCGACGGCCTCGTACCAGGGCTGGCTATCCTTGACCTCGCGCGCCGCTTTGGGCTTCGCAGCCAGTGCGAACACACCGTCCTCCAGCGCCCGGGCCTTGGCCACGCTCTGCCGCACCTTGGCCATCAAGGCCATGACATTGTCGGCCAGAGCGGAGTCCACGACGCTATCGACGACTTTCAACTGGACATCGTTCCGGGCGATCAGCCGCTTGATCTCCGGTAGCGGTTGTTCGGCCGAGGCAAGGACTGTCTGAGTAGCAGCACGTCCCACGCGCAGCATTTGCGTCGTCCGGAAGATCGCCGCGTCGGCATTGGCAAGTGTGCCGGCGCGCCGCGCATTATCCAGTTCCGACCACGCCTGCGAAAACTGCACGATCAGCGAGGCGGCAAAGGCGACGGCAATGATAACGAATGCACCGGTCAGCAAAGCGCCGGCCGTCAAAACGCGCGACTTCATTATCACTGACCTATTACTTGCGATCCAATCGTCGCAAAGTAATTGGATACCAATAATGAAGTCATAATGTCACAGCCGCCGGCACGACAGCGTTAGTGCTTTGCTGTCATGCCGGATCCGTCCGCAAACCGACTGTCAGGGCTTCTTGAGGCAGAGCCCGACCGTCGGAGAGGTCGCGCACTTCATGCCGTCCGGGACGCCCCCGCTCGGGCAGAACAGTGATACCAGCGTCTCGTTGGCCTCGCAGCTGACCGATCCATCCGCCTGAACCGCGCGCAACGTGACCGGCGCGGCCTCGCCCTTGTCGCCCTTTTCACCGGGGGTGCCGGGGGCTCCCTGCGGACCTTGCGGCCCCTGGGCGCCGGCCTGGCCCTGCACGCCCGGTATGCCCTGCACGCCTTGCGCGCCCTGCGGCCCTGCCGGCCCCTGCGCGCCGACGTCGCCCTTCGGACCCGCCGGGCCGGGATCGCGACCGCAACCGGCCAGCATCAACGCAACACCGATCGCCAGGATAGGAATGACTTTCATAACGCCCCCAGTTGATTGATTTTCAACGCCGCGATGCACGGCGCCACACCAAGCCGGCGAACCCGATCGGGTTCCAGCGCTCACATCATACCGGCGGCGGGGCTGAAGAAAAGATGCCGTCTCAAGGTTCGCTAGCCCATGACGCCGCAGACGCGAAGCGCCCGTCAGCCGGCATTGCCGGTCCTGGCGCGCGATACAAGCTCGATCATCTTCGCTTCGTCATCATCGGGCGCATAGGCTTTGGCGTTGTCATAGGCCTGCACGACGGCACGACCGACCAGTGGCGAAGCCCGCAACAGGGTCTCGGCCAATCTCACGGCGTAGGCCGCATCCTTGTGCCGCAGCGCGGCTGTAAAGGTCGCGCCGGCGAAATTGCGTTCCACCATGCGGCGGGAATGCCGGATCACGCCGGGGCTGGCGGTGACGCCGGTTTCGATCGACTCCAGCACCAGTTTCATGTCGAGCCCGGCCTGCTCGGCGATGGCGAGGCCCTCGGCCAGCCCGGCGATCTGGATCGCCCCCATCAGATTGTTGACCAGCTTGTAGACCGTGCCCGAGCCGATTGGCCCGAAGTGCCGGATCGTGGAGCCGATCGGCGCAAGGTACGGCTGGGCGCGCCGCAGATCCGCAGCGTCGGCGCCGACCAGCAGCGTCAGGCTGCCGCTCGCGGCGGCTTCCGGCAGGCCGGTGACCGGGCAATCGAGATAGGCGAGACCACGCCCCGTGAGTTCGCGACCTAGGTCGAGGGCGTGCTGGTGCGAAACGGTGGAGCATTCGATCGCCAGCGCGCCGGCCCTGGCCGTGCTCGCCGCACCCTGCTCGCCGAGCCATACCGCGTGCGAGGCCGCATCGTCGGCGACCATGGTGACGATCGCGTCGGCGCCGGCCGCCGCGTCCGCCGGTGACGACGCCAGCCGCGCGCCGCGCGCGATCAGTTCATCAGCCTTGGCGCGGTTACGATTCCACAGCGCGACCGAAAAGCCGGCGTCGAGATAGCGCCCGGCCATGCCATGGCCCATGCGGCCCAGACCGATGAATGCGACATGGGCCATCGGATCAGTCGACGTCGTCGATGGCGCCTGGCGAGGTGCCGAAGGCGCGCTGAGCCAGCGTCGCCGCCATGAAATCATCGAGGTCGCCATCGAGCACGCCGGAGGTGTCGGATGTCTGCACGCCGGTGCGCAGATCCTTCACCATCTGATAGGGCTGCAGCACGTAAGAACGGATCTGGTGGCCCCAGCCGATATCGGTCTTGGCGGCCTGGTCGGCCGCGGCCTTCTCTTCCCGCTTCTTCAGCTCGATCTCGTACAGACGGGCGCGCAACATGTCCCAGGCCTGCGCCTTGTTCTTGTGCTGCGAACGGCCGGCCTGACAGACCACCGCGACGCCGCTTGGAACATGCGTCAGCCGCACCGCGGATTCGGTCTTGTTGACGTGCTGGCCGCCGGCGCCGCCGGATCGCATCGTATCGACGCGGACGTCGGATTCGTTGATGTCGATCTTGATCGAATTGTCGACCACCGGAAACACGGCCACCGAGGAGAACGAGGTGTGTCGCCGCGCATTGGAATCATAGGGCGAGATGCGCACCAGCCGGTGCACGCCGCCTTCGGTCTTCAGATAGCCATAGGCATTGTGGCCGGAAATCTGGATGGTCGCGGATTTAATGCCGGCTTCCTCACCCTGCGTCTCTTCCATGTACTCGACCTTGAAGCCGTGCTTCTCCGCCCAGCGCGTATACATGCGCAGCAGCATCGAGGCCCAGTCCTGGCTCTCGGTACCGCCGGCGCCGGCATGGACTTCCAGATAGGAATCGAAGCGATCGGCCTCGCCGGCCAGCAGCGCTTCCAGCTCGCGGCGCGCCACTTCCTTCTTCAGGCCTTTCAGCGCGGTTTCAGCCTCGACCACGACGCCGTCATCGTTCTCGGCTTCGCCGAGCGCGATCATCTCGATATTGTCGTCGAGCTCGCGCATGATTCGACCAATGCCGCCGAGCGAATCCTCCAGCGAGGTCCGCTCCTGCATCAGTTTCTGGGCCTTCTGGGGATCGTTCCAGAGGTTGGGGTCTTCAGCGAGCGTGTTCAGCTCTGCGAGGCGTGCCGTGGATGCATCGACGTCAAAGATGCCTCCTCAGCAGCCCGACTGACTGCTTGATCTCTTCAACGAGGCGTTCGAATTCTGGGCGCATGA
>JACMOT010000131.1 GCA_014377915.1 Tardiphaga sp.
CAGCGCCACGAGATCGGCTATCAACTGCCGCTGGTCGATGCGCTCGCCCTTCTTCAGGGCGAAGGTCATCGCGGTATAGGTCTCGACCGAGCCAATACCGTAGATGCACGAGACCGGGGCGACGATGATGACATCGTCGCGCTCCAGCAGCGCCCGGGTCGCCGAATGGCGCATGCGGTCGATCTGCTCGTTGATCGAGGAATCTTTCTCGATATAGGTGTCGGTCCGCGGCACATAGGCCTCGGGCTGGTAGTAGTCGTAATACGACACGAAATATTCGACGGCGTTGTCGGGGAAGAAGCTCTTGAACTCGCCATAGAGCTGCGCCGCCAGCGTCTTGTTCGGCGCAAGGATGATCGCCGGGCGCTGCGTCGCCTCGATCACCTTGGCCATGGTGTAGGTCTTGCCGGAGCCGGTGACGCCGAGCAGCACCTGGGTGCGGTCCTTGCGCGAGATGCCCTCGACCAGTTCCTTGATCGCGGTGGGCTGGTCGCCCTTCGGCTCGAACGGCGACTTGATGACGAAGGGCACGCCGCCTTCGGACTTGTCGGGCCGTGGCGGGCGATGCGGCACCCAGATCTTGTCGTCCTTGAATTCCGGGCGGCCATTGGTGACCAGCGCTTCCAGCGCGTCGGCGGTGGCCTGCACGCCCAGGGCTTCCATCTTGTTGCGCGGCGGACGCGCCAGCGCGGCATTGTCCTCTTCCTCGGTGGTGAAGCCGAGCTGGCGAGCCAGTCCAGGATCCAGCGCCGGGATCGCGGCCGACGTGCCGTACACCGCCTGCGGTGCTTCCTCGAAAGCCTGCTCGCTGAGCCGCGGCGCATAGGGCGCCACCGACGGCTGCGGAAACGGCTGCAAGGATGTCGGACGCGGGCCGGCGTCGCCTTCAAATTTCTTCGGCGTCGATTTGCGGGCGCGGTGCACGGCGGCCTCGCCACCCGAACGGCGCTCGAACGAATTGCTCGGCGGCGGCTGCAGCCCGGTGCCTGAGCCCATGCCGGCATCGCCGCGGTTGATGGCGGGATTGAGCAGTTCCGCCAACGCCGGGCCGATCGGCTTGACCTCCGGCCGTCCCGCGCCGGGCTTGGCCGCCGGGGTTTTCGCGCGCTTCTTCGGGGGGGTCTTCGGGGTGTCGGGAGATTTCGCCATTCCGGGAATATGGGGGCGGAACCGGGGAATGACTAGACCAGCCAAATGCGCAATTCCAGATTGCAATTGTCGGAAACACTGCCTTTAATCGGGGCGTATTTCGGTCCCGCGTCAATTGCCCGACGGCCTGAACCACAGGTGCCGCCATGCCCGTTTTTGAAAAGAAGCCTGCCGATCGGCCGCGCTTTCCCGGCGAGTTCTATATCGGCATCAATCCCGCCGGTGCCGCCAGCGATCCGACGAAGGCCTATGTCGCCGCGGTCGCCGACGCGATCGAACAATTGGCGCGGGACCAGGTCGCCGACGATTCCGCGAACTATCCCGACAATCTGCTCAAGGACCGCAACGCCGCCCGTGCTGCGGCGATGACCGTCCTCGCGGTGGATACGGACGAGTTCATTGCCGGACGAAATGCGTTGGCTGACACCGCCCGAGTCCGCCAGATTCTGGGAAACTACGCGGCGCAGATCCCGAAGTTTGGCGCGCGACCGGCAGCGAAGCCGCGCTTCGATGGCGATTTCGATGTGGTCAGGGTGCCGGATCACGTGCCGACGAAGGAGGAGCAGCTGTTTCTGGATGCCGTCGCCGCGGCGACGCGTGAGATGGCTGCCGACAAGGCCGCCGAATCCAGCAAGGAATTTTCGCAGACCTCCGTCGCGACTCGCCACGACATCCGATTGGACATTGCCCGGACGCTGATTGCGGCGATCGAAAAGCTGGACGGTTCTGGTCGCGATGCCGCGGCTGCGGCGGAGGAGGCCGTGCTGCTGCGCGGCCGCTACCAGGCGCGCCGGGACCGGGTGATCCGGCGCCTGTTTAACGTCAAATTCGAGAAAGGGCCCGGCAAGGCCGTCGCGGCCACGCAGGCCGCTTCGCTTCCCGGTTCCGCTGCCGGCAGGGCGGAAAAACCGGGCAGCGACGACGGGTCTGGCGAAGATGCCGCCTACGCGATCCTGGATATCCGGTTACTGGGCGGCCTGCCGCCGCCCGAGGACAAGGCCTCGCCGGAAAAGATCGATCTGTATGGCAAGATCAACAAGACCAATACGGTCATCCGCGCCGTATGCGAGCGACTGGACGAGCGTACGTCGCAGAAGAGCGGGCTGGCGCTGATGTTCGAAGGGCGCAACGCCAAGCCGGCAGGCCAGGTGCGGAAACTTCAGGCCGAATTCCTGGAGAAGCTTTATGGCGTTGCGGTGATCGGCCTCGAGCGGGACTTTGTTGATGTCGCCCAGGCCACGCTGACCGAAACCCGAAACGAGTTCTTTGCGCTGGAAGCCGGGCGCATTAAAGGCGCGCACAGCAACGGCCTGGCGCTGTTCGCGTTTTTCGGCAGCGTGGTGCTGTTGACGGCCTATGCCTGGATCTGGCTGGAGTTTGCCGACAGCAGCGTGCGCTACGAAAGCTGGCTGTACCAGCACCGCAACTTCCTGCTTGCCGCATGTGGCGCGGCAGTCGGGACGTGGGCGTCGTTCACCGTCCGCCAAGTGCAGTACACTTTCGACGATCTGATGATGTTGGAAGATCGCGCCATTGCGCCGTCGATGCGGATCCTGTTCGTGGTAATCTTGGCGCTGGCCACCTGCCTGTTGTTCTGGACCAACGCGATCAATATCGAGATCGGCGATCTCAAGACCAAGGCACAGTTTTTTCGCGAGTCCGGCTCGGTCGCCTTGCTGATCGGTCTGTTCTGCGGCCTCTCGGAGCGCGCGCTGGCCACCGCCATCGCCGGTCGCGCGGCATCTTTCGTCAAGGGCGTCGGCGGCGCGTAGCGCGAACTACATCAGCAGTTTCAGGAGGGCCTTGCCGGCCGGAGAAGCCAGTTCCCGGGCGTCCAGCGTGCCGTCATTGTCGGGATTTGCGGCCTTGAACCGCGCCTCGACCACGGCGATATATTCGGACTTGTCGAGCGTGCCATCCTTGTCCGGATCAGCGGCGGCGAATTCGGCCTTGCTGAGTCTCCGGCGCAGCTCGCGGGCATCCAGCGTGCCATCATGATCGCGGTCGAGCCGGTCGAACAAAACGGAGGCCGCGGCCTTGGCCTCGGCGAGGTCGACGGTGCCGTCTTTGTCGGGATCGAGTTTTGCGAGCGGAGCGGCGGCCCATGCCGGCGCGGCGGCCAGCGACAAAGCCAGAGACAGCAGAACGGTCCGACGCGGCAACGCCATGGCATCCTCCCTTGCGATCTATCCTTGGTTGCAAGGATGACCCATGGGACGGTGTCGTTCAAGATCTAACTACCGCCCGGGAGGCGTCCTCGACCTCACCCCGTTTACGGGGCGGGGTGGAACACTACAGCGCGCGGGCGGCATTGCCCTTGAACAGGATTGGACCGGTCGGCCGGCCGATCGGCGAGCCGCCTTCGGGCTCCAGCGTGATTTCGAATAGCTGGTCCACGACGGTCTCCGGCAGGTCCTCGAGATCGAGCTGCAGGGTGCGCGACTGGCCGCTGAGGCCGATCGATCTCGGGCCGATGGCGCGGTCCCACAGCGTCCAGACCTGCAGCGTGCGGCCAGCGGGGACGTCGATGGCGCGCAACGGGATCAGCTCGACGCGACCGTTGGAGAAAGTGTTGACGATAGCACCGGCCTCCCTTGTGGCGTCGTTGACCAGTACCGCGACATAGATCGGCTTGCGCTGCGCCAGCGCCACCAGATCGTGGCGCAACTGCCGCGAGGTCGCCAGCGCGCCGATCATGATCATCGCGAACAGCAGCGCCGCGAAGGCGCCGCCGATGCCGGCGCCGCGCCAGAACCGGATGTTGTCCCACAAGGTGGCCCCCCGCAGCGCATTGCGGGCGCCGAATAGCGGAATCACGGGCGCGGTCTTCGTATCCGCGGCAATGCGGTCCCACAGCGCGGCGCTGGGCCGCAGCAGCTCGGCGGTAGCGTCGAGATCGGCGAGGCGCTCACGCCAGGCATGAACGGCGCCGGCGAAGCCGTCGTCGCTGGCCATTCGCGCCTCGGCCGCGGCCAGTTCGGTGCCTTCCAGCAAGCCCATGACATAATCGGCGGCGAGATCGTCGCGGGGGTCGTCGTGCGGGTTCATCCCATGCACTCCTGCAGCGAGAGCAGGCTGCGGCGCACCCAGCTCTTCACGGTGCCGAGCGGCACGTTCATCCGTCCGGCCAGCTCGCCATGGCTCATGCCATGCGCATAGGCCAGTACTACCGCGTCGCGACGCGGCCGCTCGATGCGCTCCAGGCAGCGCCGCAGCGCCGAGGTCTCCGGCATCCGCGTCACCGCCGCCTCGCTGTCGATCTCGAGTGCGCGCTCATCGGAGGCGTCATAGCGATGTTCGTTGCGGTGGATGCTGAGCGCGCGGTTGCGCACCACTGCGAACAGCCAGCCGCGGGCGCTGCCGCGGTTTGGATCGAATCCCGCCGCCCCGCGCCAGATCCGCATGAAGGCGTCGTGCACGGCTTCCTCGGCCAGATCCTGCCGAAACAGGATGCGGCGGGCGATGCCGATCATGCGCGGCGCCTCGCTGGCGTAGATGATCTGCAGGGCCGCGCGGTCGCCCGCCGCGCAGCGCGCCAGCGCGGCCGCCAGCTGCGCCTCGCGCTCGTGGTCGAGCAGAGCCGCGCCCCGCTGCGTGTTGCTGCCATTCCCGGTCATCTCTATGCCCTTGCATGTCCAGCCTACCCGCGCCGTGCGGCATTTGGATGCACCCGACCCGGATTTATTTTCCGCAGATTTATTTTCAGAGCCATGCATCCGTTCGTGGGGGGCGGCCGGTAGCCCCTGTGTTGATCCCGAGAGGATCGAGCAACACAGGGAGCTAGTTCATGAAGATCCATTCGCTTTCGCTTTTCGCCGCCTCATTGGCACTGCTGTTGAGCTCTGTCGCCGCCAATGCCGCGCAGGTCGCCGCCCTGATCGGCGGCGATACCATCGCCATGCTCGACACCGCGCAGAAGAAGGCCACCGGCGTTGTGAAGGTCAGCGGTCTTTCCGGCGCGCTGGTCGGCATCGACGTGCGCCCTGCCGATGGCCTGCTGTACGGCCTGGTCGATGACGGCACCGTTGTGACCATCGCCGCCGACGGCAAGGCCACCGTGAAGTCGAAGCTCGAGACCATGCTCGCCAAGGGCGTCGCGGCCACCGTCGATTTCAACCCGGTCGCCGACCGGCTGCGCGTGATGGGCTCCGATGGCATGAGCCTGCGCGCCAATGTCGATGACGGCAAGGTCACCAAGGATGGCGATCACAAATATGCCGACGCCGACATGCACAAGGGCGAGAAGCCGAATATCGTCGCTGGCGCCTACACCCATTCGGTGAAGGGCACCAAGGAGACCGCTCTGTTCAACATCGACGCCACCATCGGCGGGCTGATCAAGCAGGCGCCGCCGAATGACGGCATCCTCAGCGCGATCGGCAAGCTTGGCGTCAAGGTCGACACCGTCGCCTTCGACATCTGGTCGGATGGTGCCGGCAAGAACGAAGCCTGGCTGATGTCGGGCGACACGCTGTATTCCGTCGACCTCGCCACCGGCAAGGCCACCGAAGCCGTCAAGATCAGCGGAATCACCGGCGTCGTGAAGGACATCGCCATCCTCGGGATGTAACCGCGGCTGCCGCGGAGCTTCCGCGAGCAGCAATGCCGCGCCCCGTCGGGCGCGGCATTGACATTTCGAGGTGTCGACAATGCGATCTCGGCAAGGCCTCAATGCATCATGGTGGCGACGCATTCCTCGATCTGCGCCTTACGGCCGGGAATATCGGGCAGGAACTGAAAGCCGGTATAGCGCTCGACGATTTTCACCGTGGTGCGAAATTTCTTGAGATATTCCAGCGAATCCTTGGCCTCGTTGGAGCGATGGTCGATATTCGGCATCACATAGGCATTGGCCCGCTTCGCCGCCGGATCGTACAGGATCTTGAACAGGCCGACCGGCACCGCCACGCCGGACTCGCATTTCTTTTTCGAAGCGCCGCTGTTCTCGGGGCAGATCGCGGCCTTGGCCGGTGCATCGAAGCTGATCGCGTTCTTGCAGGCATTATTGGTCTTGGTGATCGGCGGAATAGCGCCGCGCGCATTGGCGTAGATCGGGCCGGTGATGACGTAGAGCTCGCCGCGATCCTGCGCCAGCTTGCGCACCAAGGCTTCGAACTGCTTCCAGATGCCGCGATTGAAGCCGATGCCTTCCTGCGGCACGGCATTGCTGAGGACGAAGGTATCGTCCATCCAGGCGCTGTTGGCGCTGAAATCGGCGGAGGCGGCCTGATGGCCGCGATCATAGCCACTCTTGGTATAGTCCTTGTCGACGGCGCGCGCCGCGTCGCAGACCGCTTCCTCGGCGGCAAATTTCTTGCCTTCCGGGCGGGTGTTGGTGCCGCTGACCTGACGGCGGTTGAGCGGCTCGATCACCCAGTCCGGGGTCTTGTTCTCATTGTTGTGCAGCAGCACGTAGCGCTGGTGGCAGACGAAGGCGGGGTCGATCTCGGTGCCGGCCTGTGGCAGACCGATCTTCTCCCACAGCGCGCGACAGTTTTCCGGATCATTGACTGTCTCCGCCGGCGCCTCGGGCGCCGCGGCCTCGCCGTCGGCGCAGACCAGCGCCCACGCGGGATACGGCAGGGCGGCCATCACCGCGAAAGCAAGGCAGACAGCGCGCGCGACGTTCGGCATGCCACTCTCCATCTGTGCGCTTCTACATGGCGGGCGGTGTGGAGGTCGGTGGTGGCCGGCGCTGTCGTGGCGCGGCGGTCGCGGCGGTAGGAGCGGGAACGGACGCCGCGGCCGGCGCGAAATTGCCGCTGGCGGCGGCTACCGCCGCGACCTTGCCGTTCTCCTCCACTTGCTGTTTGCGTTCGGAGGAACCGACCGTCTTCGCCACCACATAGGTGCCGCCGCTGATTCCGAGCAACGCCAGCACATTGCCGGGAATGTCGATCAGCGTGCCAGCCTCGATACATAGCAGCAGATAGAGCCCGGCGATCACGAAGGTGAAGATCAGGAACTGGAAACGCGACAGGCTCGCTTTGCTGTCGCCCGGCAGATCATGGGGCCCGGGCGGTTCGGACAGCAGCCCCTTCAACGCCAGCGGATCCTGAAAAATCTTCCACAGCACCAGCGCCGCGAAGCCGAGCAGGATGACCGAGATCACGACAAAGCCCCACCACGAGATTGTCTGAGCCGTCATGTCGTCTTCCTTTCCTGGTGGCGTGCCTTCCTGTCGGTCCGGGAGATTCGGCCTTCGCCGCGGGCGATCTTGCCCGCCAGATAAAGTCCGTTGCTGCCGGTCAGCAGCGTCACCAGCGTCTCCGACAGATCGGGCATCGAGGGCCGTCCCGCGATTGTTACCGCGCCGCTGTTGAGCGCATCGATGGCGTAATAGGCGAGAATGGCGGGAATTAGCGCCATCGCCACGACGCGTTCCGGATTGATGTCGCCATGACCGGACTGGCTGGCCAGCATGCCGCTGCGATCGATCTCGCCGGTGAGAATGCGCGCCATCACCAGCAAAGCCAGCGCGCCGAACCAGGCCAGCAGACTAAACGTCAGCGCATTGCCGATGGTCATCCGCCTTCCCCCTGGAGAGATTCGATCATAGCCAACTACATCTGAAATTCAACTTCAGGTTTTAGATGCGGAGAATGTTTATTCGTGAGGGAGACTTCATAGCTTTCCGCGCATTGACTTCACGCCGTCGATCTGGCGAACTCGATGCAATCGCATCCAACTATCTAGAATGACTTCCAGCGCGTCGGAAACGGATCTGCACGATGATCGACCTGTATTACTGGAGCACGCCGAACGGCCACAAGATCACGATCTTCCTGGAAGAGTCCGGGTTGCCCTACAGGGTGATGCCGATCAACATTGGCAAGGGCGACCAGTTTTCGGAATTCTTTCTCGCGATCGCGCCGAACAATCGGATCCCGGCGATGGTGGATCACGAGCCGAACGGCGGTAACCGGCCGATCCCGATTTTCGAATCCGGCGCCATGCTGCTCTATCTCGCCGAGAAGACCGGAAAATTCCTGCCCGCCGACGTCTATGGCCGCTACGACGCGATCCAGTGGGTGTTTTGGCAGATGGGCGGGCTTGGCCCGATGGCCGGGCAAAATCATCACTTCAGCAATTACGCGCCGGAAAAGATTCCCTACGCGATCGACCGCTATGTCAACGAGACCAACCGGCTGTACGGCGTGCTCAACAAGCGCCTCGCTGATCGTGAATTCATCGCCGGCGACTATTCGATTGCCGACATGGCGAGCTATCCCTGGATCGTGCCGTACAAGAACCAGAGCCAGGATATCAACGACTTCCCGCATCTCAAGCGCTGGCTCGAAACCATCGCGGCGCGGCCCGCGGTGGCGCGCGCCTATACCCGGGCGAAAGAGATCAATCCGAAATTTGGCCAGCCCGCGATCCGCACCGATGCCGAGCGCAAGGTGCTGTTCGGCCAGACCGCGACTGTGGTGAAGGGCTGACCATGGCGCTGCAACTGTT
Source organism: Tardiphaga sp. (assembly GCA_014377915.1). The sequence continues at coordinate 8,611 of JACMOT010000131.1, forward strand.
CGAACTGGTCGGCACCGACGACGATCGCCCGTTCAGCCCGTTCTGCTGGCGCACCCGGATGGCGCTGGCGCATAAGGGCCTCGACATCACCTCGGTGCCGTGGCGCTTCACCGAGCGCGAGGCGATCGCGCGGCACCGATCCGACAAGGTGCCGGTGTTGATCGATGGCGAGCATGCGGTGTCGGATTCCTGGGCGATCGCCAATTATCTGGAGGATACCTATCCCGACCGACCGTCGCTGTTCGGCGGCGAGGGTGGCCGCGCGATGGGGCGGATGCTGAACTGGTGGGGCGACACGGTGTTGGTCGGCGGCATCTTCCCGATGATCGTCGCCGATATCCACGCCCATCTGCAGCCCGCCGACCAGGCCTATTTCCGCAAGACGCGCGAGGCCCGTTTGGGCAGGACGCTAGAAGAAGTCTCGGCCGGCCGCGACAGCGCGGTCGCGGGGTTCCGTAAATCACTCGATCCGATGCGGCTGACGCTGAAGACACAGCCTTTTCTCGGCGGCGCAGCGCCGAACTACGCCGATTACATCATGTTCGGCGGCTTCCAGTGGGCGCGAGCGATCAGCCCGTTCCAGCTGCTCACCCCCAACGATGCCATTTACGCCTGGCGCGAAAAGCTGCTCGACGCCTTTGGCGGCCTGGCGCGGCGTTCGCAAGGCTACGCGGTCTGAACTGCCTGGCGTCGCTCGAGCCACGCCGCCAGCCCCTGCTGCAACTCTATCGTCGGCATCACCGCGGCGAACTGCGCGCGCTCCACCTCCAGCCCCTCGGCGATGCCCGTATCGAGCCCGCGGTTGGTTGCGGTGATCGTGGCGGCGAATGCCGGATGGTGCGACCGGCCCCCATGACGAGCCTGACCACATCGGCCTAAGCCTCTCGACCAGCCCTTCGTGGTTGCACGGCCGGCCCAGCGATTTCACCAAACCCAACCCGCTATCCATCAACTGCCAGCAGCTAGAATTCATGTTGACCCACGAACGCCTTGACTTCTCTGCAAAATTTAATTAAGCGCTAACTTAATTAAAGGGTGGCCTATGAGTTCCAAACTGGGGAGGCCGAGAGACGTACGCGACACCGATCAAAGGTGCGTCGCAGCTGCGCAATTGTTGTTTGCCAGCAACGGCTTCGACGGCGCCAGCCTGCGGGACATCGCCAACGCGGTGGGCATCAGCAGCGCCGCGCTGGTGCACCACTTTGGAACCAAAGAGCGGCTATACAGCGCAGTACTTGAGAGCCTCGCGAAAAGCCTCGGTAGTTATCTCAACGATGCGCGCGAGCCGCCATCAGTTGCAGCGGCGATGCGCCTGTTCGACAGGTTCCTGGATTGGAGCTTCGAGAACCAGCATTACTCGCAGTTGCTGATGCGTGAACTCATGGAGAACAAAAGCCGCGTTTCGCGTGCGCGGCGTCTTCATATGCTGGAAATGATAGGTACCTTCGTCGATCTCTTGAAGCAGGGCGTTCGCGCCGGCGTCTTCAAACCGATCGACGCGGAACTTTTCGTGTTTTTCACGTTGGGTGCGATCACCCATTTCAGCGCGGCTGCGCCCACCATCGATCGTATGCTCAGCGATGATCTTGGCGACGCGATCACGCGGTTTAAAGCCGTGCTCAAGCTCAACGTGACCTCGGCGCTTTCCGTCGTTACGCCCGCGCCGTCTGACGCCGACGGGAACGATCTTCGGGAAGCCAGGTGAACGGGGATATGCGGGTGTCTAACCAGAGTGAGGTGGAAGCCAGCAGCGTCGTTGCTCGCGAAAAATGCGTACTTCGTTACGCCCTGGATCGGCACGCCACAGAGCGGCGTGATGATGTATTTGCCGTGTTTCAGGACGGTACGGCGTGGACATTTGCGAGCTTGCGCCGCCTGGTGCGAGGTCTGGCAGATGGACTCCAGCGCGCAGGTGCGCGGCGGGGCGATCGCATCATTGTGATGATGCCCAACGGGCCGACGGGTTTGCTGGCGCTGTTCGCTGCAAATTACCTCGGTGCAGTCTTCGTTCCGATCAATCCGGCGTTAAAGGGCTCGTTGTTGCGGCATATCCTATCCGACGCAGGAGCGAAGATTGCAGTCGTCGATAGCTCATGTCTTGAGCATGTTGTTCAACATGCGCCGGTTTCGTTGACGTCGGTGTTCTCCGACAACGTACTCGATTTCACATCGTGCAATGATGATCTCCGCATCCAGCCCCTCAGCGAACTTCGCGGCGACCCGGATGGGCTATTGGAAGACGATCAACTCGTGGAGCCGTGGCATACACAGAGCATTATCTATACATCCGGCACGACAGGCCGATCCAAAGGCGTGCTTTCGTCCTATATGCACAGCTATTCAGCCGTGGGACCGGAAGCCTGGCACTGCGTAACGACCCGGGATCGGCATCTTCTGCACATGCCGATATTTCATATAGGCGGCGCATTCGTTGCCACGACCTACCTTGCTGTTGGAGCTTCCATCGCGGTTGTGCCGTCGTTCAAGACGAGTACGTTTTGGCAAACCGTGCGGGACATGAATGTCACGGTGGTTTTTCTTCTCGGTGCAATGGCAACCTTTTTGCTGAAAGCACCGCGGCGTCCCGACGATCGAAAGCATTCGCTGCGTCTGGCCTTTATCGTGCCGCTCGGCAATAGCGGCGACGAATTCTTCTCAAGGTTTGGCGTCGATGTATATACTCTGTTCAATATGACTGAGATCAGCACGCCCCTGGTATCCGATGCCAATCCGGCAAAGCCAAATACGTGTGGCCGGCCGCGCGCCGGCGTGGATGTCCGGATCGTTGATGAACACGACTGTCAGGTGCCGACCGGAAGCGTCGGACAACTGATCGTGCGAACAGGCCGCCCATGGGCCATGAACCATGGTTACAACAACAATGCCACGGCAACCGCGGAAGCCTGGCGCAACGGCTGGTTTCACACCGGAGACGCGTTCTGCCGCGACCTCGACGGCGATTTTTTCTTTGTCGATCGACTGAAAGACACGATCCGCCGCCGTGGCGAGAATATCTCATCGTTTGAAGTAGAGATCGAACTGCTCAACCACGAAGGGGTGCGCGAGGCAGCCGCGGTGCCCGTTCCAAGCGAATACACAGAGGATGAAGTTCTGGTGGTGGTCTCACCCGTAGCAGGCCATTCGCTGGATCCCGCCGAGATCATCGCATTTATGCGTGAGCGTGTTGCCGCACATATGGTTCCTCGCTTCGTGCGAATCCTCGGCGAACTACCTAGAACGCCGACGGAGAAGATCCAGAAACACGTTCTGCGTGAGCAGGGCGTCACGCCTGATACGTGGGACCGTGAGGCCGCTGGCTATGTATCGGATCAATCGAAAGATGGTGGCAAGCTGTGAAAACGAAAATCAGGGTCTACACCGACTACAAGAGCCCGTATGCTTACGTCGCAAACAAGCCTCTATTCGATCTGGAAAAAACGCACCATGTCGAACTCGAATGGCTTCCCTATACACTGCGTATCGCCGACTATCTCGGCTCGGTCGACGATCGCTCGCCGCACTACTGGCGCAAGGTCCGCTACGCTTACATGGACGCCCGCCGTTATGCTAATGAGCAGGGCCTTGTCATGAAAGGCCCGAAGCGGATCTATGAAGCGACCTACTCGAGCGCTGGAATGCTGTTTGCGCAGCGAAATGGGTTTTTTCGGGCCTATCACGACCTGGTTTTTGATCTGTTTTGGACGCATCGACTGGATCTCGATGTCCTTGAACAGATGGTGGCGGTGATTGAAAGCCTGGGTGGCTCCGCGGTGGAATTCCAAGCCTACGTTGCCGGCCCGGCGCGGGCGGAAGTCGAAGCGATCAATGAAGAAGCCGAACGGCTTGGTGTCTTTGGCGTGCCGAGCATGCTTTTCGATGGCGAGTTGTTCTGGGGCGGCGATCGAATTGACATGCTGATCAAGCGCATTGAGCAGAAGGCGCAGGGTATCGCCCCTCCGACTTTGGCAATACCCCGATAACCAGCGGTACAGACACTGTTTCCGGCGGCGCGACGATGGAGAAGCTGGAGAAATTCGGCAGCATGACGCCGCTCGGCCGGTCCGGGCAGTCTGCGGAACTCGGCTCGATCTACGTTCAAGGCGCCGCCAATGACGCCAGCGACGCCACCAGCCAGCTGTCCGGCGCCGCCGGCGGATCGGGCCAGCCATAGTTCCGCCAACAAGCGGCGACCGCAATGGAACCGGTGGGTGCAAGGCTACGTTGCCCTCCCGGAAGGGGACATTGTTAATGACTTGTGCATAAATGGTAGTGAAACACCAAACTCTCACTTACCCAAGGTTGCCATGTCCGCTGTTTCAGTGGCTTCAGACGATAATGCCAAGATGTTCGATCTTGCGCCGGTTTCGCTGTGGATCGAGGATTACAGCGATGTGAAAGCGCTGTTCGAGCGCTGGCAGGCGCAAGGCGTCGACGACATCGAGACCTTTCTTCTCGCCAATCCCGACCGCGTTCGCGAGTGTTCGCAAAATATCCGCATTCTGAAGGTCAATCAGAAGACGCTGTCGCTGTTCGGCGCCCGCGACCTCGATCACCTGACCCTCAGCCTCGGTCTGGTGATGCGCAACGACACCTTCAAGAGCCATGTCCATGAGCTGGCGCAGCTGTGGAGCGGCCAGACCCATTTTTCCAGCCATACCGTCAACTACACGCTGACCGGCGAGCGGCTCGACATCCAGCTGCATGGCACCGTGCTCCCCGGCCACGAGGAGCGCTGGGATCGCGTCATGATCGCGATCGAGGACGTGACCGAACGCGAGGGCGCGCGCCAGCGCCTGGCGTCCAGCGAGAACTACGCGTTCGGGCTGTTCGCGCACTCGCCGGTGTCGCTGTGGGTCGAGGATTTCAGCGGCGTCAAACGCCTGCTCGACGATGTGCGCCAACGCGGCATTGAGGATTTTCGTGTCTTCACCAATGTGCATGAGGAATTCGTCGAACGCTGCATGAACGAGATCCGCGTGCTGGACGTCAACGGCCGCACGCTCGAACTGTTCGCCGCGCCCGACAAGGAGACCTTGCTGCGTAACCTGCCGCAGGTGTTCCGCGACGAGATGGGTCCGCATTTCCGCGAGCAGCTGATCGATTTGTGGGATGGCCGGCTGTTCCAGCAGCGCGAAGTGGTGAATTATGCGCTGGACGGTACCAAGCTGCATCTGCTGCTGCAGTTTTCGGTGCTGCCCAATCACGAACGCGACTGGTCGCTGGTGCAGGTGGCGCTGACCGACATCACCGCGCGAAAAAAGGCGGAGGCCTATCTCGAATATCTTGGCACCCATGACGTGCTGACCCGGACCCTCAATCGCACGTTCTTCGTCGACGAGTTGAACCGGCTCGAACGCAAGGGTACGCAGCCGGTCACCATCATCATCGCCGACCTCAACGGCTTGAAGGCGGCGAATGACGACCTCGGCCATGCGGTCGGCGATGCGCTGCTGCGCCGCGCCGGCGAAGTGTTCGGTTCGCTGGTGGAAAAGCCGGCCTCGGTGGCGCGGATCGGCGGCGACGAATTCGCGGTGCTGCTGCCTGGCACCGACGCGGCCGGTGGCGAGGCCGTGCTCGCCGCGCTCGCCGAACTGATCGTGGTCAACAACCAGTATTATCCCGAACTCGAGCTCAGCCTGTCCACCGGCATCGCCACCAGCCGGCCCGGCGACCGGCTCGAGCAGGTGGTGAAGCGCGCGGACATGAAGATGCTGCACGCCAAGCGAACTTATTACCTGCAGAACAATCTCGACCGCCGCGAAGCCGGCGCGGCGTAACGGCACCCGTAGAGTCGGATTTGGCTAAGTGTGATCGGGTCCCCCCGTCATGGCGAGGGAGGGGGAGATCCAAAGGGGCTTCCCGGGTCCCCCAACAGCCGGGGTC
>JACMOT010000132.1 GCA_014377915.1 Tardiphaga sp.
GCCCATGTAGGCCACCGTTTTCGGTTTCATCACGTCGACAAGGTAGGCGTTGAATGCGCTCGAATTGCCTGAGACGGTGTTGTTGATCTGGAACATCCACGGATTGCCTTGATCGGTGATGGCGTCAGCCTGAGCTCCGGCATTTACCTGCAGCATCCGTCCCTTGGTGACCGACGATTCAGCGAGCACCACCGAGCTGTTGGTTCCACCGGTGCTTGCCTTGACGCGGCCGTCCGACATCAACTTCTGCACAGCCGCGACGCCGCCCTGCGGCGACCCCTTGTCATCCTCGAACACCAGCTCGATCAAGCGCCCGCCAAGGATCCCACCCTTGGCGTTGATCCCTTCAACGGCGAGTTCAGCGCCACGCCTAACGTCCTGCCCGTAAGTTGCGGCACCGCCGGAAAACGGTGCAGCAATGCCGATCCGGACAGTTTCCGCCGCCGTCGCCGCCACGCTGAACAGGGAGCTTAGGGCGACGGCGCAGGCCATCGACTTCATACGTTGCACCATAACGTTTCCTCTATTTTCGTGTCTATTTGGATGGCAGACTTTTCGGAATTGTCAGAGCGTGCGGCGGAACATTGCAAACAACCGCTCCCAATGACGCTCCGAACTGGCCTTGTGGTAGAGCCGCCGCGTGGGAAACGCGAAACCGTGTTCGGATTCAGGATAGAATTCAATGCTGCCGTTCATGCCGGTCTCAGCAATGATCTGGCGCAACTGGGCGATAATCTCTTCGGTGATGTAATGGTCATGCTCGGCGCAGGCGAAATACATCTCGCCCTTGATGTTCGATGCCAGCAGATGTGCCGAATCCGGCTGGTCCGAAATCAGACGAGCGCCATACACGGAGGCGGCGGCAGCCACGCGCTCGGGAAACGCGCCGGCGACGCGGAACACATAGCGACCGCTCATGCAGTAACCGACGATGCCCAACTTGCCCTGGCGCGCGGCAGAGTCGGTATCGAGAAAGTCGAACAGCGACTGGGTGTCCTGCTCGACCATGGTGTTGGTGAGACTACGATTCAGCTTCCAAAGCAGCGCAATACGATCTTCATAAGCCGGATCATGCAGGCGGTTGGCATCGAGATCGACGCAGCGCGCCAGCCGGTAATATAGGTTCGGCAGGATCACATAATAGCCGACCGAGGCCAGCCGGCGGCACATGTCGGACAGTTCTTCGCGAACGCCGACGGAATCCATATAGTGAATGACGACCGGAAACGGGCCTTCGCCGTCGGGGCGGAAGATGTATGTGTTCATCTGTCCATCGCGCGTGGCGATATCGACCACCGATTCCCGCATTCGTTTATCCAACCCTGCATATTTTTTATCGCGGCTTGCGCCGCCTTGGTTAGCTGCACTATGCGGCGATCAATTGCATCGATCTAGTACTTTCACATGAGCGTTAGCGTTTCCACATCCGTGAAAGACTAGGTTGCGACTACGCGTCGCTCTCGATGACAAATTTCGCGATTCCCGCCCGCAGTTCACCAACGATCTGCTTCTTCTTCTCCTCGAGGCGATCGACGGGGCCTCCTACGCCGATCGCGAGAATGCGGCCATGCCGGCGTATCGGCAGAACCATTCCAATTACGCCGGCGCCGACAGTTACCGAATGCTTGGAAAAGACGAAGCCTTGTTTCCTGATTTCCTTCACACGCGCCATCAGATCAGGAAGCGTAATGCGTAATTTGCGATCTTCTTCTTCTGCGTTGATGCGCCGCAATAATTTCTCGATCATGTCGTCGCTGCGCGCGCTGAGCAGCAGCCAGCCGAGCCCAGACCGCGCCAGCGGTCGCACGGTTCCCGGTTTGAGGTGAAACCTGATCGCGTAAGTTGATGGGATTATGTGGATATACTGGGCGAACAGATCGCTTTGCGTACCGATGCTGATAGTTTCGCGCGTGAGCTCGCTCATGTGCTTCATCAAAGCCAGGATGCGGCTTTCTCCGAACAGCGCGCCCTGCACCCAATTGCCAAGCGTCGCGATGCGCATAGTCGGCATGTAGGTCCGCGAGTAACCGTCATAATCGAGATAGCCCATTACAACCATGCTTTTCAGCAGTGCCGATGCACTAGAGACCGGGTAGTCGAAGTGCGCCGAGATGTCCTTCAAGCTGATTGGCTGCTGGATCTCGTCGAAATATTCGAGGACTTCAAAGAGCCGCCGCGCGGTCTTGATGACGCTGTCTGACATATCCGCCCTGGTTCTTTCATTTTCACGAGTATGTAAGTGACGCGCAGCTCAGCGCAATGACTTTTCTTGCATCCTTGCGTTTGATACGCGGGCTGGAGCTTCAATGGAGATGAACATGACGGCAACGACGGATATTCTGATTGATGTGACGGATCGTGTCGCGACGCTCACTCTGAATCGGCCGGACCGAATGAATGCATGGTCGCCGGCCATGGAGCAGGCATTGCAGGGGCGTATCGCCGACGCTGTCGCGAATGATGATGTCCGCGCCATCGTTCTGACGGGCGCCGGCCGCGCGTTCTGCGTCGGCGCCGAAATGGGCAAACTCGCGGAAGGATCCAGTGGCGCGCCGGCGGCAAAGCCGGTGGCCCCCCGCGCGGGAAATTTCGACCAGCGATACAGCTATCTGCTCGACGTTCCCAAGCCGCTGATCGCAGCCATCAACGGCCCGGTCGCCGGCGTTGGACTGTGTCTCACGCTGTATTGCGACCTGCGTTACATGGCGGCGGGCAACAAGCTGTCGACGTCGTTTGCCCGCCGCGGGCTTGTCGCCGAGCATGGCAGCGCGTGGATGCTGTCGCGGCTGGTTGGCCCGATGAATGCGGCGGACCTACTGCTGTCGGCACGCACCGTTGTGGCAGAGGAGGCTGAACGCATGGGGCTGGTCAGGGTACTGCCGGCGGACGGCTTCCGCGCGGCCGTCCATGCGATAGCATCCGACATGGCCAATCTGTCCTCGCCGCGCGCGATGAGGATCATCAAACAGCAACTCGCGCTTTCGCCGTTCCACGATCTCGCGGCGGCCACGCAACTCGCTGATGCCGAAATCGCCAAATGTCGCGGAACGGCGGACTACAAGGAGGGTGTCGCTCACTACGTCGAGAAACGGAAGCCCGATTTCACCGGGAATTGACAAGGGCAGCCGCGTGACAGCGCCTCCATAGCAAGGAACTCTTGCGACGAAGCGATCTGGCCACTCGCCTCTGCTTGTGGCTTTCAGGACTGCTTCGCCGCGGAAAAGTCGGCAGGACCGACTTTTCCAGGCTCCCAATGACGGGACCGGCGTGGGGTCGACGCCAAGACATTCCTGTCTAGCGACCTTGAAAATTGGCGATGCGGCGCTCAGCTGTGGCCTTGACGCCCTCCTTGAAATCGTTGGTCTCCCTGAGCCAGGATTGCTCCTCAAGTTCGTGGTCCGTTGCGGCAGCCACGCGGTCGGCCAGGCCGGCGCGCATGGTCGCCCGCGTGGAGAGCAGGCCCAGCGGCGAACATTCGGCAATTTCACTCGCAAGCTGCAACGCCGCCGCACGCACCTCGTCCCGCGCCACCAGAACCGATGCCAATCCCATGCGGTAGGCATCCTCGCCGGTGAACCGCCGGCTGGTGTAGAACATCAGCGCGGCGTTGGTCTTGCCGACCGCCTCGGTCAGCGTAACGGTGAGACCAAAGCCCGGGTGAAATCCGAGTTTGGTGAAATTCGCGGCAAACCTTGCTTCCGGGCACGTCACACGAAAATCCGCCGACATGGCAAGGCCAAACCCGCCGCCGATCGCAGCGCCATGCACGGCGGCAATGATCGGTTTCTTGTTGCGGAATATTCGGACCGCCTCGCGATATAGTTCGCCCGAGCTGGCCTTGGCTGCGGCTGGCGTCGGCGGGCCGGAATTAGCAAAATTGGCACCCGCGCAAAACGCCTTGCCGTTGGCCGCGAGCACCACTGCGCGGCATTGGTCGTCGCGGTCGATCTCTTCCAGAGCATCGGCTATCTGCTGGATGAGCGCCATGTCAAAGAAGTTTAGCGGCGGGCGCCGGATTTCGATGGTCGTCACGTAGCCACTGGATTCGACGTGGATGTCTTTGACTTCGCTCATGGCATGTCCTTGATCAGTGGTGTCAGCGCAACCCAAGGCCGCGCGCAATGATTCCGCGCAGCACTTCTGTGGTGCCGCCCTGGATGGTAAGTTTCGGCGCGATCTTGATGTTGAACGCCAGGCGTTCGTTGAGGGTCGCGTGGTTGGTGGCGTCGGGATCGATGAACGCGGCGAGATCGCGCACACGGTGTGGCAACTGCTGCTCCCAGATCGTTCCCATGTCCTTGACGATAGCGGCTTCGACCACCGGCTCCCGACCTGCTTCCAGCATGCCGGCGACCGACACCGACATCCGCCGCAATGTGTGCAACTGCGCGACAAGGCGGCCAACGCCTTCCGCAGCGCGGATATCCGGATTGGGTCCGAGCGCGCGCACCAGTTCGGTGAGTACCGTGTAAGTTTCCAGGAATCGTTCCGGCCCGCTCCGCTCATAGGCCAGTTCGCTGGTCGCCTGCTTCCACGCGCCGTTGATTTCGCCGAGCACATGGTCATCCGAAATGAAGGCGTCGGTGAACACTACCTCGTTGAATTCCATCTGACCGCTCATCTGTCCGATCAGATTACAAACGATCCCGGGCGTCGTCATGTCGACGAGGAAAGACGTCAGACCGTGGCGGCGATTATCTTTCGTGGCCGGCGATGTCCGGAAAAGGCCGATCATGTAGTCGGAAACGTTGGCGTTGCTCGTCCAAATTTTGGTCCCGTTGATGCGCCAGCCGCCCTCCACCTTGGACGCCTTGGTGTTAGCGGCAAACAGGTCGGAGCCCGAATTCGGTTCGCTCATACCGACGCAGAAACTGATTTCGCCACGGATGATCCGCGGCAGAATATCCTGCTTAATGCGCTCGGCCGCATAGCGGATCAGCGTCGGCCCGCTTTGCCGATCCGCCACGAAAAACTGGCGCACCGGCGCGTTTGCGACACGCATCTCTTCGGTGACCACATAGCGCTCCAGAAAGCTACGGGCCTGGCCGCCATACTGTTTGGGCCAGGTCATTCCAATCCAGCCACGCGCGCCGACGCGCTTGCTGAATCCCCTCGCGTCATCGGAGTTGGCGCTGCCAGGCGATTGCGGATTGAAGGTCCCGGCGGCGATTTCCTCGGCGAGAAAGCCGCGGACCTCGTTGCGCAATTGCTGGCAATACGGCGGCAGGCGGATCGGATCGAAACGGAGAGCAGTCGACATGATGATGATTCCGGAACGGTTCAGCGAGACGAAACGAGGGGCCACAGTTCGTCGGCGCCGCGCCGACCGATGAGGTTGCCGAGTTCAGCCGCCCAGTAGCTTTCGACGCCAAAATCGTCGCGCCACGCAAGCGCGCGCAATGTAAGCCGGTGCAGGATATGCTCGGAGGTGTAGCCGATGGCGCCGTGTACCTGATGTACGATCGCCGCGCCCTTCTCGGCCGCTTCACCGCAACGAATCTTGGCGGACGCAACTTCGAGAAATACGTCGTCACCGTCCAGGCCCGACGCCAGCGCATCCGCGGCGGAGCATGCTGCGCTGACGGCCGCGGCTACTTCGCCGCTGAGCCGGGCGAGGTTGTGCTGCACCGCCTGATACTTCGAAATCTGCTTTTCGAAGGCAATCCGCTCGGTGGCGTAACGCGTGGAGATGTCGAGCATGGTTTCAAGCGCGCCGGCAATCTGCTGGCAGCGCGCAACGCTGCCCATCAGCAACAGTGCGCGGACATTCCATCCGGCGGGCGCCGCTCCAATAACGAGCGGATGCACAGCCGAGAACATCACCTCGTCGGCTGGATCGCCTGCCAGATTGACGCCCTGCTCGATCATGCAATCGGTCACGGCCACAAGCGCGATCGATAAATCCCGATCGCCGGACGCCAGCACCGCGATCGACTCCACATCGCGCGCGAACGGAACCCGTCGCGCCCGCCCAGTGAGACGACCATCCGCACCCAGAATGACGCGATCCCGCGGTCCGGCCGGCGCGACCGTCATCGCCGTGTTCGGCGGTTCGATGCCGGCTTGCGCAAGCAGCCATCCCGCCAGCATTGTTTCCGCGAGCGGCAGCGCCACAGCGGCCCTGCCCGCGGCGCGCAGCGCGCCGAATCCATCGGCGAGATCTGCCGATCCGCCGTCCGTCGCGACCCAAGCCATCGGCAGCCCGGAATCGCTCAACGCCCGCCAAAGCGGTGCCTTCCATGCGTCGCCGCGCGATTGAATGACCGCCTGCGAATCCGCAAGGTCTGCGAAAATCCGCTCGGCCATCTCGACGACGAGATTTCCTTCATCAGACACGACAACGCCCCCTGCAATCATCTCGTTCACGTTTATTATTGGATGTCCGGCGCGATACGTCGCTACATAGGGGCCGGCTCGGCGATACCGATCACGCCGTCAGCCTCCAGACTGCCAATTTCCTCGGGCGTCAGATTAAGCATGCTTGACAGGATTTCGTGGTTGTGCTGGCCGAGTCGTGGCGAGGGCTGGCTGGGCACCTTATCGACGCCATGCAGCCGCAGTGGACTGTTGGGTACCACGATGCGCCCGAACTGCGGATGGTCGATCCATTCCAGCATGCCGCGTTCGTGCATGTGCGTGTCGTTGGTGACCTCGATGAGATCCCGAACCGGTGCTGCCGGCACCTTGTACGTGGTGAAGATTTTTCCCGCTTCGGCCTTGCTGTGCCGTCCGGTCCATTCCGAAATCAGCCCATCGACCTCTTCGATATGACGAACCCGCAATTCCTTTGACAGATATCGCGGATCGCCGATTAGGTCAGGGCGCTCGATGGCCTTGAGCAGGTTCGACCAATGGCTTTCGTTGATGCCGATGATGGCGATGAAACCATCGGAGGTCGCGTAGACATTATACGGTGCGGCAGCCAGCCCCCCGTGCCGGTTTCCGGTGCGCGGCGGCGCGATGCCCTTGTCGTAAACAAAGGCGAGGTTCGAAGCGAGCGTCGGATATACCGTCTCCTGCATCGCCACCTCCACCAACCGCCCTTTGTTGGTGAAGGTGCGCTCGTACAGCGCAGTCATGATACCGCCATAGAGATGGATGCCGCTGAGAAAATCGACCACAGCGGGACCGCACTTGACCGGCGGACCGTCGGGAAAACCGGTAACGCTCATCATGCCCGACGCCGCCTGGACGGTGACGTCCATCGCGAGATTGTCGCGGTCGCGCCCGGTAATGCCGTATCCCGATCCCGACGCATAGATTAGCAGAGGATTTATTTTCGAAAGCACTGACCAACCGACACCAAGCTTGTCCATCACGCCGGGCGCATAATTTTCCAGCAACACATCAGCCTGTGCGGCGAGTTTCTTCAGCACGTCTTGGCCGCGAGGACTTTTCAGATTCAGCGTGATATCGCGCTTGTTCGCATTCAGCATAGCGAACGGTACCGCCGCGCCCCTGCTAACCGCCACACGCTGCCGCACCGGCTCGCCTGCCAGCGGCTCGACCTTAATGACATTGGCGCCGGCCTTTGCCATCAGCAACGTTGCATAGGGGCCTTGATAGACTTGGCCGAGATCAATCACCGTCACGCCGTCTAGCGGAAGATTCCTGCGTTCAGACAAATTGGTTTCCTCGCCATTGGATGTCGGCAGACTGCAATGCGCACAGAAGTGCGATTAAAGTGACCACCGAGTTGCCTGACAGGCTATTTTTTATGCTACGCTCAAGCCGTAAGTCACCATGAGAGACGCGAACTTTGAAATCCAGTCAAAACACAGGTGAAGATGCATTTGCATATCTGTGAAAGTGGCTTGTTGCGTAAAGACTAGCCTCACTAGAGTTTTGTATCTTGAACCGCTCCGGGTTTCCCGGAGGCCAATTGGTTCAAGCTATGCCGCCATGTCCTGTTGTTCCAGCATGGCGTAATAGCGTCGCTCGCCTTCGGCCGGCGGAATATGTTCGATGGGCGCCAAGAGCCGCCGGTTGTTGAACCAGTCCACCCATTAGAGAGTGGCGAACTCAACGGCCTCGAAGCTTCGCCATGGCCCGCGTCGGTGAATCACCTCGGCCCTGTAAGGACCGTTGATGGTTTCGGCGAGGGCATTTTCATAGCAATCTCCGACGCTGCCAACAGAGGGCTCGACGCCTGCTTCAGCCAGGCGCTCAGTGTACTCAATGGATACGTGTTGGCTTCCTCTGTCGCTGTGGCGAATGAGCCCGCCACGATGGACTGGCCACCGATCTTGAAGCGTCTGTTCCAGCGCAGCGAGCACGAAGCCGTCGCGCGCCGTGCGCGACGCTCGCCAGCCTACGGTCCGGCGAGCATAAGCGTCGATGACGAAGGCGACATAAACGAAACCGCTCCAGGTCGCCACATAGGTAAAGTCGCAGAGCCAGAGGGCATTCGGCCTTGGCGCCTTGAACTGGCGTTCGACGCGATCCAGCGGGCATATCGCGCCGCTTGGCCACATGGGCGTGGTAGGTCGACGGGGCGATCCGCAAGACCTCGCAGATCGCCGCGACCTCATGCGCCCCACGATGATCGTCAATGAAGGCGATCATGGCTTGGATCGGCGGTCGAGCTCCGCCATCGCAAAATAAGCGCTGGCCTTGCGCAGGATCTCGTTGGCCTGCCGGAGCTCTCGGTTCTCCCGTTCGAGGGCCTTCATCTTGTCGGCCATCTCGGCTGGAACGCCGGCACGGTGCCCGCTGTCGATCTCTGCCTTCATGACCCAGTCATGCAGCGTCCGCGGGGTGCAGCCGATCTTGGTCGCAATCGAGGTCACGGCCGCCCAGCGCGACGACTGCTCGCTCGCGTGATCCAGAACCATCCGTGCCGCACGGGCCCGGACCTCGGGTGGAAACTTGTTCGTTGTCTTGCTTGTCATGGCTCCATCCTCTCAGAAGCTGGAGCCACCGATCAACCCGGGGCGGTTCAGAACCGGTTCGATCACTGCATCATCATGGCCGCCTACTTTGCAGCGGGAAACGCGGCGATCATGTCGAGTTCGATCCTGGCGCCAGGCGTCGACAACTGGTTGATGCAGATCGTGGTACTGGCGGGCGTCCAGGAGCCGAAATATTCCTTCAGCACGGCCACCATGCCGTCCTGGTCGCGGATGTCGGTCAGATACTTCGTCACCTTGACGATGTCGGTCCAGGTCAGACCCTCGTGATCGAGGATCGTCTTGATGGTTTCCATCGCCCGCCTCGTCTGATCCTCGATCCGATTGGGGTGGTCGTGTTCGCTGATGTCGTGCGGATGCTTGTGATACAGCGGCGACGGCGTCGCGCCGGAAATGAACAACAGGCCACAGGGACTCTCGACCCGGATCGCCGGCGCATAGGGGATGTCTGGGCGCCGTTCCGGAATGGTCTGGATTTCCTTGATGTGCGGATTGGTCGGCGAGGACTGAAACGCTGCCTTGCTGGTCATCGAGAACTCCGGGACGGGTTGGAAGCTGAAGGAAGTTTGCGCTCGCGCGCAATGATGTCAAATGGCGTCGCCCGCCATGCGGCCGGCGGGCCGTTCCGCCCTGATCAACTGCCGCAGCCGCGCCGGCGAGACCGGGTGCTCGTTGACGCGGACACCCAGCGGAGCCAGTGCGTTCTCGATCGCCGCGATGATGCAGGCCGCCGCGGGGATGGTGCCGCCCTCCCCGGCGCCCTTGACCCCGATCGGGTTCAGAGGCGATGGCGACTGAACGTGGATGATCTCGATGCGCGGCACTTCCGGCGCCGTCGGCAGCAGATAGTCGGCATAGGTCGTGGTCACGGGCTGACCGGCCTCGTCGTAGATCATGCGCTCGAACAGCGCGTTGCCGATGCCGTGCACGACCCCGCCGCGCACCTGGCCATCGACCAGCATCGGATTGATCAGCAGGCCGCAGTCATGGCCGACGATGTAACGGGAGATCTTCACCTGGCCGGTGTCGATATCGACTTCAACTTCGGAGAGATGCGTGCCATTGGCAAAGGTGTTCTTGCGCGCTTCGTAATAGGCCGTGGCGGCAAGGCCCGGCTCGACGCCGGGCACGATCGGAATGCCGCTCATGCCGTTCAGCCGCGAGGCAATCTGGCCGAGCGGCACATGCAGGGCGGCCGCGCCGACCACACGCACCGCGCCGTCTTCCAGCACCAGATCGGCTTCGGAGGCTTCGAGCATGTCGCTCGCCACCTTGAGCGCCTTGGCGCGGACCGCGACGGCCGCCAGATGCACGGAGGAGCCCGCGGTCACCGCAGTGCGGCTGGCGATGGCGCCGATGCCGAGCGGAAACTTCGCCGTGTCAGCGGCTTCGACGACGATATCCTCGACGCGCACGCCAAGAATGTCAGCGCAGATTTGCGCAAATATCGTGGCGTGGCCCTGCCCCTGGCTTGCCGCGCCGGTGGAGATAACGACCTTGCCGCTCGGCTCGACGCGAATGGTCGCCCCTTCGAACGGCGCAAGCCCGGTATCCTCCGTATAGCTGGCGATGCCGCGGCCGATATAGCGCCCTTTGGCGAGCGCCACTGCCTGCCGTTTGGCAAAATCGCAACCGGCACGTTCCAGCACGGCCTCCAGGCAGGCATGATAGTCGCCGCTGTCGTAAGTGATCGGCGAACCGTCGCGCGCGTTCATGCCGGTGAGATAAGGGAACTGGTCCTTGCAGACAAAACTACGCCGCCGCACCTCAGCCGGATCCAGCGACAATTCGCGCGCCACCCGATCGGCCAGCCGCTCCAGCACGAAGCACGTCGTCGGACGGCCGGCGCCGCGAACCGGCGTGTTGGGCACCAGATTGGTGAACACGATGTCGATCTTGATATCGACGGCCCGCAGCGCATAGGGCCCGGGAAACGCGGCCATCGACGTCACCGCCGCGCCGAGCCCGTAGGGAACGTAGCCGCCATTGTCGTGCAGGCAGCGGCCGCGAACGGCCAGCAGGCGCCCGTCGGCATCGGCCGCGACTTCCAGCGTCCAGGCTTGGTCGCGCTGCTGCGCGGTCGCGACAAAATGCTCGCTGCGGTCCTCGACCCATTTGACGGGACGCTGCAGCTTCAAGGCCGCCAGCGGCAGCACAATCTCTTCAGGATAGAACACGCCCTTGGGGCCGAAGCCGCCGCCGACGTCCGGCGCGATCACGCGCACCGTGCGCTCCTCGCGGCCAAGATGATCGGCGATCAGGCGGCGCACCATGTGCGGCATCTGGGTCGAGGTCCACACCGTCAGCCCGTCGCCCATCGGATCCGGCATCGCGACGACGCCGCGGCATTCCATGGAGTGGCAGCCGCCGCGGTGCACTTCGAAAGTTTCCGCAAACACGTGTGGAGCTTTCGCGAATATCTTCTCCACCTCGCCGAAACGGCCGTGCAGTGACGCCACCAGATTGTCCGGCGAGTCAGCGTGCACGCGCGGCGCAGAAGGATCGAGCGCCCGGCGCCAGTCGACAACAGCCTCGAGCACCTCGTAGTCGACCTCGACCAGCGCCGCGGCATCCTCGGCGATCGAGCGGCTCTCGGCGATCACGACCGCGATCGGCACGCCGACGTGGCAGACTTCGCGATCGGCGAGCGGCTGGTAGTCCAGGGGCTGCTTGACGTTGCCGACCGGAACCGTATGCGGCAGTCGCTTACTGGCAAGCCCGCGCAGATCCGCCGCGGTGTAGACGGCGACGACGCCGGACAATTGTCGCGCCGCCGCGACATCGACGCCGACGATGCGCGCATGCGCATGGGCGGAACGCACGAAGGCGGCATGCAGCACACCGGCGATGGCGAGATCATCGAGGTAGCGGCCCTGCCCCCTGATCAGCCTGGGATCCTCGACCCGACGCACCCTGGATCCGAAATATCGCACGCCCATCAGACCCCTCCCCGCATCGCGCGCGCGGCATCCAGCGCGGCATCGACGATAGTCTCGTAGCCGGTACAGCGGCACAAATTACCGGAGATCGCATCACGGATCGCGGCCTCGTCGGCGTCCGGACTGTCCGCGAGCACGGCCTTGATGGTCATCATCATGCCGGGCGTGCAGAAGCCGCACTGCAAGCCATGGCGGTCCCAGAACGCCTGCTGGATCGGATGCAGCGTGCCATCGGGCGCAGCCAGGCCTTCGATCGTGGTGACCGTTGCGCCGTTGGCCTGCCCCACGAACATCAGGCAGGAGCGCACCGGCGCGCCGTCGACGATCACCGTGCAGGCGCCGCACACGCCATGCTCGCAGCCGATATGAGTGCCGGTCAGTTTCAGGTCGTGGCGGAGGAAGTCACCGAGATGGCAGCGCGGTTCGACCTCGGCTTCGAACAGCCTGCCGTTCACGGTTAATCGAACGTGTTCAAGCGCGGGGCGGTTGCCGATGTCGTTTTCCGCCGGCAAGCTATTCGCCCTCCAGGAAATACACCCGCGAGGTCGACGCCTCGTCGCGGATCGCGAGGATGCGCTGGAACTCTGGCGAGTGAAACCAGGCCAGCGCGCGCTCGCGGCTCGGAAATTCCAGCACCACCACGCGCGGGCTCGGTGCCTCCCCGACAATCGGTTCAGGTGCACCGCGCGAGACGTACTGGCCGTCGAACAGCGCCAGCGTCGCCGGCACCTGGTCCTGATAGTCCTTGTAGCGCACCGGGTCGGTGACGATCAGCTCGTTGACGATGATGCTGCGCATCTTCATGACGCCTTCTTCACTCGCGCGCGCGGCCGTCCGCCGTCGGCCAGAGCCACGATCACCAGGATCTCGTCCGGCCGCGGCGCATTCGCCACCATGACGCTCAGCGTATCGAACTGGTCGAAAACCCACACGTCATCCTTGTCGCCGAGCGGCACGTCGATGGTCGCGCCGACCGCGCCGATCTTGACGTTGGATGGAATGATCGCCTGGCCGCCGCCGATCGCCGCCCGAATCGGTTTGCCCATTCGCGGGTGCAGGATCGCGGGCGCGTGTTCCAGATCGCCGGAGGTGCCGACGATGGCGGCCTTGCCGTAGGAGATCGCCGGCCGTTTCAACGCCGTCAGCGCCTCGCGGACCAAGAACTCGCCGAGCTCCGCGCCGAAGCCGATCAGTTCTTCGAGGTCATCCTGGACACGGCCGGCGAGCGGATTGGCGATCACCGCGCAGGCGGCGACGCGCGTCACCGGCGCATAGGCGGGTTGCCCGCCTTCGAAATAGATCACGTCCTTGATCGTGGTGAGCCGTCGGATTTCCATTCAGGCCTCCAGCATGCGGGTGAAATTGCGGCGCAGGATCAGGTCGACCTGATCGGCTGGCAGTGCATTTTTGACGAAGTTGACCGGATCCGGCTCGCCCAGAGGAAACGGCGCATCGCTGCCGAGCATCAGATGCTCGACCGGCACCACGTCGGCGACGTAGCGCAGGATCGCCGGCTCGAAACAGATGGTGTCGAAATACAGCCGGCGCAGATAGTCGCCGACCGGCATGGTCAGTGTGCTCGACAGCGCTGGATTGGTATCGACCTCGCGCTGCATGCGCGCCCGCAGCACCGGGCTGAACGCGCCGGCATGGGCACAGACCAGCTTCAGCGTTGGCCAGCGGTCGAGAAAGCCGGAGCAGATCATCTTCAGGATGTTGATGGTGTTGTCGAACAGATAGCCGGCGACGATGGTCAGTTCGTATTCACGGGTTCGGTCCTTGCCGAGTGGGTCGGCGGGATGCACGAACAGCGGCACGTTGAGATCGACCGCCGCCTGGAAGATCGGCTCGAACTGGGCGTCGTGCAGATAGACGCCGCGCACGTTGGAGGCGATGTGGCCGCCGACAAAGCCGTGATCACGGACGCAACGGCGCAATTCCGTTGCCGCCGCCTGCGGGTCCTGCATCGGCAACAGCGCCCAGCCGCCGAACCGCGTCGGGTCCGAGGCGATGGAAGAGGCCAGCGCGTCGTTGAAGACCCGCGCCGCTTCGGTCGCGATCCTGGCGTCGAGATGATAGTCGATGAACGGCGTCGCCAGCGACAGAATAGTCCGCTCGACGCCATCGCGCTGCATCCGCTCGCGCTGCTTGTCCATCTCGAAGAACGTCGTGTTAAGCCCGAAATGCATGCCGCGGATGTCGAGGTCGATCAGATCGCCCTCGCGGCGCTTGATCCGGATCGCGAACTCGTCCCGCGTCTGCGCAAAGCGAAAGAATTCGTCCGGTACAAAGTGGCAGTGAATGTCGGTAATCATCGTCAAAGTCCCAGGTAAGCCGTCTTCAGCCGCTCGTCATTGAGCAGCGCGCTGCCCTTGCCTTCCATGACGATGCGGCCGTTCTCCAAGACGTAGGCGCGGTCGGCGGTGTGCAACACGTGGTGCACGTTCTGCTCGACGATCATCACCGTCAGGCCCTTGGCGCGCAGGTCGATGATCAGGTCGAACAGCAATTTCACGTAGATCGGCGCGAGGCCTTCGGTCGGCTCGTCGAGCAGCAGGACGCGCGGGCGGGCCATCAGCGCGCGGCCGATTGCCAGCATCTGTTGCTCGCCGCCGCTCATCGAACCCGCAACCTGCCGGCGTCGCTCGGCCAGCACCGGCAGCAGTTCGAACACCTCGTCGAGCGTCTGCCGCGCCACGGCGCGCGCTCCGGCCGCGTAAGCGCCGATCTCTAGATTTTCCAGCACCGTCATGAACGGAAACAGCCGCCGCCGCTCCGGCACCAGCACGAGTCCCTTGGCGGGCCGCTCGAAGGCCGGCAGGCCTTCCATGGCGACGCCTTCGAGCAGCACCTCGCCCTGGTAGGTGGTGCGCAGCCCCGCCAGCGTGAACATCAGCGTGCTCTTGCCGGCGGCGTTGGCGCCGACCAGGCCGACGATCTCGCCGGCGCCGACGGTCAGGTTAACGTCGTGCAAGACCTGCACGGCGCCGTAGGAGGCATTTAAGTTGCGAACTTCAAGCAAGGATCATCTCCTCACCGAGATAGGCTTTCACGACAGCGGGATCGCGCGCCATCACCGCCGGCGTGCCCTCCGCAATCTGCTTGCCGCGGTTGATGACCACCATACGCGTCGCCGTCTTCATGATGGCGTAGAGCACATGCTCGACCCAGATCACCGTGATGCCGCGCACAGGCAGCTCGGCTACGAACTTCGTCATCGCGCCGACTTCCGTCGGAGTCAGGCCGGCCATAATCTCGTCGAACAGCACCAGCTTCGGCCGCATCGCCAGCGCGCGGGCAACCTCGAGACGTTTCAGCAGGCCAACCGTCAGCGCGCTCGCCGGCGATCCAGCGTAATCGGCCAGGCCGACATCCGCCAGGGTGGCTTCCGCGAGCTTGCGGGAGCCCGCGATCGACTTCTCGCGAAGAAAAGCGCTAAGCATGACATTCTCGATGACCGACAGCTGCCGGTACGGCTTCGGGATCTGAAAGGTGCGGGCGACGCCAATTCGCGCCATGTCATGCGCCTTCCAGCCGGTGACCGGCTTGCCTTCGAACAGGGTCTGCCCCGAGGACGGCGGCAGCACGCCAGCGATCAGGTTGAACAGTGTGCTCTTGCCGGCGCCGTTTGGCCCGATCAGGCCGAGCAACTCGCCAGGCTGCACGGAAAAGGAGACGTCGTTGACCGCCATCGTCGTGCGGAACGAGCGGCTCACATTGCGGACTTCCAGCAGCGCGCTCATCGGAACAGCCTCCAGCGCTTCAGCTTGTTCAGGGCGCCGGCGAGGCCTGCCGGGAAATAAAGCATCACGATGATCAGGCCGAAGCTGTATATCACAAGATGCAGGCCGGCCGCGGCATTACCGAGATGCGACCGCAGCAATTCGGACAAGGGCGTTATCAGGAATGAGCCCAGCACTGGGCCAATCGCGGTACCGAGCCCGCCGACGGCCGGCAGCAACGCGAACTGGAACGAGAGCTCCGGCGAAATCACGTAAGTGGGATCGAGATAGAGGAAATACTGCGCGAACAGTGAGCCGCCGATCCCGGTCAAGGCCGCGCTCAACGCCATCGCCAGCGCCCGGCCGAGCAGCGGGTTGACCCCGGCCGCGCTGGCCGCGTCCTCATTGTCCCGGATGGCAAACAGGTAATAGCCGTAGCGCGACGCCTCGAGCGATTTGGTGATGGCATAGACAAAGACCAGGTAGCCCAGCATCAGCGCCGCATAGGACTGTTTCGATGCGAACACCATGCCGGTCAGGCTGGACATCGGCGGGATCGACAGGCCCTCGGGGCCGCCGGTAAGCACCGCCCAGTTCAGCGCGATGATGCGGACCACTTCGGCAAACGCCAGCGTCGACAGGATGAAGAACGGGCCGCGCAACCGCGCGCAGATCAGCGCCAGTACGGCACCAAACACGGCGGCGATCAGGGCGCCAACCCATATGCCGACCCAGGGCGAGATGCCGTAACGCGTCAGCAGGATTGTCGACGTATAAGCGCCGACACCGAAAAACGCCGAATGGCCGAAAGAGATCAGCCCGGCATAGCCCCCGGCGATATTCCACGCCAGCGCCAGCCCGGCGAACAGGAAACTGAGCAGGATGACGTCGCGCAGGCTGGGCGCGATGCCTGACCCGACCAGCGCTACGCAGATAGCCAGCAGCGCCAGTTCGAACCACGAGATACGGCCGCGCTCGGGCAGCACGGCGATGCGTCGGGATGATACCTGATTGGTTGTGATGCTCGACATGGCCCTACTCGTTCATGCCAACGGTCGCAGCGCCCTGCTGACCGAGCAGGCCGTTGGGCCTAAAGACCATCACCAGCAGGAACAGCACGAAAAAGAAAAGCTGACCGAACGCCGGCGCGATATAGTAGCTGCTCAGCGACTGCATGACGCCGACGCAGATGCCGCCGAACAGCGCGCCCTCGATGCTACCCATGCCGCCAAGCACGACGATAACGAAGGCGATCAGCACGAAATTCAGGCCGACCGAGGGGAACACCGAGAACAGCGGCATCATGACGCAGGCCGCGAGGCCCACCAGCGCCGAACCGCCGGCGAAGGTGATGAGGAAGATGCGCGGCACCGGGATGCCCATCAGCATGGCGGCCTCGCCGTCCTGCACCGGGGCGCGGGTTGCCTTGCCGAGATAGGTCTTCTTGATCATCCATTGCAGAGCGACAGTGCACAGGATGGTGATCAGGAAGCCGAGCAATAGCTCGATCTTGAGATAGATCGGGCCAATGGTCAGCGAGCGGCCGAATATCGGCGGGATGTCGCGCAGATCCGCGGTCATCGCCATCAGAGCGGCGTTCTGCAGGAAGATCGACAGTGCCATGGTGGCGAACACCACCACCAGATGCGGCTTGTCGAGCGCCGGGCTGATGACCAGCCGGTAGACCACCGCACCGAACAGGAACATCGCCGGCACGATCGCGATCGCCGCAATATACGGGTTGAGCCCGAACAGTTGTGAGATCGCCCAGGCGCCGTACATGGCGATCATCAGGAATTCGCCATGGGCGAAGTTGACGATGCGCAGCACGCCGAAGATCAGGGTCAGGCCGATGCTCATCAGCGCATAGACGCTGCCGATCAGCACTCCGGATAATACAAGCTGGATGAAGGTGCTCATGAGATGGACCGAGCGGCCGCGCGAGGTTCAGGCCCTCGCGCGAGCCGGATCAGCGATTGCTCCACTTCGGCATCGGTACCCCGGCGGCTTCGCTGGTGGCGAGGCTCGGCGGGTAGACTTCTTCGTTGCCGGCTTTGGTCCACTGCCAGACGCCGATCGACGCCCGCAGGTTCTGCCCGGCATCCTTAGGATCATCAGCCCAATCGAAATTGGTAAACTTGATGCCGCTGCCATTGACCAGCGAGCCCTCTGGCAGATCGAGCTTGAGTGCGATATCGCGCAACTCGTCCGGCTGGAAGGTCTTGGCCTTCGGCAGCACCTCGGTGAACAGCGCCCACACCGCGGAAAATCCCGCAGCGGCGTGACCCGCGGGCGCGCGCTTCAGCTTGGCCTCGTAGCGCTTGTAGAATTCCTCGGCGACTTTCTTGATCTCCGGCTTCAGCACATTCGCGTTCACCTTCGGCGGGAAGTCGGCAACGAAGATACCGACGACGGAATCACCGATCGAGTCGCGCAGGTCGGGTGACGAATAGCCGGCACTGACGCCAACAAAGGCGTTGACGTTGAAGTCCAGTTCCTTGGCCTTGCGCTGGAACAGGATGGCATCGTTGGGGAACGAGATGGCGATCAGGATATCCGGCGCGACGTCCTTGAGCTTCTGCACGACGGGCGTCATGTCGGTCGCGGTCTGGTCGTAGCCCTCATCATACACAAGCTTGATGCCTTTGGTCTGCGAGTACGCGCGAATGCCATCGCCGACCGACTTGCCGAATGCGCGATTTTCCCACAATAGCGCGATCTTCAACTCGCCAGCGGGCTTGTTGAGACGCTTGGCGAGATCGTCGAACACGAAGTCGACGGCGGCCTGACCATATTTGCGCGCCGGCGCGCCGACCTGGAAGGTGTACTTGAAGCCACGGCGGGTGATGACCTCGGCAGCACCCGTGGTCTCCCAGTGAAACGCCCCGTTACGCTCAGCCGCCTGGCTCACGGCAATCGCGATCGGCGACGCGAACGAGCCGGTCGTAATCTTGATGCCTTCCTTGGATATCAGCCGCTCGGTCTCGCTGATAGCGGCATTCGGCGTGGTCGCGTCGCCTTGCACGTACTCCACCTTGCGCCCGTTGACGCCGCCGCGCTCGTTGATCATCTCTCGGGCGATCTGCATCGCTTCCCAGTTCTCGATGCCGTTCTTCGCCAGCGGTCCGGTGAACGGCAGCAGCACGCCGATCTTGATCGGCTCCTGCGCCCCTGCCGACATCGTGGTCGCGAGCAGCAGGCTCGCAAACATCGCGCTCAAACGAAGAAGACGTCGCATTGGTTCAGCTCCGGTGCAATTCGGGTCCCAGCGAGGCAAAGCCTAACGCCGACATTTACATGCAGCAATCGAATTTTTTCCATACATTGTATGCAGAAAACGTATGATGTGTGAACGGAGACGACGATGGACAAGCGCAAGATCGAATACTTCTTCTCGGTGATCGAACATGGCAACCTGAGCAGCGCCGCGCAGGCGCTGCGCGTGTCGCAGCCGACGCTGAGCCGCCAGATCCAGGCGATCGAGGAAGAATTCCAGACGCCGTTGTTCGTGCGCGGCGGCCGCGGCATGATGCCGACCGAGGCTGGAAAGCAACTGCATGAAGGCCTGCAGAGCATCGAACGCCAGTTGCGCCTGTTGAAAAGCGACGTCGCGGCGGTCACGCTGGAGCCTTCCGGCGAAGTGGCGTTCGGCATTCCGCCCTCGCCGCGCGGGCTGATCGCTGTGCCGCTGGTCAAGAAGTTCAACGCGGCCTACCCGCGGATTGTGGTGCGCATCGCGGAAGAAACCAGCGGCCAACTGCGCGATCTCGTCGCCAACGGAACCCTCGACGTGGCGATCACCAACACCAACGAGCCGACACAGGGCATTTCGTCGCAGCACCTCGGTCGCGAGCGCATGCTGCTGGTTGGGCCGGCCAGCGCCAAACTATCGATGCGCAAGGAGACATCGATTGAATCTTTGGCAGGCCTGCCGCTGATTCTGACAATGCGGCCGAACAGCTTGCGGCTAACCATCGAGACCGGGCTCGGCCGGCATGGTTTGCAGCCCAATATCCGTTTCGAGGCCAACACACTGCCGCTGATGACCGACCTGGTTGCTGCCGGCCTCGGTTACACCGTGCTGCCGGCTTGCGGCGTGCGCGCCTTGTTGAAGCAAGGCGACATCTCAGCTAGCCCGATCAGAGATCTGTCGATCACCTGGATGGTCGCACGGCCGAAGACACGGTCTCTTGGCGTGGCCGCCGAACGGTTCCACGACATGGTGTGCGAGTTCGGCCGCAAGCAGATCCGCGACGGCGTATGGGAGCCGGCGAGTTAGATCGCTCTGCGAAGTGGCCGCGTTCTTGCTCGCCGTTTTGCGGCTTTCTAAGGAGACGTCCCGTGAACCATCCGAATGCGCCACTCTCGATCGACCGCCGTTCGTTGCTTGCCGGAATTGCCGCAATCGGTGTGGTTTGCTGCGTGCCGTCGGCGACGGCGTAAAGCGCGACCGACAAACCCGCAAAAGTCTGGCTCGACATGGATCAGAAGGCGCTCGGCGACGCCTACGACCATGCGAAATATGCGCCGAACTTCCAGCAGGTCATCAAGCGCTATGCCTCAATCAGCGACGCCATGCGCGCCAGGGTCGGCGGAACGAAACGCGTCGCCTATGGGCCGAGCGCCATCGAGAAGCTCGACATTTTCTCGAAGAAGCAGGCCTCGGCGCCGATTCACATCCATATTCAGGGCGGCGCCTGGCAGCAGCGGCCGGCTTCCGACTACGCCTTTCCCGGCGTGATGCTGATGCATGCGGGAGCGCACTACGTCGTGCCCGATTTCATCTTGGTCGATGAATCGACCGGCAACCTGGCGTCAATGGTCGAGCAGATGCGTCGCTCGAACGCTTGGACGATAGACAACGCCGCGAGCTTCGAAATGATGGAGACGTTCGGCGATCCCTACGCGCTGCTGGCGCGCGCGGTGCTTGAGCAGATTCAGCTGCACCGCATCTGATACAATTTTTCAAGATTCGGCGCGGCGTTACCGTTTGCGCCACGGCACGACGGCGCGTTCGATCGCGTCGATTCCGGCGTTCATGACGAAGCCGATGATCGCGATGACGAACAGGCCGACATACATTCTTTCAACATCGAACAGCTCCCACGCATTCCAGATCATGTAGCCTAGACCTTCCTTGGCGCCGATCATTTCGGCGATCGCGATCAGCACCAGGCCCATGCCGGCACCGAGCTTGATGCCGGTCATGATCAGCGGCAGCGCGCCCGGTAAGGCCACGGTGCGGAACATGTTGAAACGGCTGGCCCCGAAATTGTGGCCGACGTCGAGAAAGATCGGCGGGATCTGCCGCACCCCCGCGGCGGTGTTGATCACCACTGGGTAGAATACTCCAATCGCCACCATCGCGATCTTCGAGCTCTCGCCGAGCCCGAAGATCAGAAGGATCAGCGGCAGCAGCGAGCTTTTCGGGATCGGGTAAGTCGCGGAGATCAAGGGATCGAACGCGGCGCGCACCGGACGATACAGGCCGATGGCAAGGCCCAGCACGATTGCCGGCAAACAGCCGACCACAAAACCGACGACGAGACGATACAGGCTGGCGATGGTGTGCTTCCATAGCGCCCCGGAAGATGCCAGTTCGAAGAGGTGAATGATGATGTTGCTGGGCGCGGGAAAAAAACGCGTGTCGATCAGATGGCTGCGCGCGCAGATTTCCCACAGTCCGAGCAGCACCAGCGGCGACAGGATGCTGATGGTCCGGTCGTTCAAGACTGGCGAGGCGGTATGATCGCTCATGCGCGCTGCCCCGGTTCGCGGCTGCGGGCACGGTCGACCTCTTCGCGCAATTGCGCCCAGATGTCATAGACCAACTCGCCGTAAGCCGGCGTGTGGCGCAGTTCGACCACATTGCGCGGCCGCGGCAGGCCGACGGGAACGATGGTCTTGATGCGACCCGGACCGGCGGTCATCACCATGATGCGATCGCCGAGCGTCACCGCCTCGTCGACGCTGTGGGTGATAAACACCACCGTCTTGCGGGTTTCCTCCCAGATCCGCAGCAGTTCTTCGTGCAGAAGCGTCTTGTTCTGCTCGTCCAGCGCCGAGAACGGCTCGTCCATCAGCAGGATCACGGGTTCGTTGGCGAAGGCGCGGGCGATAGAGACGCGCTGCCGCATGCCGCCGGAGAGCTGGTGCGGATAGAGGTCGCGGGCGCCCAACATTCCGGTCTTGTTGAGATAGTGACCGACTACGTCGGCGATGGTCGACGGCGCGGCGTGCCGCATCTTGAGTCCGTAGGCGGCATTGTCCCAGACCGTCATCCACGGAAACAACGAGTCGCCCTGGAACACCATCGCGTTTTGTCGGTGGCCCGGCGCGGAATTGCCGATCAGGATCTCGCCCTCGCTCGGCGCATCAAGGCCGGCGAGAATGCGCAGCAACGTCGTCTTGCCGCAGCCGGAGGGACCGACCACCACAAAGAACGTACTGGCCGGGATGTCGAGCGTGATGCGATCGAGCGCCACGGCTGCGCCATGGCGCTTGGTGACGTCTCGCAGGCTAATCTTAGGCGACGTCGTCGGTTCACTCTCTGCCACATCCGTCGAAAAATGTATCGCCATGGCCACTTTCCTTCTGCAGTCGCTTCCACTATTTCGGCCGCGAGTACGGGCCCAGCACCGGCTTCAGCGACTCGACAAAGGACATGTCGACGACGTTGGCGGTCGTGACGTCGGAAGTGACGAGTCCGCGCGACTTGAAGTAAGCTAGGTCGGTCTCGATGCTGGCGGTGTCGACGCGACCGTCAGGATCGATGAATACCGGTACCATCTGGTGCAGCAAGGTGATGTCCTTGATGCCGGTCATCTCGGCGATGTCTTTGATCATGTCGTCCGCGCCGGGCCCGGCGATCTTGCCGTCCTTGAGCGTGGCCACATAGGCGCGAACGCCGCGCAGATAGGCTTTCAGGAAGCTGGTGACCGTCTTGCGGTCATCGGCGAACTTACCGTTGATCAGCAACATCGCGGTCTGCTGCACCGGGTAGAAGTCGTCGAGACCGACAAAGCGCACCGCGACGTTGTTGCGCACCATGGTGGTGATGCTCGGCTCGGCGGAGATCGCGACATCGATCGCCTTGTTGCTGAAGGCCGGCAGGTGCTGCGGGAACGGCAGGAACACCTTCTCGATGTCGGCGTCGGCCAAGCCCGCTTTCTTCAGCGCCTGGTGGATCACCGATTCATCGGCGGCCCCGTTGGCGATCAGGGCGACCTTCTTACCCTTCAGGTCGGCCAGCGACTTGAAGGCACCGGAGTCGATCAGGTCCTTGCGTACGGTCAGTGCCTTGTAGCTGTAGCCCGAGATGTTGGTGCCCTTGTCGGCGACGATCTTCAGCTTGAGGCCGCGGTTCACCGCGTTGTAGAGTCCGGCGGACGCCGCACCCGCGGCGGCATCGAGGTCGCCGGCGCCGAGCGGCGCGACCATCTTGGCGCCGGAGTCGAACGATATCAGTTCGACCTTAATGCCCTCCTCCGTGAAGTAGCCGCGCTTCTGCGCGAGAAACAACCCGATGTCCGACGACAGGTTGGTGGTGCCAACCTTGACGGTCTTCATCTCCTGCGCGTGGGCACTTTCCAGAGCCAGAGCTGCGACGCTGGCGACAACAAGCAGATGCTTCAGCATGATCGTCCCTCTGAAAGACACGTTGAAATGATGGCGGCGAGGCTATGGCAGTCGGGGAAAGAGCCGTCTGGGATTGGTCTCGGTGATCAGTTCGATATCGGCCGCGGAAAACCCCGCGGCCCTGACGCTGGCCAGCGGGTCGCGATCCGCCGGCGGAAACGATTCATCGGTGCCGAGCGCGATCCGCTCGATGCCGACCGTGTCGGCGAGGAAACGCAGCGCCTTCGGCGCATGCACGATGGTGTCATAGCCGATCCGTACCGCATAGGAGGAAGGCGCCAGTTGCGCGACATCGCCCTGCGCCACTTTGTCCATCCGGGCATGCATGACGTCGAAGCGCCCCAGTAGATAAGGGAAGGCGCCGCCGCCATGGCTGAGCACCAGCGACAGCGCCGGAAAACGATCCAGCACGCCGGAGAACAGGATCGATCCGACGCCGAGGGTGGTATCGAACGTGTATTGCGCGATCTGGGTCAGCGCGAACTTGGCCG
Organism: Tardiphaga sp.; assembly: GCA_014377915.1. The sequence continues at coordinate 23,700 of JACMOT010000132.1, forward strand.
CGCGCGGCGCGGGACCAACCAGTACAGGATGCAGGATGATCGGCAGACCGAGCGCCTCGGCCTTGGCCCAGAACGGATCGAGCAGCATCTCGCCGATGTTGACGCTCTCGACGTTGGCCGAGACCATCACCGCGACGGCGCCGAGCGCTACGGCACGATCGAGCTCGGCGGCGGCGTCATCGGCATTGACCAGCGAGACGGAGGCAACGAAGGAAAACCGGTCGGCATTGGCGTCGCACCATTCCGCCAGCGTGTCGTTCAGCATGCGGTGCCACTGCGCGCAGGCTTCGCGGCCGAGCCCGTAGCCATAGATGTCCGGCCATGTCGCCACCAGCTGACGGTCGAGGCCCTGGCGGTCGAGGCTGGCGCAACGCTGCGCGACCGGCTCGACCAGCGCCGGAAAGAACGGCCGCACCTTGAAGCCGTAGTCGAAGCCGAGCGCCGGCGGCTTGTCGCCGGGCGACGGCAACAGCGTCACGCCACATTCGGCACCTTTCGCGGCGATGGCGGCGAGCAGTTGCGGCGGGACGTAGTGGGCGTGGATGTCGATCGGCACGGCGTTCCCCTAGGCAGCCCAAGAGGCGCGGGTTCGCGCGTCCTGAATGAGACGCCACAGACGTGGCGGCGTCAGCGGCAGATCATGGATCCCGACGCCGAGCGGCGCCAGTGCGGCAGCAACGGCATTGGCGGTGGCCGCGGCGACCGCGACGATGCCGCCCTCGCCCGCGCCCTTGGCGCCCAACGGATTGGTCAGCGACGGCCGCAGTTCCAGCGTCACCGCGCGCACCATCGGATAGTCGCTTGCGGTTGGCACCAGATAGTCGGCGAGCGAGGCGTTCAGGAGCTGTCCCTGGTCGTCGTAGATCAAGTGATCGAGGAACACGCCGCCCAGTCCCTGCACGATCGCGCCGATCGCCTGGCCATGCACGATCGCCGGGTTGATGGCGCGGCCGACGTCCTCCACCGCAATGTAGTCGAGGATCTCGACGCGCCCGGTGCGCGGATCGACGGTGACGTGCGCGGCATGGGTCCCGTAGCTATAGGTACGCGTGGTGTTGGCAAACGTGCCGTCGGCGCTGAGCACGGCCTGGCTCGCCAGTTCCGCCAGCGACACCGCGGTGCCGTTGGCGGCCACGACGTGTTCGTTCGCGATGGTCAGCTCGACATTGGGCCGACCGAGATGCTCGGCCGCCCGCTGCAGGATTTTTTCGCGCAACTTGTTCGCAGCGTCCAGCACGGCGGAGCCGCCCATCACCACGGCGCGGGAGTGGTAGGTGCCGAACCCCTCATCGAGCAGCGTGGTCGAGCCATGCAGCACGCGGATGCGCTCGAACGGGATAGTCAGCGTATCGGCGGCGATCTGGCCGAGTACGGTTTCCAGCCCCTGCCCCAGCACCGACGAGCCGACCGCCACGGTCAGCGACCCGTCGCGCTCCAGCGTCAGCGCGGCGTTTTCCTTCGGCCCGGCGCCACCGCTTTCGACGAAGCAGCCGAGGCCAAGGCCGTGGCGCACGCCATCGATCAGCCTGCCCTGCAGATGCCGCTTCCCGGCCCAGCCGATTTCCGCAAGCGCGCGCTCGAAGGTCTCCAGATAGTCGCCGGTGTCGTACGAGGTCGGTCCCTCGTAGGGCACCAGCCCGTTGATCGGATACGGCAGTTCCGCTTCAGTGATCAGGTTGATGCGGCGGATTTCGACGACGTCGAGGCCGAGGTCGGCCGCCGCCATGTCGATCAGCCGCTCGCGAAAGAAATTAGCCTCGAAGCGGCCGGGGCCGCGATAGGTGCCGACCGGCGTCTTGCTGGTCATGAAGGCCTCGACCGAGACGCTCACGTTAGGAATGCGATACGGCCCCGGCAGGAACTGCGCGGCCTTGGCCGGCACGACGCCGCCATTGGTGCGGATATAGGCGCCCATGTCGCTGAACACCGTGCCGCGCAGGCCAAGCATTGTGCCGTCGCGGCGGCAGGCGATCGACAATTCGCAGGCGATATCGCGCGAGTGGTTGATCGCCATCAAGTGCTCGCGGCGGTCCTCGATCCATTTCACCGGCCGCGCGAGTTTGCGCGCCACGAACGGGATCAGAAAGTCCTCCGGATAGAATTCACCGCGCACCCCGAAACCGCCGCCGACGTCGACTTCGATCAGGTCGATGTCTTCCTGCCGCAGGCCCATCATCTCCGCCAGCGCGCGACGGTTATAGAAGGTCACCTTGGTAGCGCCCGTCACGACCAGCCGCGACGTCGCCGCGTTCCACTCGGCGAGCAGCCCACGGGTTTCCATCGGCAGCGCGGTGTGACGCTGCACGCTGAATCGCTCGGTGCGGACATAGTCGGCCCCGGCAAAAGCGGCATCGATCTCGCCGAAGCCGGCGGTGTAGCGCAACGCCACATTATCGGCGGCGGCGTCGAACAGCGCGTGCTCGGTCGCGCCGCGCAGCGTGACCGGCGACAGCACCTCGAACTCCACCTCGATCGCCTCCAGCGCATCCTCGGCGCTGGCGCGGCTATCGGCGATGACCACAGCGATGGGCTCGCCAACATAGCGGACCTTGCCGTCGGCGATCACCGGTTGGCGGAACGGCTCGAATTCCGGCAACGGCGCCAGCCGCAGCGGGATCAGCGGTACGTCACCGCCGAGGTCGGCGGCGATGAGGACCGCGTGCACGCCGGGCATCGCCAGCGCTGCGGAAGCGTCGATCCCACGGATACGCGCATGAGCAACCGGGCTGCGCAGGATGGCGGCGTGCACCATGCCGGCGCGATCGAGATCGTCTACGAACACGCCCGTGCCGGACAGGAAACGCGCGTCTTCCATCCGCTCGACGGGCTGGCCGACCAACAACCCGCTGAGATTGTCCAACGGCCTCATGCGGCAGCCCCGGCTTGAGCGGCGTACGCGCTCCGCGCGTCCAGGATCGCGGCGACGATGGGCAGATAGCCCGTGCAGCGGCACAGGTTGCCGGAGACGACCTCGCGAATGCGGGCCTCGTCAGCGTCCGGCTCTTCCAGCAGCAGCGCGTGCGCAGTGGTCAGGATGCCCGGCGTGCAGAAGCCGCACTGCAGCGCGTGGTGCTTGCGGAATGCCAGTTGCAATGGACCGAGATTATCGGCGTCGCCGAGGCCCTCGACGGTCGTGACCTCGCAGCCTTCCGCCTGCAGCGCCAGCATCAGGCAGCTTCGCACCGCCGCGCCGTCGACGATGACAGTACAGGCCCCGCAGACGCCGTGTTCGCAGCCGAGATGGGTACCGGTGAGCCGCAACTTGCCGCGCAGCGCATCGGCCAGCGTCGTGCGGGCATCGACGCTGAGAGACCTGGCCGATCCGTTGACCGTCAAATGGATTGTCGAAGGTACCATTACGCCGCTGCCGTCAGCGGGATATTGCCGGCGCGGGCCAGAGCGCGTTCGACGAGCACGCCGACCAGGTCGCGGCGATAGGCGGCTTCGGCATGGATATCGTCGGAAGGATTGACCGCGTCGCGCGCTAGGTCGGCCGCCATTGTGATCAGGCGGGTATCGAGCCGCTGGCCGTCAAGCAGCGTTTCCACGGCTGTCAGGCGCGCGGGACGATGGTCGACGCCGATCACGCCCACATGTGCGTTGTAAACATTGCCGTAAGCGTCAAGATCGTAAAACACCGCCACGCCGGCAAGCGCGAAATCGCCGCGACGGCGCGCAAATTCCTCGAACGCCCAGCACCGGCCTGATCTCCAAGGCGGCAACCGCAAGTTAACGACGAGTTCATCCGGCGCCAGAGCGGTGTCCAGTCCACCGAGAATGAAGGCGTCGGCGCGCAGCGAACGTGATCCGTTCGGGCCGACAAGCGTCAGCGTCGCGTCGCACGTCACCGCGATGCCCGGCAGCTCTGCAGCGGGATCCGCATGGGCGAGACTGCCGCCGACCGTGCCACGGTTTCGGATCTGATAGTGAGCCACATGAGCGATGGCCGCTACAAGCAGCGGGTGCACGTCAGCAAGCCGCTTGTCGCGCTCGATGGCCCGCCACGTCACAAGCGCACCGAGGTCGATGCCCTCTTCCGACACGACGATCTGGTCGAGGCCGGGCAGTCGCCCGATATCGACGAGCAGCTTTGGACTAGTCAATCGAAACGCCAGCATTGGCATCAGGCTCTGGCCGCCCGAAATCACCTTGGCATCCCCGTCATGCGCGCCGAGCGCCGCAATCGCGTCGCTGAGCGTCGCCGGGCGTATGTAGTCCAACAAAGGAAGCTTCATAAGGCCACTTCTCACTTTATGAGAACATAGTATTATTCTATAAGAAGATCGCCGCTTGGCAAGTTTGTTGGTGCGCAAATGATAAACAGCGCGTGCTGGTTAGGTCGGCAACCGTCGTCGAGGAGATATCGTTGATCGCGAAGTCCAATGCTGCGGTGCGGCGGCAAATCAAGAAATCGACGGCCGACGGCGTGTCTCGCAAAATCCTGCGGGCGTTGTTTGCCTTCTCGGCGGAGCAGCCTCGCCATACGGCGGAGAGCTTGTCCGCGCATCTCGGCACGCCGCTGTCGTCGACCTACCGCTATATCGGCATTCTGCGCGATGCCAACATCGTCGACGAAGACGGTCGTGGCACGTACATGCTCACACCGCGCGTGATCAGCCTGGCGCAGGCCGCGCGGGCGGGCACCGATCTGGCCAGCATCGCGCGGCCGCATATGCAGCGTATCGCCGCGGAACTCGGTGAGACGGTGATCCTGTTACGCCGTTCCGGAGACCGGGCGGTCTGTATCGAACGCGCCGAGTCGTCGTCCCGCATTCGATTGAGCTTCGACCTCGGTACCGCTCTGCCGCTTCATCGTGGCGCGGGCCCGAAGCTGTTGCTGGCCAACGAGTCGCCAACTGAAATCGAGCAGACACTCGACGAGGTCGCGCGTCGCGACCCCGACTTCTCGACGAAAAACACATCCTTCATGCGCGAGCTCAAGACCATTCGCGCGCGCGGCTGGTCGGAATCCCGTGCGGAGATTACCTCCGACGTCTATGCCGTCGCCGCCGGTATCGTCAACAACGCCGGCCTTGTCGCGGCCATCTCGTTTGTCACCCCGGCCTTCAGAACCCCGAAAACCCGAGAATCCATTCTGCGCGAACAACTGACGAGTGCCGCGACGGCCATCAGCCGTGACCTTGTCTCAATAAGCATATGAGCCTGCTAAACATGGATAGCTCGGCCTGACAGCCAACACCGTCGGGCCGAGCTATCCGACGGCAGCCATCCGCGCTTTTTAGAGCGGACGGCCATCATTCCGGTGACCCGATGTCAGCGCGTCGCCGACTCGGCCGCCACGACGACCTTGCCGTAACGCTCAGCGTCGCTGCGCAGTTCGGTCTCGAAGGCCTCGGGCGTGGAGGTCGTCAGCGTGACGCCCTGGGCCGCGTACTGTTTGCCGATAGCTGGATCGGCCATCACCTCGGCAAGGTCGCGGGCGATCTGGTTCACGATCGCCTTAGGCGTGGCCGCCGCAGCCATCATGCCGAACCAGCTGTCGTAAACGAAACCCGGCAAGCCGGCTTCCGCGAAGGTCGGCACGTCGGGCAATTGCGGCAGGCGCGCGTTGCCGGTCACAGCCAGAGCGCGCAACTTGCCCGACTGGATCAGGTCGCCGCCGAC